>JAPOVR010000012.1 GCA_026708005.1 Actinomycetes bacterium
GTCGACGTCCGCATCGTGCCTCCTTGTCGTGGCAGCCTGAGCGCCGAACCTACAGGCGCAGCGCCGGCGCTTCAAGGCAGCGCCCTCCGCGGATGCCCCGGCATCCTTCACGGCCCACGAAGAGCCCGCCGCCGGGTGCGGATCTTGTCATCACCCGCAGCGCCGAGCATGGAGGCGAGATGCTCCGACTACCCCGGGGCCCAGCACCTCTCGCATCGGAGTTGGAGTTGGAGTTGACCCACTCCCTCGTACCCCCCCATGACGTCGGGCTCAAGCCCAACGATCCTGTGGCCCAATCCAGAATCTGCGCCTCCAGCTCACCCCTCACAGCAGCACCCATCTCTCAGACCCAGGAAGAGCGGCAGACGCCACCTACCTCGCGCAGCTGGGAGCAACCGAGGACGCCACGGCCGAGAGCATTGTCTACGGTTTCTCCCATGGAGGTGCGCTCGCTCGCCGAGGCTGAACCGTTCACTACCAAGGACGGCAGCTCGATCCGCCTGCTGATCGACCTGAGCAACTCGTCAGCGCAGAACCAGAGCCTCGCTGAGGCGACACTCCCCCCTCACGGCGAGACGACGCGCCACTACCACGGCGAGAGCGAAGAACTTTACTACGTCCTCGCTGGCGCGGGCGACATAGAGCTCGACGGTGAGCGCGCACCCCTTAGACCGGGCGATGCGGTGCTGATCCCACCGCGCGCCTGGCATCAGATCCACGCGGTCGGCGACGGCACGCTGCGCTTCCTCTGCTGCTGCGCTCCTCCCTACCGAGACGCGGACACGTTCTTCGAATGACCGACGAGGCGGCGGCCAAGACCATCTCGTCGCTCACCGTCCTTGGACTAGGCGTCATGGGCCGGCCAATCGCGCAGACCCTCTCGCGGGCAGGATTCCGCGTGAGCGGTTGGAATCGCTCGAAGCTGCCGGCCCACCTGCTCGAGGGCATCAGCCTGCGAGCGGCGCTCACCGATGCGGCGCTCGACGACGCGCAGATCCTCATGCTCAAGGACTCGGCTGCGGTTGACGACGTGCTGGGACACCTCGCCCCGACACTACGGGCCGGCCAGATCGTCGTGGACATGGGCAGCTCGGAACCATGGCGCTCAGAGGCGCACGCCCGCTTGCTCGCGCGCCACGGGATCGGCTGGGTCGATGCCCCGGTCTCCGGTGGACCCGAGGGGGCCGAGGCAGGCTCGCTGGCGATCATGGCTGGCGGCACGATGAGCGACTTCGAGCGAGTGCGCCCGCTGCTCGAGGCGCTGGGCGACAGCGTCGTTCGGGTCGGCAAGGCCGGCGCCGGACACACCGCCAAGCTGTCGAACCAGGTGATCGTCGGCGTGCTCATCGAGGCCATCGCCGAGGCGCTGGCGCTCGCTGAGCGTGCGGGCCTCGACCCCGACCTCACGCGCGAGGCAATGAGGGGCGGCTCGGCTGATACACGGCCGCTCCACGCACACGGACGGCGCATGATCGCACGCGACTACGAGGCACGCGCACACGTGACAACGATGCTCAAGGACCTGCGCACGGCGAGCGAGCTGGCTCGGCGCCTCGATCTCGAGCTTCCCTGCACCGAGCGCGTCGTCGCGCTGGCCGTGCAGCTCGTACAGCGTGGCGAGGGCGGTCTCGACATCGCCGCGCTCCACCGTCTCCGCACTGACTGAGCGCTCCAGTCCTGTAAGGGACCACCTGCCGGGGAACGACGAGCCCCACGATCGACGACCGCGATCGCGTCGGACAAGACAAGACCAGACCGGCCGAATGAAGACGGAACGGCGCAGTCAGGGCAAATGAGGAAGCCGCGCCGAAGCTCGTGCGCGTGGGCGGCCGAGAGCCGGAGCCGGGATTCGAACCCGGGACCCCGCGCTTACAAGGCGCGCGCTCTGGCCACTGAGCTACTCCGGCGTCGACGGCAATCCTAGCTCGACGCCCAGCGAGGTTCCGAACCGCCCGACGTTGGCCTCGCCACGTACCGCGCGCGTCTGTCGCCTCCTGCCACGAGACGACGCCGCAGCCGCGCCAATCGGCGAGCTGCGGCTACCAGACGACGGCCCGCGCCTCTTGGTGCTGGACGATCTTGCGCTTGACTCGCTGGAGGGCGTTGTCGATAGTCTTGGTGTCGCAGCCGAGCTCCGCGGCCATCTCCTCGTAGGAGAGCCCGTCGAGATAGAGCCGAAGCGAGTTCGACTCGAGCGAGGAGAGGCCCGTTCCGAGGCAGAACACGAGGTTCTCAAGCTCTTCAGAGGAGATAACGCACACAGCGGGATCGTCAACGTCGGGTCCGGGGAGGGCGTCCCCAACCGTGACATCCCCGTCCTCCTGACCAGCCGGTGTCTGAGCGAACGAGACGTAGGAGTTCAGGGCCGAGTGCTTGTAGCGGGTTGCGGTCTTGATCGCGGTGATGATCTGCCGGGTGATGCACAGCTCAGCAAAGCTTCGGAACGAGGTTTCCTTATCCGCCCGGAAGTCGCGCACGGCCTTGTAGAGGCCGACGAGGCCCTCCTGAACGAGGTCATCGGCCTCTCCGCCTGCGAGAAAGTACGAGCTCGCCTTGAGTCGGACGAAGCTGTGGTACTTCGTGATCAGCTGATCCATCGCGAGCTGATCGCCGTTTCGCGCCTTCATGATCAGGCGCACATCTTCGATCTCTCGTTGAGCCTTATCTCGTTGTTGCGCGGCAGTGAGGGGATGCCGAGCCATGATTCCTCCCTATTCATGCCTGATCCCAGAGGCTGTGTGCATCAGCTAGCACTGGGTCTAACCCTCAGATTGAGGGTTGGGAGATTAGCACCCAATCTGCGAAAGCGCAAGGGCAATTGCAACAAACGCTACGAGAGCCCTTCTTGACGCCGAATGCGCTCAAGCTGCTCGCGGGTCTGTGCGTCAAGGCTGTCCGCGAGCCTGAGCCGGACGGCCACCTCCTCTGTCGGCGGCTGCTCTCCACCGAGCTCGGCGAGCAGGTCCTGCGAGCTGCGATGATGAACCCCTTGCCCGGTAGCGTGCTCGATCATCCGGTCCGACGAGACAACCACAACGGGCTCATGCTCCCGGTGCTGGGCGGCAAGCTGCTCGATCACCGAGTCCGCATGCGCCGCAAAGCGCACACCAAGCGGCCCGACCTGGCGCTCCTGGCCGACTCCATCGAAGACGACAACGCCGCGGGCACCACGAAGCGCCACGAAACTCGCAAGCCGGTCGATGAGCATCTCTCGCGAGCCAAACGCCCCTGCGTGGAGAAGATTCGAGCCGTCGAAGAGGTACAGACTCAGGTTCGCCATGGGCCCGTATTCAGCCGCGCTCGCTTCCGACGGAATCGTCGGAGATCATCGCTGCTCCCCAGCGGAGATGTGCCGCCGTTGCCGGGCTGCCTCGAACAGGATCACGCCCGCGGCCACCGAGACGTTGAGCGATTCAACGCAGCCTGCGAGGGGAACCGCGATAGCGCCGTCACACACACGGCGCGCGCTCGGTCGGAGTCCCCTCCCCTCCGCGCCAAGGACGAGCGCGACCCCGCCCTCGAGATCGGCTGACCAGTACGGCGTCTCGGCATCCTCTGCTGCTGCCCAGATCCAGAGATCGCTGCTCTTGATCTCGGCCAGATACCGTACGAGGTTCACCACCACCGCTACGTCGAGGTACTCGACGGCACCCGCCGAGGCCTTACAGACAGCCGATGTCACCCTCGCGGCCGCGCGCTCGGGAATGACGATGCCGGAGGCGCCAGCAGCCTCGGCGCTGCGGCAGACGGCGCCGAAGTTCTGCGGGTCGGTGATCCCATCCAAACAGACCAGCAGGGGCGACGCCTGCCCAGCCAGCTCCCACGCATCGGCATAGACGTATGGATCGCAGCGAGCCACCACGCCCTGGTGATCCCGTGACCCACACGCTTCGGTGAGATGCCGCTCGCGGGCGATCTGCAGACGCAGACCGGGTGCTTCCCGCAGCCACGCTTCCGCTGCAAGCGCTCGCTCGGTAGCGAGAAGCTCCCGCATGGTACGCCGGCCAGCCTGAAGTAGCGCCCGAACAGGCTGCCTCCCATAGACGATCTCGGCAGGCGCGGTCATGTCTTGGGAACCAGGCTGTAACCGTCAGCCCGATCACGCACCTCCCAGCCCTGTGCCTCGATCTCGTCGCGCAGCCGATCGGCCTCCTCAAAGTCTCGGCGCAGCCGCGCGTCAGATCGTCTCACAGCGAGCCCGTGCACTGCCGGAGGCGCTGCTGCATCCTCGGCGAGGCTCGCGAGTCCGAAGACGTCGAGGCCTCGGAGAAGCAGCTCATCGTAGCCGTTGACACGCCATCCATGCAGAACGGCAAGCGCCTCGGCCGTATTGAAGTCCTCTGCGAGCACATCGACGAGGCACTCCCACTCGCCTGAGGGAGCAACCGAGGCCCGGCGCTGGCGAAAGGCGTTTCGGAAACCTTCAACCTGCTTGTTTGCGGCCTCGAGCGCCGCATCCGAAAAGTCGATCGGGCCTTGCCAGAGGCCGGTCATGAAATAGAGGAGCAGCGTCTCCCGGCCCCAGTCAGCAAGGACGTCGCAGAGCGCGGCGATGTTACCGACGGACTTCGACATCTTCTCGCCGGTCAGCCGGAGCATCCCGTTGTGCATCCAGATCTGTGCGAACGGACGGCCAGCGCCCCGAGACTGCGCAAGCTCGTTCTCGTGGTGGGGGAAGACGAGGTCAAGGCCGCCACCGTGAATCTCGAAGGACGGGCCAAGAAAACGCTCAGCCATGGCCGAGCACTCGATGTGCCACCCTGGGCGCCCACGGCCCCATGGCGATTTCCAGCAGGTGTCCTCGCCCTCCTTGGCTGTCTTCCAAAGCGCGAAGTCGCGCGGATCGGCCTTCAGCTCGTTGGGCTCCTGCTCCTGCACCATATCGGGCCGCTGGTTCGAAAGGACTCCGTACTCCGTGTGAGCCTCGACCCGAAAGTAGACGTCACCCGCAGCTTCGTACGCCAGCCCCCGATCGATCAGCTCGCCGATCAGCGCGATGATCTCCTCGATCGTTTCCGAGACCCGAGGCTCGTGGTCGGGCCGCCCGAGCCCGAGCGCGTCCGTGTCCTCCAGGTACCACGCCGCGACTTCGCGAGCCAGCTCGTCGCTCCCGCGCCTCTGCTCGCGAGCCGCGTCGTAGATCTTGTCGTTGACGTCGGTGATGTTCTCGACGAGCACGACGTCGTATCCGCACCGCTCCAGCCATCGTTTCAGCCACATCGAGATGACGAACGGGCGAGCGTTCCCAACGTGAATGCGCTGGTACACGGTCGGGCCGCAGAAGTACATGCGGACCGGCCCAGGAGCAGGTGGCAGCTCCTCGAGCTGGCGCGAGAGCGTGCTGTAGATGCGCATGCGTGCCATCGCCTCGTCCGACGTCCAGCTAAAGGCTAGATGCCGGCCTCCATGCGCCCGAGATCGAATCGGCGGGAACGCATCACACGGGAACGCGTCGCACAGCCGGCCGGTGCGCGGGCGCTCGCTAGTTAAGCGCCCGCTTCAGGCGCTCCAACGTCTCGCGCTGGTTGAGAGCGGAGAGCACCGTCCACAGCTCGGGCCCGCGCTCGGCGCCGGTCAGGACGCGCCTGACCGTCTTCAGGTCTCCGCCCACGGCCTTCACCTCCCGCAACATCGCGCGCGCAGCGGTCTCATCGAGCTGGCTCGCGTCTGCCGAGCGCAACTCACGCAGGCGCTCGATCGTCAGCCGGCCGCGCTCCTCGAGCGGCCCGGCGGTTGGAGCCACCAGGATCTGCTCGGCGATGCGTCGCCCCTCCGCGAGTGTCCGAGCACCCCTCAACGCTGGTGCCAGCTCGAGAGGAACCCCGACACGAGCTGCCAGGACCTCATCGCTGAGAGCAGCGACTGTGTCAACGGAGAGCCGCCGAAGGCGTGCCAGGTCGAGCTGTACGTCGTGCCTCGGCAGGTCGAGCTCGGTCAGATAGGCGCGCACAGCCTCAGCGGGAATGCCCTGTTCGCGCAGCTCGTCAAGCGAAGCTGCGCCGGAGCGCTTCGACAGCTTCTTCCCGTCTGAGCCGACCAGCAGACCGTGGTGGATGTACTCGGGCGGATCGGCGCCAAGCGCCCGGGCGAGCGCGGTGTGCACAGCGGTGTTCGGCAGGTGATCGCGCCCCCTGATCACGTGCGTGATCCCCAGGTCGAGATCATCGACAACCGAGGCGAGGTGGTAGGTAGCCGAGCCGTCCCCGCGCAGCAGCGTCGGACGGTGATCGGCTCGCAGCCGAACCGAACTGGCATCCTCGAAGGCATGCCCGGCCGCGAGCAGCCCTTCCGCAGCCGCGCGATGAGCGTCGCGTCGCTCGCTCTGCCGCACGGGACCTTCGTCCCAGGCAATCCCGAGCCAGTGGAGATCGTGCAGAATCCTGGCCTCGGCCACCTCGTCGGCCCGCTCGGTATCGGTGTCGTCGATCCGCAGCACCATGCTGCCTCTCCGTGCATCGGCAAAGCGACGATTCGCCACGGCCGTGAGAGCACCTCCGAGATGGAGGGACCCGGTGGGGCTCGGAGCAAAGCGAACCCTGATCTGCATCGCAACGTCTTGGCTAGAGCGGCTCTTGGCTAGAGCGGCTTAGCTCCGGCCGGCGCGGCGCCGCGCTCGTGGCTTGTCCCGCTTGCCGCCCTCAGCAGAGGCGGAACGCCGCTTCGGCAGCGCATCCCTCCCGGTCGCGTGTGCCGGCCGACAGGCAGAGGCTCGGCCGGAACCTGGCCTGCCGGAGTCCGTTCCGCGCCCGCGCGCTTACCGAGGCCGACAGCTGACATGCCCTGAATCATGCCGAAGGCTCCGGCGCGCGCCTTCGCTCCCTCATGCGATCCTCGGCGCACTCCGCCATGACAGTGGCGCCAGCCCGGTGAGCACCAACCGCGTGAGCACGAGCCGTGAGCACCAATCGCGCTCTGCCGCCGCCGCAGCACTGCACTGACATCTGCGGACACGGGGGAGGTAGCCCAAGAGCGACCAACGGCGCTCCGCCGCCGCAGCGCCGCGTTCGCATCTGCGGAAACCGGGGAGGGTAGCCCAAGAGCGGCCAGCCGCGTTTCGCCGCCGCAGCGCTTTGCTGACGGCCAGCGGCCACTAACGGCACGCGGGCCGCGAGAGCGTCGGTCGCAGACCGACCAGACCGACCTGACCACCCTGGACACGTCCCTTTCCGCTGAAGGGGCCACCCCGAACCACCACCCGCTTTCGCGCGTAGCGGGGAAATCGTGCCGTGTGTCGCACAACTTGTGGCGGGGTCGAAATGGAAGCGTCACAAGCTGCATAAGCCTTCAGCTCCGCCATGCGCCCAAAGGCAGCGCTCTCGCGTACGCTTGACACGCGCGCCTGGCAGCAGCGATCATCGAGCGGAACGGCGCCAGAGACGGGGAGGTAGCCAAGGTGGATGCACACGCGGTCGCGCCGAGCGGCGCTGACGTCGGCACACACGATCGTTTCGGCAACCCACACGCACCGGCCCTGCCCTATGCGCGCGGGCAGATCCTGACAAGCACCGAGGACGATTTCCGCAAGCTCCGCCAGGCCTGGCGCTACCTGTCGGCGCGTATCGACGCGCACGGCCCTGAAGGCGTCTACAACTGCTCGGGCCTCGAGCACGGCCTGCCGCTCAGCGCCGACGAGCTGCCGGTGGCGAGCGACTTCGTCGCCCCCGCCCTCTACTTCGACCGGTTCCGCCAAGCCGCTCTCGAGCACATGAGCGGCACGCCCGAGCAACACGACGCAGCCCTCTTCAACCGCATCACCGGCGCGACCTACTCGACTCACCTGACACTCGTTCAGCCCGGGGATACGGTGATCGCGGTCTCCGCGAGCTACAGCCATCCATCCGTCCTGCGTGCCGCGGCCCACGTCGGCGCGACGTTGGTGGATACGGCAGGCCTTGCCGAGTTCGAAGCCGCGCTCGATCGCGAGCACCGCGTCGCTCTTGTCGTGATCACCCGCTTGGCGGTCACGTACGAGACCATGCCCCAGACCGATCTCGAACGCGTGATCGAGCTCGCAAAGGCCCGCGACATTCCCGTCTACGTCGATGACGCAGGCGGTGCGCGCGTCGGGCCGGCGCTCTTCGATCAGCCCGGCATGCTCGAACTCGGCGCTGATCTCGTCGCGACCGGGCTCGACAAGTACGGGACGTCAGGCCCGCGCCTCGGCGTGCTAACCGGCAAGAAGAGCCTCGTCTCGCGCATCCGCGCGCGCGGCTTTGAGATGGGGATGGAGGCCCGCCCGCTCCTCTATCCGGCGGCCTACCGCTCACTCGCCGAATCGACGCCGGAGCGCGTGCAGCAGCTGCACGCCACGTCGCGCGCCGTAGCCGGCTCGCTCCGGGAGATTCTGGGCGACCGGCTGCACGAGACTCCCGTGATCTCCGAACTGCTCGCAGATGACATTCTCGAAATCGCCATGGAGCGGGCGGGGCTGACGAGCCCGCCCATCGTGCCGTTCGAGGCGAGCGCGGTGCTCGCGCTGCTGCTCGTTCGCGACTATGGCGTCCTCAGCGTGCACCTGGTCGGAGTCCCGCCGGGCACCGCGGCGCTCATGTTCAAGTTCATCTCGCCCGAGGCACTCGAGCGCTTTGGCGGGCCGGATGCCTTCGCGCGGGCCGTCGACGACTGTTTGAACAAACTTGCCGAGCTCGTGGACAATCCGTCCGCCGTAAGCGAGTTCCTGTTCGGCCGCGAGGTGGCCTCGTGATCACCATCCACGGGAAAGAGGTTCCGACCGAGCTGCACGAGATCGCCGATCCCGCGACAACCGCCCTCTGCATCATCGATATGCAGAACGACTGCTGCTTGCCCGGCGGCAGCGCTCACGAGGCCGGTGCGGACATGTCGATGTACGAAGCGACCATCCCGCGCATCGCCGCCTTCGCCCGCACGTGCCGCGAGGTTGGCGTGCCGGTGATCAACGTGCGCATCCTGACGCTGCCAGACGGCAAGAGTGACTCAGCGGCATGGCTCAGGCTCCGGCTGCGCGCCAACAAGAGCTACAGCCCCGAGAACGAGGGCGCGTGGAGCTTCACCGTAGAGGGAACCTGGGGCGCGGAGTTCGTGCCTGCGCTCTCGCCCGAGCCAGGCGACTTCCTCGTGACGAAGTTCCGCTCGAGCGCCTTCCACAACACCGACCTCGACCTGATCCTGCGATCGAACGGCATCCAGACGGTGCTCGTCGCCGGCTGCACGACCGAGGGCTGCGTCGAGTCGACGGTGCGAGATCTCTGCTTCTACGACTACTTCGGCGTCGTGCTTTCCGACTGCGTCGGCAGCGATGTCCCAGCGCTCCACGAGGCCTCGATGCTCGTGATGAGCGCCTACCGAGCCGACATTGCTGCGTCGAGCGAGGTCGCGCGGGCGTGGGAAGCCACCACCCGGTAGAGCACATCGCCCCCCCCGAGAAAGGAGGACCCGTGAACACCCAGTTCTTCGCGCGGGAGGATCGCCCCGCCGACGGGCCACCCCGCGAGCTCGTCGGCTACGGCCCGAACCCGCCGGTCGTGCGCTGGCCTGGCGATGCACGGGTCGCTGTCCAGATCGTCGTCAACTACGAGGAGGGCTCGGAGAAGACCTTCCCGATGGGCGACGAGACAAACGACATCCTGCACGAGATCCCATTCGCCCTGGACGGCTACCGCGACCTCGCGGTGGAGTCGGTCTATGAGTACGGCTCGCGGGCCGGCATCTGGCGCCTCTTTCGCGTCTTCGGCAACGCGGGCATTCCCGTGACGTTCTTTGCGGCGGCAGTCGCCCTCGAGCGGAATCTGGACGTCGCAGCACGGCTCGCGGGCCGCGGTGACGAGCCCGCCGCACACGGGTACCGGTGGTCGAATGGCTATGAGATGACCCGGAACGAAGAGCGCGAGGCAATCCGGCTTGCAGTGGAGTCGATCGAGCGCACGACCGGCACGCGGCCGCTCGGGTGGTACTCACGCGAGATGAGCGTCAATACCCGCGAGCTCGTCGTCGAGGAGGGCGGCTTCGTCTACGACTCAGAGTGCTACAGCGATGATCTGCCCTACTGGACGCGCGTCGGCGGCGGGGCCCATCTGGTCGTCCCGTACTCGCTCGTCGTGAACGATGCCCGCTTCGTCCTCGCGCAGGGCTACGGCAGCCCCGACCACTTCTTCGAGTATGCGAAGGCGACTCTCGACAGGCTTCGCAACGACGGGGACGACTGCGCGCGCATGATGTCGGTCGGTCTTCACCCGCGGTTCAGCGGCAACCCCGCGCGCGCTGATTCGCTTGCCCGGTTCATCGACTATGGGCAGCAGTTCGACGACGTCTGGTTCGCGCGGAGGATCGACATCGCCGAATCCTTCGCTTCACAGTACCCGGCCAACAGCGCGCTGTCGTAGACGTGCAAAGTGGCCCGCCTTGGTCGCCCTGCGGTGACCGTGGCGAGCGCCTCCGAGACGAGCTCCCCCTGCGAGACCACACGTCGAGCGCCCAGACCGCGCTCGCACGCTGGCCGCTGCGGCCTTGTGGAAGCAGGGTTCAGGGCTCCGTGAGCGAATCTGGCTCCGTGAGCGAATCTGAAACATCTTCTGATGACTTCTTGGCTTCAGCAGTGGCTATGACGATCTGACGACGAGCGTGAAAGAAGACGACAGGTGAGCACTCTCGACATCGAACAGCAGCTACGGCAGCTTGAGACCGACGAGGAGCGCGTGTTGCAGTGGCGCCGTGATGCGCTCGAGCAGGCCGGGTACCCAAGCCGGCTTGCGCTCAAGCTCGCCCTGCGCACCGAGGTCGACCTCCACTTGGCCTCCGAACTTCTCAGGCGCGGCTGCCCGGCCGACACCGCCGTTCAGATCTTGCTGTAGCACCGAGCTCCTGCTCTCGGCGGGAACCCCGACCAGGTTGTCCCACCCCGTCGCTTCAGGTCGCTGAAGCAACGGCGTACGGCCCGACGGTGTGTGCTCCACCGACCAGGCTGTTCCGTCCCGTCGCTTCAGGCCGCCGCCGCGGCACGGCCTGCCGGCCGGCGGAGGCGTCTAGCTGTCGCGGATTGCGAAGCTCGACAGAAGCTCCGGCGGCTGGCGGACGGTGAGCAGCAACCAAGAGCTCAGGCGAGAGCCCAGACGAGGCTGCACGGTGCGACGGGCTGCACCAGGCAGGCGAGTGGTCGGAGACACGCTGGGCTCGACAGCGCAGAGCTCGCGAGGGTGAACTTGCGAGAAGTGGCTGGGTGGGACCCAAGGCCGGAACAGGCTGCCGTTGCCAGGCGAAGCCACCACTCCGCCGGAAAGAGCCGCCCGGCCCCCACCTACCACCCGGGGGAGGGTAGCCGACAAGAGCGCACGGCTTTGGCACGATCTTTCAAAGAAGCGTCGCGGAACTGTGCCAACTCTGCGCGGCTGTGCTGCGCAGCTCCCCTCCGCTCGCCGCGCCCGCCATGAGCTGCCGGGCCTCGGCTCACCCGCACCCAAGGGCTGAGCCGCGCCATTCTGCCCTCCAAGCAGCCCAGCCGGTACGTGACGCTTCTGGCATCAGCTTCGGCCGATCATCTAAGGTGCTGCTATGCACGTCTACCATGTCCCGGGAACCCGGTCGGACCGCGTGGTGTGGGCACTCGAGGAGCTTGGTGATCCCTACGAGGTCACCGTGCTCAAGGGTGAGGACCGCGAGACGCCGGAGCACCTCCAGCGACACCCGTTGGGCCGCGTGCCGGTCGTCAGCGACAACGAGGGCTATCTCTTCGAGTCGGCTGGGCTCTGCCTCCACCTCGCCGACCTCCACCCCGAGGCAAGTCTGGCTCCAGCCGCCGGAACACACGAACGCGCACTGCTCTACCAGTGGCTGTTCTTCGCGATGACCGAGGTCGAGCCTCCGCTCGTGGACATCTATGTGCAGGAGCAGCTGAGCGACGAGCCCGACGATGAGCTCGTTGCCGCCGCGAGAGCTCGATTCGACACAGTGGCGAATGTCATCGAGCGCGAGCTTGCTGAGCGCGACTACCTGCTACCGAGCGGCTTCTCGGTGGCGGATATCGTCATGGGCAAAGTCGTCGACTTTGCCATCGGGATGGGGCTAGCAGCGGGCCTCGTCAATCTCGCCGCCTACCAGAAGCGCCTTCACGCGCGACCGGCGTTCGCCCGCATCTCGGCAGCCGGTACGACCACCGCCGAGACGTAGGTCACCCAGCCGTCGGGTCGCGACGTCGAGCTTCTCGCTTCACAGGTCGCCCTGGGCGGAAATGCGGCTGGTGCCCGGCTCGACAGACAAGCCGCTTGGTGGCGCGCTGGCCACAGGAGCGCGTGGCATCGATCATCTAGCCTCCACCGGCGTGGAGGAGGCGCTCCTTTGTTGGTTCGCACAGACCGGACGCGACCTGCCGTGGCGGAGAACCCGCGATCCGTACGCCATCCTCGTCTCGGAAGTAATGCTGCAGCAGACACAGGTCGGCCGCGTCGTGCCGCGCTTCATCACGTGGCTCGAGCGATGGCCGACCGTGGAGTCGCTGGCCGCTGCATCTCCTGCCGACGTTATTCGAGCCTGGCAGGGGCTTGGCTACAACCGGCGGGCCGTGAACCTCCACCGCGCCGCAGAACGTATCGCGCGCGAGGGGTGGCCGGATGACCTCACACATCTGCCCGGCGTCGGCCGGTACACCGCCGACGCCATCGCCCGCTTCGCGTTTAGCGCCCCCGTGCTCCCGCAAGACACGAACGTCCGGCGGGTTCAGGAGCGAACCCGCGCCGAGTTTGGGCCGGCCAGCGCAGCAGCCCTGATGGACCTCGGCGCCACGATCTGCCTTGCACGCGTGCCGCGCTGCGGGCGGTGTCCTCTGGCCTTCGGCTGTCCGTCGCGAGGACACCGGTTCGAGCCGCTGCGAAGGCAAGGGCGGTTCCAAGGGTCGTTCCGCCAGCGTCGCGCGCTCCTTCTCCGCGAGATCGCCGAGCGCCCACGCGGGGTCAATGAGCTCGACGAGCAGATCGTCTCAGCGCTCGAGAAAGACGGCCTGGTCGCCGTCGAGCACGGGATCGTCCGGCTGCCCACGTGACGTGCACCACAGGGCCGGTTGGGCAGCTGACTCCACCTCGATCAGCAACCTAGATCGTCTCGAGCTCGTCGCGCGGCGCCGCGCTGCCGGCAACGAGGCGCCCGCCCTGGTAGACACGCTCGAGCCGGCCGCAATCCTGCAGGACACGGATGTCGTCCAGCGGCTGGCCGTTGACAACGAGAACATCACCGAGCTTGCCGGATACGAGCTCACCGGCGTTGTCGAGGCCGATAGCGCGTGCTCCGTTCGCGGTGGCAGCAACGAGCGCCTGCATCGGCGTGAAGCCTGTCTTCACCATCAACTCGAGCTCGACCGCGATCACCGACTGTGGATTGAAGCTGTGTCCCGAGTCGCTGCCGACACTCACAGGGATTCCAGTCTCGAGCGCGAGCTTGACGCTCTCGATGTGCGCATCGAGGTCTCCCTTGAACTTCTCGACGACCCAGACGGGCACGCCGACATCGGGACCCTTGTGGACGTAGAGGTAGAGGACCGAGATCGTCGGCACGAGCAGCGTGCCGGCCTCCTTCATCAGCGCTGCGCCTTCCTCGTCGAGAAACGACCCATGCTCAACGGTGTCGACCCCGGCCCGGACAGCGTTCTTGATCCCTTCCGTGGCCTGTGCATGACACGCCACGCGCACGCCGTTGCGATGGGCCTCGCCGACAAGCGATCGCCATCTCCTCTCGGCTCATCGTCTGCTTCCGGGACGCCGAGTACGGGCTGATCCCGGTGCCGCTCGCCTCGATCTTGGTGTTGTCGACGCCGTACTTGATCTGCTGGCGAACAGCCTTGAGGACATCCATCGGCCCGTCTGCGACTTGGCCGAGGCTCGTCCGATTCTCGACCCAGTCACCGTAGGCATCAGCCAGCCCACCCGTCGAGGAGATGATCCGCCCGCCGGCCTTGAGCCTGGGCGCCATCAGCACCCCTGCCTCAGGAAGATCACGGATCGCCACGGCGATCAGCCCGCGCGTGCCTGTATCGCGCGCCGCTGTGAAACCGACCTCGAGCAGCGTCTGAGCGTTCCGGGCCGCAAGCAGCGTGGTGTGCTCGATCGGGCGCCGCAGATCGTAGTCCCCCCAGCAGGTGACGTCCTGGTAGGCGCCATGGAAGTGGCAGTCGATCATCCCCGGCATAACGGTACGTTCGCTGACGTCGACAACCCTGCACTCAGCCGGTGGCCGCACCTTGTCGACGCGGTCAACCGCACTAATGCGCCCGCCCTTGATGGGGATGCTTGCCCGCTCGAGCGGCTCGCGACCGGTTCCATCGATCACAGAGCCGTTCTGGAGAAGCAGGGAGGTCGCGCCGATAGGTTTTCACCAAAACGGCTTACACGCAACGGCGAGATGGACAGACGAACTCTCGCTGCTGACCCTACACCCGGGCTGCCGACCGCGCTCATGCTCGCACAGGCAAGGCATGCGGTCTGGGCCGCCGCTACCCTCTAGCTACCCTCTATGTGGGTGGTGACCGGGTGGTAACGGAGTTCGTGCGCAAGGAAGCGCGGCGCGTCGCAACCGCAGCTGACGAGAACATCGATGCCCTGCTGGCCGACCTCGAAGCGTGGGTCAATCTCGACACCCCTGCCTTGGGCATCGAGCAGGTCGACTTGCTTGCAGAGCAGCTCGCGCAGAGACTCGACGAGTACGGGCTGAAGCCCGAGCTCGTGGCCGTCCCTGAGCGTGGGCAGTACGTGCATGCGAGGCTGCAAGGATCGGGCGAGGGCCGGATCGCCCTGCTGTGCCATCACGACACCGTCTTCCCGATAGGTACGGCCAGCCGGCGGCGCTTTCGCCAGGATGGAGACCGCGCCTACGGCCCAGGCGTCGCCGACATGAAGGGCGGGATCGCAATTGCCGCGCACGCTGCCCGATATCTGGCAGCAGGGCCGCGGCCGTTTGGCTGCGTTGAGATCGTCTCGGCCTCCGATGAGGAGAGCCGGCCCCAGATACTCCGCACCATCGATCGGCTCGAGGGCTTCGATGCGGTCCTGTGCATGGAGTGCGGTCGCGAGGACGGCTCGATCGTGTCGGCACGAAAGGGCGCCCGATGGTTTCGGATCCATGCTTCCGGTCGGAGCGCGCATGCCGGCGTCGACCCCGACTCAGGTCACAATGCCGTCGAGGCCCTCTGTCGCGAGGCTGTGCGACTCGCGGAGCTCCACCACGTGCGCGAGGGCCTCACCTTCCAGGTGACAGGGCTCGTCGGCAAGAACGGCACGAACGGCATCAACACCGTGCCTGCTGAAGCGTTCCTGACGGGGGACATCCGAGCCGCGACGAGCGACGACCTCGACTGGGCAATGAGCCGCGTCGAAGCGTGGGGCAGCCACAATGGCATTAGCTTTCGGTCACAGGACCTCGGCGGACCGCCACCGCTTGTGCGGACGCCTGCCGTCGGCACGCTGGCACGCACCGCGATCGCGCTCGGCGCCGAGCTCGGACACGAGTTCGGCGAGACGTCGACGGGTGGCATCTCCGATGGCTCGTGGACGGCCTGGTGTGGAATACCGACGCTCGACGGCCTTGGGCCGGTTGGGGGACGAGACCACACGCCGGCCGAGTACGTGGAGCTGGCTTCCTTCGCTCCGCGCTGCGGCGTGGTCGCAGGCCTTGTGGCCGCCGTCGGTGGTGGCCTCCTTGCAGCCAACGGAGCACAGGAGCACCCGCTGTCGGCTGCCCAAGAATGACCCGCCCGCTCGGGACATGTCCCTGTGCAGGGACGGGGCCACCCCGGACCACCACCCGCTTTCGAGCCTAGCCGCGAGATCGCGCCGCGTGTTGCGCGAGCTCTGCCAGGTCTGGGACGGAAGTGTCAAGAGATACGCGAGTGAGCCGCCAACGCTGAGGCGGCCAGCACGGGCCAGCTGACTCCTTGCAAGACCGGCGCAGCGGCCAGCCGACTGCGCTCGGCTCGGCGGATGCGCTCAGCCTACCCGGGGCGGCCCCGGAGGCCCGCCGGCCGGCGCGGTATCGGCGGACCGTCGGCGCACGAGCGCAACAGCCTGGGCCACGAGCCCCTCCTCTCGGCCCGTGAATCCGAGCCGGTCGGTCGTCGTTGCCCGTACCGCAACCTGAGAGACATCCGCGCCGAGCGCATCTGCCAGCCGCAGGCGCATCTCCTCCCTGCGCGGAGCGATCCGGGGTCGCTGGCCGATCAGCACGCAGTCGGCGTTCATGAGCTCGAACCCCTCGACGAGCACTCCGTGGTAGGCGGTAGCAAGGAGCTCCAACGAGTCTGCGCGCTGCCAACGAGGATCGTCCGACGGGAAGAGCTCGCCGATATCAGCGAGACCGGCCGCGCCGAGGACAGCGTCCGTGAGTGCGTGCGCAAGCACGTCCCCGTCCGAGTGACCGATCAGACCGAGCTCTCCGGGGAACGTCACGCCCCCGATCACGAGAGGCGCTCCGGGGCCAAACGCATGCGCATCGACACCGATCCCAACGCGGACGTCGCAGTCCACCGCTAGCCCATCGGCTGAAGCGTGCGCAACCGGCCGTCGAACACCGCAACCACATCGTAGCCAGCGGCGCGAGCGTGCTCGACCGCCGCGCCGAGATCCTCGCCGACCAGATGCGCCTCGTGCGCATCCGAGGCGGTCGTGATCGGGACGCCACGCTCATGACAGGCTTGGAGCAGACCCTGATCCGGATAGATCTCCCTCACCTGTTTCCGCAACCCAGCCGACGAAACCTCGACCGCGAGATCTGCGCCGGCGGCCGCCTCCGCCAACTCGGTATGGAGTGCCGCGAGCACAGTCGGAGCCGGCCGGCTACCGAAGATCTTCGCGAGGTCGGGGTGGGCAAGGACATCGACTGTGCCGCTCCGGGCCAGAGCGCAGACGCAGCTCACATACAGCCGCCAGACCTCCTCGACGCTCAGCACATCCCACGCGCCCGGTGCCAGATCGACCGCGAGACCGTCAATGAAGTGCACAGACCCCAGCAGAAGGTCGACAGGGTACGGCTTCAGAAGCTCCGCGAGCCGCTGCTGCGCGTCGTCGACGTAGTCGACCTCAAGTCCAAGCTTCACGGGTAAGCCCCTGCGCTTCGCCTCAACGAGCACGTCGCAGTACATTTCGAGATCACGGGTTGCGCGATTGGCCTGGTAGGGCACAGTCCAGATCTCGCGCGTCTGCTCGAAATAGTAGACGTGCTCGGTGAAGGCGATCTCGTCGACGCCACGCTCACGCGCCCGCTCGACGAAGCGTTCGACGGCCTCCAGACTGTGCTCGAGCGGCTCCAAGCCATGCACCCGCGGCGCCCGCAGGTGCATGTGGTAGTCGACGATCACCTGGCCTCACGCGCGAGACGCTGCTCGATAGCGGCCAGATCCTCAGGTGTGGTCACCTTGAGCAGGTCGGGATCACCCGGAACGACGCGTATGCGCCCGCCGGCTCGCTCGACAAGCGCAGCGCAGTCGGTTCCACAGGAGTCGGCATCGGCGAACGCGCGACGAAGCGCGCCTGCAGCAAACACTTGTGGAGTCTGGGCAGCGACGAGCTCGCTGCGGTCGAGAGTCTCGACAACCGTGCCGCCGGGCGCGCGCTTGATCGTGTCAGCGACAGGCAGCCCCGGTACGGCTCCGTCATACCCCTCGCCAAGTCCCCCGAGCAGCCGATCGACGATCTGCCGGCGCAGCAGCGGCCGGGCTGCATCGTGAATGAGGATCACGTCAGCGTGCTGCGGTACCTCGCCGATGCCGATGCGCACTGAGTCTGTCCTGGTCTCCCCGCCGACTATGCACGCAGTGAGCTTGCTGGCGCCGACTTCCTCTGCGCAGAGGATCGATGGCTCTTCCCACTTGGGCGGGACAACGGCAACGACCCTTTCAATCCGCGGGATACCGTCGAGCCGCTCCAAGCTCTCAGCGAGCAGTGGCCGTCCTCCAAGTACGGCAAACGCCTTCGGACGCTTGCTGCCGAGCCGCTCGCCACGACCCGCCGCGACGAGTACCGCCCAGACCGAGCTCATCGCAGCACCCGGAACCAAACGGGCTGCGAATGCGCCCGCGGCCCGCTGTGGATCACCGGCTGGTGGCCCGTTGTCTCGTCAAGCGGGAACGCTCTGCGATCCGACCGTGTTGAGGACTCCGTCAAGCCACGCTGCAGCCTCGTCCTCACTGAAGTCCTTCGCGTACATTATCTCGCTTGCCAGGATCTTCTTGGCCTTGACGAACATCTGCTTCTCGCCTGTCGAGAGGCCCTTCTCGTGCTCACGCAGCGAGAGGTTGCGAACGACCTCGGCAAGCTCGAAGATATCTCCCGTCTTCATCTTGTCACGGTTGTACTTGAACCGCCGGTTCCAGTTCTGCGGCATCTGCGTGCCCGAACCGTGGAGTACCTCGACCACGTGCTCGACCATCTGCTCATCGATGACCTTGCGGAGTCCTACCCGCTCAGCGTTCTCAGACGGGACGTTTACCGTCAGGTCGTTGTGCAGGATCTCAATGGTCAAGTATTCCCGATCCTCCCCGAGCACCGTCTTGAACTCCTTCTCAAGCACGGTGCCTGCGCCATGGTGGGGATAGACGACCTTATCGCCGACCTCGTACAAACCGTCTCCTCCTCTGGGCTCAGTCGTGCACACACGACGCCTGCGCGCCTGAAACCATTGTACCTTGATTAGGCCTGCCGATGCACGTGAGGCACGGCCCTCGAGGGCCTGTCTTCACTGCTGGACAGCGCGCCGGCGCTTGCTGCCAAGACGGTACCGAACGCACTCCTAGCGCCCTCGGTTGTGGGCGCCCCACCAATCGCGACCAACGGCGGCGATCGCCATGTGAAACAGTGCTCCGGCCCGCGGCAGCTTCGCGGATGCTCGCCGCGTCGGACGCGACCGACCGTGCAGAACCACCGGCACGGCGACCGGCTATGGCTGCAGGTGCCAGTCGAGGACGTTCTGTTCCTGCAGCCGCCGCAAGCCCTCACGGATCTCGCGCGCGCGCACCGCCCCTACACCCTCGACCCGCTCCAGGTCTTGGTGCGAGGCCTCGAGGATCGCGCTGAGGCACCCAAGATCGCGGACGACCTGTCGCACGATGCCTTCTGGCAGACGGGGGATTCGCGAGAGCACCCGGAAGCCCCGAGGCTCGACGGGAACGTCGGCAGGGCTCGCCTCGCCCCCGTGCCCAAGAAGCTCGACGATCTTCGGCAGGTCGAAGATCTCCGCGAAGCTCAGCTTGCCGAGCTGTTCGAGCACACCCATGGCGCGCCCAGGCTCGGACTCAGCGACGTAGTCGAAGATGACAGCAGCCTTCTCGCGCGGAACGCCATCCATCAGGTCTTCGAGCTGGAGGCGAACGAGACGACCCTCCTGCCCGAGCTCGGCGCAGCTGGCCTCGATCTCCTCTGCCATCCGCGTCGCCAGCTCAGCCCTCTGGAGCACAACCAGCACGTCATCGAGCGCGGCCGCGCCCCGGAACTCGAGGGCCGTCAGCCGTGTCAGCGCATGATCGTGGCGCTGCCGGTACGTCCCAAGGGTGGCAAGCGCCTGGTTCATCCTCGCAAGCACATCGGAGATGAGGCCAAGTTGATAGCGGTGGTCGCCGAGAAACAGCGTGACGGTCTCCCGCTGCTGAGAGATCGAGATCAGAAGGGCGTCGGTCTGCTTCGCCACGCGCTCAGCTGTTCGGTGCCGAGTTCCGCTCTCCGCCGACGGGATCTTCGGATCTGGCATCAGCTGCACGTTTGCGTAGACGAGCCGGGTCATGGCCGAGTCGATGATGATCGCGCCGTCCAACTTCGCGAGCTCGTAGAGATGCTGGGCGGTCAGCGGCACATCGAGCCGCATACCGCCTGAGAAGAGAAAGGAGAGACGCGACGGCTCGCCGACGACGATCAGCGCCCCGAGCTGGGCACGGATGATGTCGTCGATCCCCTCGCGGATCGTCGTTCCCGGTGCGATCCGCTTCAGGCTCGCAAGAAGCGTGCTATCCGTTGCGGGCTGGATTCTCATCAATCGCCAGCGATAGCGCGTGCTTGACCGATGAGGCCGCGGCCAGGTGCACAGCGCCACGGGTCTCCGTGTTGTCAGCCACGACGACCGTGTCGAATCCTAGCTTCTCGCACTCCGCGAGGCGCTGATCGGCGTAGGGCACCGGCCTGAGCCGGCCGGTCAATCCGACCTCGCCGAAGCAGGCGACGCCTGGCCGCACCGGCGCGTGCCGCGCGGCCGACGCGATCGCGAGCGCAATGCCCAGATCGGCGCCGGGCTCATCGATGCGAACGCCGCCCGCGACGTTGACGTACACGTCAGCCTGCCCCAGCGAGAGCCCAGCATGGCGGCTGAGGACGGCAACGATCATCGAGAGGCGCCTCGGGTCAACACCGGTGCCGACCCGGCGTGGCATGGCGAGATCGGTTGGCGCAACCAACGCCTGCACCTCGAGTAGGATCGGGCGTGTTCCCTCGACAGCGCAGATGACGACCGAGCCCGGCTGGTCCGGCGCCGATTTCCCGAACAGCTCGGAGGGTTCGGACAGCCCGACGAGCCCCCTCGCAGTCATCTCGAAGACACCAAGCTCGCTCGTTGAGCCGAACCGGTTCTTGACGCTGCGCAGCACGCGATGGGCCCGATAGCGGTCGCCTTCGAAGTGGAGAACACAGTCGACGAGGTGCTCCAGCACACGAGGGCCAGCCACCGAGCCGTCCTTCGTCACATGACCGACGAGGAACATCGCGATATCCGACTGCTTGGCGATCCGCAGCAGCCGTCCGGCGGCCTCCCGTACCTGCGCGACCGAGCCTGCCGGGGAGCCAATCTGCGGGTCGTAGAGCGTCTGCACCGAGTCGACAACGCAGACAGCGGGCCGCTCGAGCTCAAGAGCGGCGCAGACGTCTTCCAGGTTCGTCTCCTGGAAGACGCGCACGCCGTCGGCTCCGCCGAGCCGGTCGGCCCGAAGCTTGACCTGCGCCGCGGACTCCTCGCCGGTCACGAGCACGGTCTTCCACTCGTTGCTCATAGCCGCCAGTGCCATCAGCAGCAGGGTGGATTTTCCGATGCCGGGATCGCCTGAGACGAGCACGAGCGAGGCTGGGACGACACCGCCGCCGAGCACACGGTCGAGCTCGGGGAGCCCGGTGCGGAGACGCTCAGCCTCAGTCGACGTCACCTCGACGAGCCGCGGCAGCGGATGGCTCGCACTGGCAGGCCGCGCGGAGGGAGCCGAGGCAGCAGGCTCGGCAACGAGTGAGCCCCAGCTGTCACAGCCTGGGCAGCGACCGAGCCACCGCGACGTTGCATAGCCGCACTCGCTGCACACATGCTGAGCAGCAGCCCTCGCCACGAGATGATTCTAGGGACGGCGACTGACGGTTTCGCCTCGCCGTGTGGCGGGAGAACGCCGAGTCTGTGCAGCTTCTGACGGAAGGCCCAGTAGTCCAGCGAGCGTTCGACGTGTTCCTCGTGGACGTTCCGGGTGACGCTGTTCGCCGAAGGGCGACCGCGGGGTGGGTCTGCCTCAGGCAACCAGGAGGGCGGTGCAACCGCGGGGAGGGCTCGGCCCGCGCACAGGCAGCCGCCGCCGACGGGTCAGACGGCGCAGTGGCCTGGCGGCGCTCGACCCGCGCACAGGCAGCGCCCGCCCCGGGCTAGAGAGCCACCGTGCGGAGCCGCTGCCCGACTGTGCGGAGTTGGTGCAGTTTCGTGGCGCTTCTGTGATAGATCGCGGGGAAGCCGTGCGCTCTTGTGGGCTACCCCGTCCCGGGTGGGGGTGGGTTGCTCTTTTGGGCTCGCCGGCCCGCCGGGCTTGACCTTGCCTAACGCCGACGTGAGCCTCGCGGCCAGCCCGCCGCCGTACGATCGGTGCCTGCAGTGCTCTCCGCGGCGGCCACGTTCATCCTCAGTTTGGGAGGCAGCCTGTCGGCCTCCGTGCGAGAGGTCCAGCAGCCAGTGCAGACGGAGCGGCCTGTGTGAACGTGGCGGGACGCGGCTCGGTGAGCTGTGCGTTGTGGAGGAGTGGCACGGCGGCGATCTCCGAGCGAGCCTACTCGTCGGCCTCGTCGTCGCCGTCGTGGCTGTCATCGCCGCCATCGCCGGCAGGGACGGCGACCTTCTCGCGCTCCGGCTCGCGCTCGTCCTCGGGCTCGATCAGCGTGATGTCGATGCCCTCTTCGTCATCATCCTTGCGGTCGACGCGGATCGTGGAGCCAGGCAGGAGCTCGGCGCCGAGCACGAAGTCGGCGAGCGGATCCTCGATGTAGCGCTGGATAGCACGGCGCAGCGGCCGAGCACCCATGGTCGGGTCGTAGCCCTTCTCGACGAGGAGGTCCTTCGCAGCAGCGGTGAGCTCGATCGTTGTCTCGTGCTCGGCCATCTGCTCACGCAGCCGCCGCAGCATGAACTCGACGATCGTCGTGATCTCGTCCCGCGAGAGCTTGTGGAACACGATCACCTCATCGATGCGGTTCAGGAGCTCCGGGCGGAACACCTTCTTGAGCTCACCCATGATCCGGTCTTTCATCTCGTCGTAGGAGAGACCGGACTCGTCGGAGACGGTAAAACCCAGCGACTGGTTCTTCGAGATGGTCGACGCACCGATGTTCGACGTCATGATGACGATTGTGTTGCGGAAGTCGACCTTCCGGCCGTGGGCATCGGTGAGCTTTCCGTCCTCGAGGATCTGCAGCAGGATGTTGAAGACATCCGGGTGGGCCTTCTCGATCTCGTCGAGGAGCACAACCGAGTACGGCTTGCGGCGAACGGCTTCCGTGAGCTGGCCGCCCTCGTCGTACCCAATGTAGCCGGGCGGCGATCCCACGAGCCGCGAGATCGCGTGCTTCTCCATGTACTCGGACATATCGACCTGGATCATCGCGGCCTCGTCGCCAAAGAGGAACTCGGCGAGCGTGCGAGCGAGCTCGGTCTTCCCAACGCCGCTCGGGCCCAGGAAGATGAACGAGCCGCTGGGCCGCTTTGGATCTTTGATACCGGCCCGCGCCCTGCGGATCGACTTCGAGACCGCGACGATCGCGGCGTGCTGGCCCACGACGCGCTTGTGGAGCTCCTCCTCCATCCGGACGAGCTTCTGGGCCTCCGCCTCCGTGAGCTTGAACACCGGGATCCCCGTCCACATCGACACGATGTCAGCGATCTCCTGCTCGCCAATCTCGGGCTGGACCGATGACTCCTCATTGCGCCAGTCGTCCTCGAGCTCGCGCTTCTTCTGCGAGAGCTTGCGCTCCTTGTCCCGCATGTTCGCGGCCTTCTCGAACTCCTGGGCTTCGATGGCCGCCTCCTTCTCCTTGCGCACGCTCTCGATCTCGTCCTCGAGCTCGCGGTAGTGCGGCGGTGCAGTCATCGTCTTGATGCGCATACGGGACGCGGCCTCGTCGATCAGGTCGATCGCCTTGTCAGGCAGGTGACGATCCTGGATGTAGCGATCGGCCAAGATCGCGGCGGCGTGGAGCGCCTCGTCGGCGATCTTGCACCGATGGTGTGCCTCGTAGCGATCGCGAAGCCCTCGCAGGATCTCGACGGTGTCATCCACCGACGGCTCGTCGATCCTGACCTGCTGAAACCGGCGCTCGAGCGCCGCGTCGCGCTCGAGGTACTTGCGGTACTCGTCGAGTGTGGTCGCGCCGATGGTCTGGAGCTCACCGCGCGCGAGCGCTGGCTTGAGGATCGAAGCCGCGTCGATGGCGCCCTCGGCTGCGCCGGCTCCAACGAGATTGTGCAGCTCGTCGATGAAGAGGATGATGTCGCCCCGCTGGCCGATCTCCTTCATCACCTTCTTCAGGCGCTCCTCGAACTCGCCGCGGTACTTCGACCCGGCCACAAGCGCAGCAAGGTCGAGCGTGTAGATCTGCTTGCTCTTCAGGAGCTCGGGCACCCGATTCGACGAGATACGCGCCGCCAGTCCCTCGACAACCGCCGTCTTGCCAACACCCGGCTCGCCGATCAGCACCGGGTTGTTCTTCGTGCGGCGTGAGAGGATCTGCATGACCCGCTCGATCTCGATCTTCCGACCAACGACGGGATCGAGCTTGCCGTCGGCAGCAAGCCGCGTGAGGTTACGGCCGAACTGGTCGAGCAGCTTCGAGTTCTTCGATTTCTCGCCGGCGGCCTGGCCAGAGCCCTGCTGGCGCCGGCCCGGACCTGAGAGCATGCGGATGATCTCGTTACGGATCTTCTCGGCGTCTGCGTCGAAGTCGAGCAGTATCCGTGCCGCGACGCCTTCGTTCTCGCGCACGAGGCCGAGGAGGATGTGCTCCGTCCCGATGTAGTTATGCCCGAGGGAGAGAGCTTCGCGTAGCGCGAGCTCGAGGACTTTCTTCGCGCGCGGCGTGAACGGGATTTGGCCGGTCGTGACCTCATCGCCCTGCCCGACGATGCGAGCTACCTGCGCTCGCACCTCCTCGACCGTGATGTCGAGGCTCTCAAGCACGCGCGCCGCGAGGCCTTCCTCCTCGCGGAGAAGCCCGAGGAGGATGTGCTCCGTCCCGATGTAGTTGTGCTTGAGCGCACGAGCCTCGTCCTGCGCCAAGACGACAACCTGCCTTGCCCTCTCGGTAAACCGCTCGAACACGGATGCCTTTCCCTCCTCTCCCCTCTCGGCTTCGGGACACCTGTCCTCGCAGACCCGCCGCCGAGGCCGCTTGACTCTATGGTACCGAACCCATTTCAGCTACCCATGACGCTTTCGGGTAAGGTCATCGGCGAGACGCGCACCCCCCGCTGCCGTTTCCTCCTCGAGTCTTTTGACCGTGGTTCTTGCTTGCAGTCGCGCCGGCCAGCATTCGGATCATTGACGCGACGCGCTGGCGCCACTGGCTGCAGGAGACGGAAGACAAGAGGGAACCACTTTCGCAGGAATCCGGCAATCGCCGCCTCGACGCCTCCTCGCCATCTTCGGCCCTCGCTCACCAGGCACGAGCGACACTGTAGAGGGAAAGGTGGCTAGCCACAGGGACGCCGCGCAGCGGAGCGAGCGTTGAGACCATCCGGAGAGACCCGCGACAGCCGAGCAAGGCTGCTATTCGTCGACTACCCGCCCCGGGAGCGATCGGGCTGAATCGTGCAGGACGGCCTCGGCGCAGCCGCTAGCTCCGAGCAGCAATCTAGGCTGCGGACATGCCCGAGATCCGCACGGCGCTCCGGCCGTCAGGCCCCTACGACCTGCGTCTCGTCGCCCGCGGTGCAGGCGACCCGACGCGGCGGTTCCGTGACGGTGTCTTCGAGTGCGTCTACGAGACAGCAAACGGGCGCGCCCGCGCCCGTGTCTGGCAGCGGCGAGTCGGAGAGCTCCGCGTTGTCCTCGAGGCGGATGAGCCGGACTTGGCGCTCGGCAAGCTGCGCTTCGTCCTGGCCGTCGATGACGACCACACCCCGTTCCTGCGTCGATTTGCCCACGACCCCCTGATTGGACCTGCAACCCGGCGCCGGCAGGGCATGCGCCCGCTGCGAACGGCAACCGCCACGCACGCCCTGCTCGGAGGTCTCTGCGGCCAGCTGATCGCCGAGCGTGAGGCACGATCCATCGCGGCGCGGGTGATCAGGACGTTCGGACGGCCGCACGCTGGCTTCGTCCTGCCTCCTCAGCGGGCCGATGTCGCATCGCTGAGCCCGGCGCAGCTCGCCCGCTGCGGCCTGGTCGCACGGAGGGCGAGCGCCTTGGTGCGGATCTCTCGCGCCCTCGACCTCGAGCGGCTGCACAACGTGCCAACAGCCGCGGCCGTGCAGCGGCTGTGCAGGGAGCGCACGATCGGGCCGTGGACAGCAGGGGTCGTCTGCCTGCGAGGACTCGGGCGGCGCGAGCAGGGTCTCGTCGGCGACCTCGCCTTAATCAAGCTCTGCTCGGCGCTGCTCGGCCGGCAGGCGAGCGCCGAGGACACGGCCGAGCTGCTTGCGCGCTACCGCGACTGGGCCGGCTATGCGAGCATCTACCTGATGGGCTGCGCCCCGGCATCGTCGGCTCCGTCCAGTGCTCTCGCGGGGCTCCAGTCTCGAGCCGCCTAGTCCAGCCCGGGGCCTCGGCGTCGAGCTGAGCACGGTGGTCGATCCGGTTCATTTGGGACTGGGTGTCGAAGCGCCCGGGTGTAGAGAAGGGCCTGGTAGGCCGCGGGGAAACGCAGGGACAGCCGCGGCGAGAGTCGGACGAGAGAGCGGTCGTTCCGCGCCGTTCATTCGGGAGCGGCATACGCGGATTGAGGCCGCAAGTTGAGGCCGCGGGTTCAGCCGCAGGATGGTGCGGCGGGTCTAGCCGCAGGCTGAGGCCGCGTCGCCCGGCTGGCACTGAGCGCCGTTTGCGTGCAGGACAGCCTTGGCCAGAGGTATTCGCGGACGTTGTCCGTCCCCTCGCTTCTGCACGCGCACCTCCCTCACCGAAGGGCAGGCGCAGGTTTGCGCCTTCTCGAGCGACCTGACGTGAGCCTAGATAAGTCAGGTCCCGGTTGAGGGACAGCCCAAAGGGTTGCGCCTCTTGGAGCCGGTCGCGCTGAGCAAGGCGACACGAACGTCTCTCTCACCGGGGCAGCCACAGGGGTTGTCTCAACGTGACCCAGTCGCGCCCAGCGGGACGACACGGGCACCTCCCTCACCGGGGCAGCCGCAGGGGTTGTCCTCTGCCTGTGTTTCAGTTGGACAGCACGGTCGAGCCAAGCACTTCGCGCAATGCAGCCTCAAGCAAAGTTGGCGCAGTCTCGTCTCACTTCTGTGACAGATCGCGCAAAGTCGTATGCCTTTCTGGGGGTGAGGGGCGAGTTGCCCTTCTGCGCCCGAATTCGCGCCTGAGCGGCTCACCGCAGCGCCCAGGCAGCTTCGCCTCGCAGGGGCTCGCACCATGATCGCGGAGTAGGCGCCACTCGGCGCCGACCCAAGGACGCCGCCACGCACACAGCGGCCGGCTGGCTTCCACAGGGCACAACGACGACGTGCTCCTGCCGGCTCACCGGCCGGCGACCCTGCCACGGCCCCAGCTGCAAACCGCTACCGCGCCCGCCAGAACCGCCTGATCGCAGCGGCCGGGCCGGGTTCGGCACCGTTCAGCTCCGGGCAGTCTCGCGAGGACGCTTCAGACCCGCGTGTACCGCCGGAGATTCAGACCCCCGGCGACTGCCGGAGCGCCGGAAACAGCACGACATCGCGAATGGTCTCACGGCCGGTCAAGAGCATCGCCAAGCGATCGATGCCGAGCCCGATGCCACCGGTGGGAGCCATGCCGTAGGAGAGGGCCTCAACATAGTCGGGGTCGCCCTCCTCGGCAAGCGCGTGCCCTGCCTCCCGCTCGGCTTGCTGCATCGCGAAGCGCTCAGCCTGCTCTGCCGCGGTGTTGATCTCAGTGAAGGCGTTACCGAGCTCCAGCCCCGCGACGAAGTACTCGAACCGCTCGACGAGCCGGGGATCGTCGTCCGTTCGCCGCGCGAACGGTGAGAGCTCGACCGGATAGTCATAGAGGATCGTAGGCTGCGTCAGCTCCGGCTCGATGAAGGCCGACAGCGCATGGTCGACGAGCTGGGGCCAGGTGTAGTCGTGGGGGGCGGCAACGCCGCGCTCATCGAGCCGTGCGCGGAGCTCCTGCGGATCGTGGATCCACAACCCCTGCGCGGCAAGCGCATCAGGGAGTCGAAGCCGCCGCCACGGTGCCTTCAGATCAACAACCTGACCGCGGAACTTGACCTCGGTGGTGCCGAGCACAGCAGTCGCGACGTGCTCCCCGAGCTGCTCAATTCGGTCCATCGTGTCGCGATAGTCGGCGTAGGCCTCGTACCACTCGAGCATCGTGAACTCGGGCTGGTGCTTGTAGGAGACGCCCTCGTTGCGAAAGTCCTTGCCGATCTCGTACACCTTCTCAAGCCCACCCACGATCAGGCGCTTGAGGTAGAGCTCGGTCGCGATCCGCAGGTAGAAGTCGGCCTCAAGCTCGTTGTGGCAGGTTACGAAAGGCTGCGCAAAAGCGCCACCGTAGCGCGGCTGAAGCACGGGCGTCTCCACCTCGATGAAGCCGCGCTCATCGAGCCAGCTGCGGATGGCAGACACCATGCGCGAACGGATGATGAAGTCCGCCCGCGTCTGCTCGTTCATCGCGAGATCGAGGTAGCGCTTGCGGTAGCGGGTCTCGACGTCGGTAAGCCCATGGAACGTATCGGGCAGCGGCTGATCGATCTTCGCAAGCAAAACGAGCTGCTCGACGGCGAGCGACGGCTCCCCGCGCCGGGTGCGCGCTGGGAAGCCAACCGCCCCGACGACATCGCCAAGGTCGATATCGACAGGGCCGCAGCGACTTGCCGAGCACAGCAGCTGCATGCGGCCGGAACGGTCGACGATGTCGAGGAATGTCAGCTTGCCGTGGGCGCGTCGAGCAAGGACGCGCCCGGCGATGCGCTGCTCTTGGCCACCCTCCCCGCCAGCGTCAAGTAGCTCGGCCTGCGGCCGGACAGCCGCGATCTCGGTGCGGTCAGGGAAGCGCTTCGGCAGCTTGCTCATCACCGCGAGCGTAGAGGTTGGAGAGGACGCGTTCTCACGACGACCGCTCGCGTGCAGAGGCTGCGCCTGCGCGGCTTACACTTCTCCGCGAGCCGGCCTCCCACGGGCCCTCGCGGCAACCGCCAACCCGGCGCGGCAAACGGCTCGTCCGGCCTGCCCACGTTTCGCCATCCCAGCCAATACCAACAGACCAGGCTGACGGCGGTCGACCAGCGCAAGCGGGAGCGCCGAGATACCCCGCTTGCCCGCGCAACAAGCACCTGCAACGGTGAGGCGTGGGACTGGGCGAGGAGCGCTTGCTCGCCCGGGAGGCTAGGCGACCTTCACGTCCATGATCTTGTACTTCAAGAGCCCACGCGGGGCAGCAACTTCAACGGTCTCGCCCTTCTTCCGGCCAATGATCGCCTGCCCGACTGGCGATTCGTTCGAGAGCTTCTTCGCGATCGGATCGGCCTCGGCCGAGCCGACGATGATGTATTCGAGCGTCTCGTTCGCGTCCATGTCCTTGATCTTCACGCGCGTCCCGAGGCCAACGACGCCGCGCGCCGTGCCGCCGCCCTCGATCACCTTCGCGTTGCGCAGCCGCTCTTCGAGCATGGCGATGCGGTGCTCGAGCATCGCCTGCTCGTTCTTGGCATCGTCGTACTCCGAATTCTCGGTAATGTCGCCGAATTCGCGCGCTTGCTTGATTCGCTCGGCGACCTCGCGTCGCTTGACGTTCGAAAGGTGCTCGATCTCCTCCCTGAGCTTCTCAAGGCCTTCAGAGGTAAGCAGAACTTCTTTCACAGGGCCCTCCAAACAGGGAAAGGGGGCGCGTGGGGACCAGCGCGACAGGTGATTGTACGCACGCTTAGAGAGAGCGTCAATGCCTGCCTTCTCTACCGACGAACCGACGGTTCAGCCGGCGGCCCACCGCGGCGAGCGGTGGCTGGCACCATTTGAGCCGATGAGCACGAGCCTGACCAGTCCGTTCACCGTGGGCGACGTGGAGATCCCGTCCCGCATCGCCCTTGCACCGATGGCCGGCGTGAGCGTCCAGGCTTTCCGGCGGCAGGAACGCCGGTTCGGCGCCGGACTCGTCTGCTCGGAGATGGTCAGCTGCTCAGGCCTTCCCCACCGCAACGAGAAGACGTTCGGCTACCTGCACATCGCGAGCGACGAGAGCCCCCTTGCGGTTCAGATCTTCGGCTCCGACCCGGCACTGATGGCCGACGCCGCCTGCATCGTGGAGGCTGCGGGAGCTGACATCCTCGATCTCAACTTCGGCTGGCCCGTCCCCAAGATCACAAAGGCCGGCGCCGGTGCAACGGTGGTCGAGGAGCCAGGCCGCGCCTGTGAGATCGTTAGCGCAGCGGTCGAGGCCGTCGATATTCCGGTCATGGTGAAGATGCGACTCGGGCTCTCGGAGGGCTCGCGATCCGCCCTTGACGTCGGCCCACGCGTGGTTGCCGCTGGCGCAAGCGCTCTGACGCTGCATCCGCGGTCGGCCGCGCAGATGTACACAGGTCAGGCTGACCACTCGCTCACAGCCGAGCTTGTACAGCTCGTCGGCGTGCCCGTCATCGCCTCAGGCGACATCACCTCTCGAGCGCACGCCCAGCAGGTCATCGACGAGACTGGCTCCGCCGCCGTGATGGTCGGCCGAGTGGCACAGGGCAACCCCTGGGCCCTCGCAGAGATCGCCGGAGACAGCATCGGCTTGCCGTCCGGGGAAGATGTCGTAGTCGAGCTCGTCCTCTTCATGTGCAAGACCGTTCGTGAGCTGGGGCCGAGCGTGCTGCTGGATTCCTCAGGAAGTTCTACGGCTGGTACCTGGAGCATGGGAAGTTCCCGCGTCAGCTCAAGCACGAGGTGGTGCGCCTCGCAACTGCAGCCGAGGCCGAGGCCCGTCCGCTCGCGGCAACTCCGGGTGCGGCGAAAGCCGTCACGGAGCGCTCGGCCACGATTGGCGCAACCGACGAGCGGCCGCTCGAGCTGCCGATCTCGATCGGCGGCGGCGGCTGGATGTAGTGGGCGTAGGGGTTGGTGACTGCGTGGTGGGGTGGGCTTCTGTGTGGGGTGTGGGGTTGGGGACTGCTGGTAAAGATCCACCTTCACCGAACCGGGTCGAGCCCCGCCGCGAAACACACAAGCACGCCCCAAGATCGCATTCGCCCGCCCCGACCCCGCGCTTCTCTCGCAGAGCCGTTTCAGCCCATCACGCTCACCCCCGATCTCAACAGACCACGGCGCCGGCCCGTGCCAGCCACCGCCCCGCACATCCAGATACACAGCGCCCCATCGCCGACGCCGAGATCCTGAGCAACCCACGCGATCCGGCACTTCAACGCAAACACCAGGCACACAGCACGCTCCCGCAACTCATCCAGGCACTCCCTCAGAGCTCCCACAGCTGAAGCATCCCCTCTCCCCAACAGAACGCCCAAGATCAGAACCCCCAAGAAACCCAAGGTGGATCAGGCGCTGCTCAGCTGCTCCACTTGGCCCGCTCCACCTGGCTTGCTCCCTTGGCCGGAAGGCAGGAGCAATCCCCAAGGCTGTCCAGTCGGTTTGGGCTCTGGACGCAGCTTCGCTCTCAGCTAGAGACACGCGACTCACTACCGCACACGGCGCCGAACCCGGGCGGTGCACACTGGCCGAACGGAATGAGCTCGACGCACAACTGGCCGGCGACCCGATCAGCTATCCAGACTGGGACCGCTGGAATCGCGGGTGCTCAGGCGTTGTGGTTCCAGATGAGGCGAAGCCCCTCCAGGGTGAGCTGGCGGTCGACCTCGCGAACGAGCGTCGAGTACGGAGCGATCAGGCTTGCCAGCCCGCCTGTCGCGATCGCCGGCGCCTGCTCACCAAGCTCCTCGCGCATCCTGGCAACGATGCCGTCGACCTGGCCGGCAAACCCGAACACGAACCCCGACTGGAGCGCATTGACCGTGTTCCGTCCAATCGCAGCCGGCGGACAGACGAAGTCGACCTTGACCAGACGAGCAGCGCGGGCGAAGAGCGCGTCCATCGACGTCTCGATGCCGGGCGCAATGACCCCCCCGATGTACTCGCCCGCGGCGGACACCGCATCGAAGTTCGTCGCGGTACCGAAGTCCACCACGATGCAGGGCGCACCGTAGCGTTCGAGCGCGCCGACTGCGTTCGCGATGCGGTCAGGGCCAACCTCGCGCGGGTCGTCCACGCGCACCGGGATCCCAGTTCTAACTCCCGGGCCCACGACCAGGCTCTCGGCTTGCAGGTAGCGCTCGATGAAGGCCAAGTACTCATTGACGAGAGCGGGCACGGTCGATGCGAGACACACGGCTCCTACGTCCTCCGCTCGCAGCCCGCGAAGCTCGAAGAGCCGATCAACCAGCGCTCCGATCTCGTCGCCCGTCCGCTCCGGCTCGGTTGCGATGCGCCAGTCCTCCACGAGCGCGCCCTCCGCAAACACACCGAACGCCGTCTGGGTGTTCCCTACGTCGATCGCGAGCACCATGGCGCTTCCCCTCCGCGCGCGGAGGCGGGGCGAGATCAGGTCTGCTCGTCCTCGCCACCGAGCGGCTCGCCGAGCTTCTCCGCCAGGGCCTCTGGCGTCAGACCAGACAGCTCATCGTCCGTTCTGAGCTCCTCGACTGTCACGTCGCTCGAGGTGTACACCTCGACCCGCGGAATCATCCGGGCTGGGCGGTTCTTGTCCCACACCCAGACGTCCTCCATCTTCGCGTGGAAGAACGGGTAGCTGGCCTGTGGCAGAACTTCAAGATCGAGCCGGTTGCAGAGGTACGTCGAATCCTGCGTGACGATGCAGTATCGGAACAGTCCGAAGACCGCCGTGTACTCCTTCTTCAGCTTGAGCTCGAGGTCCGCCTCGTATTCATCGAGCTCGTCGAGGTACGACATGCACTCATCTTATCCCGGTAGGGCCTGCAACAGATCGTGGACACGCGTTCCGTCCGGAAGGGTGAGGTCGGGATCCAGCTCGACGAGTGGCTCAAGCACGAAGCGCCGCTCATGCATCCTCGGGTGGGGGACGGTAAGACCCGGCTCGTGGATAACTCGCGCCCCATAGAGCAGTAGGTCAAGGTCGATCAGCCGCGGCCCGAAACGCGGGCCGCCTCGCGTGCGCCCAAGCGCGCGCTCGATGCTGAGCAGGCGCTCTAGCAGATCGCGCGGCTCGCACGGAGTCTCAAGTCGTGCCGCGCCGTTCAGGAACGTGGGCTGCGCTCTGTATCCGCAGGGCTCGGTCTCCTGCAGCGATGACACTGCGGCAACGACGACATCAGGAGCGGAGTCGAGCTCGGCGAGCGCCCGCTGGATCATGCCGCGGCGATCGCCGAGGTTCGAGCCAAGTCCGATGTAGACGCCGGGTTGCGCCGCTGTCATTCGTGGTCATCGCCGCTAGCCCAGGCGCCGAGCTCGAAGCCGAACGTCGGCCAACGCTGCTGCGCGCGTTCATCGAACGCCACCCGGTAGCTGTCGTCGACGCCTTCCTCAAGCGTGGCAGCGTAGCTCTCCCGCATCGCCTCGAGCGCGTCGCGGCCAACGTCAACGAGCTCCAGGTAGTCGGCGTAGCGCTCCTCGGCCGTCTCGGGACGTGCGCGCCGATACGCCTCGAGTGCGGTCTCGAGTTCCCGGACGAGCCCCGCGTGCTCCCGGGCGAACAGATCGAGCTGGCGATCGATCACGTCGCGAAACGGGCGTCGGTGAAATATCACGGGCTCAAAGGGGACATCTCACGGAGGCCGCGGGCTCAGCCTACTGCGACCGCCTGGGCTCCTCTTGCCCGGCTTGCAGCGGGTGAGCTACGCACTCGATGGCAGCTGCCATCCGCAGTGCTTCGACGTGCTCGCGCACATCATGGCTGCGCACGATCGACGCACCGGCCTGATAGGCGGACACGGCGGCCGCAAGCCCAGCCGCGAGCGGTCCGCTCGTCGCAGAGGCATCTCCAAGCACCCGTCCGAGAAAGCTCTTGCGCGAGGTGCCCACAAGCACCGGGACACCGAGGTCGGCGAGCTCCTCAAGTCGGCTGATCAGCTCGAGATTGTGGTGAGCGGTCTTTCCGAACCCGATACCCGGATCGACGCAGATGCGATCCTCTGCGATGCCTCGGCTGATCGCGAACTCGACCCGCTCCTCGAGAAACGTGCGCACGTCGGTGACGATGTCGTGGTAGCTCGGCGCCTCCTGCATCGTCCGAGGATCGCCCTGCATGTGCATGAGGCAGACGTAGGCGCCGGACCTGGCCGCGGCGTCCGCCATCTCGGCGTCCCCACGGAGCCCGGTGATGTCGTTGACCATGCACGCACCAAGCGACAGCGCGCGCCGTGCGACCTCAGCCTTGGACGTGTCCACCGACACCGGAACGCCGAGAGCCACCACGTGTTCGAGCACCGGCTCGACGCGGGCCAGCTCCTCCTCGCAGGAGATGGGGCTCGCGCCGGGCCGCGTGCTCTCGCCGCCGAGATCGATGATCGCAGCGCCCTCGCGAACGAGCCGCTCGGCATGGGAGGCTGCGCGGCGCGGATCGATGAACAGCCCTCCGTCCGAGAACGAGTCCGGGGTGACGTTGAGAACGCCCATCACCGACGGGCGGGGAAGCAGCTCCCTCAGGGAAAGTCCCATTGCCGGATCCTAGGTGTTGAGCCTCACCGGATTGTTTCTGCTGGGGCGTCCCCAGCCGCTACGGCGGCACAGCGTGGAGCCGGTGGGAGCATGTCGCGCGGCAGACTGCGGGAATGAGGCCTCCGGAAGGCGGCCGGAGGCATCCCTCGGAGCGCTGGGTTGGCTGCGGGCCGCCGCCGAAGCCGAACACCCTTGGCCACCGTGAGCGGCATCTCTCGGGGTGCTGGGAGTGGCTGCGTGAGCTCGGCCGCCCAGCCGCCCGGCCGTTCTCCAGTGTGGACCCGCTCCCCACCCACCACCCGGGCGAGGGTAGCCAAGAAAGGCGCGCAACCTGTCACGGAAGCGTCATGAGACTGCCTCAATTCTGCACGGCTGCGCAACCCCTCCTCCCAGCTGCACTGGCCAGCCGCATCACACGACCGCGCCGCACCGCATGGCTGCGCCGCCGGCCATCAGCCGGAGCCGTGCTATGCTGAGGGCGTCCCCAGGACCTCGGCCGCGAGATCATCCCGGAGCACGCCAATGTACGGCAGGTTCCGGAAGTGCTGGGAGAAATCGAGCCCATAGCCGATCACGTACTTCGCCGGGATCTCGAAGCCGACGTAGCGACACGACACCTGCGTCTGGCGCCGAGCCGGCTTCGTCAGCAGCGCGCACACCTCAAGCGAGGCCGGAGCCCGCGCCTCCAGCGTGCGCACGAGGTAGGAGAGCGTCAGGCCCGAGTCGATGATGTCTTCGACGACGAGCACATGGCGCCCTTCGATCGAGCTGTCGAGATCCTTGAGGATGCGCACAACCCCGGACGAGTCGGTTGACGATCCGTAGCTCGAGATCGCGATGAAGTCGACCTCGCAGGCGATGTCGAGCTCCCGCATGAGGTCGGCGATGAAGAAGATCGCTCCCTTCAGGACGCCAATCAGCAGCAGGTCCTTTCCTCGGTAGTCCTCCGTGATCGCACGGCCCAGCTGCCGGACGCGCGCCTCAATCGTCTCGCGGTCGAACAGAACCTCAGAGACCGCAGGGTCCACGCGGGTGCCTCTCATGCAGCCGGTGAGGCTGTCACCGCGCCCTCGAAGCCGGCAGCGCAGGCGATTCCCGGGATCACTACGACCTCCCCGCCACGGACGACGAGGGGGTAGGTGTCGCGGTGTGACCGAGGCACGCGCGCATCGGCGAACAGATCCTGGACTTTCGCCCCGCCGGCCGCGAGCCGATCGCCTGCCCGCCACGTCCGTACATGAAGGCCGTCGACGCGCGGCTCGATGCGCCACCGGCCCCAGGTGACCGGCCCGGTGAGACGAACCGCCGACCGCTCGAGCCAGAGCTCGTCGTACTCACGAACGGCCGTGAGCCCCGATCCGAGATCGACCCGCTTCGAGCCGACACGCGACTCGAGAAGCTCGGTGACGCCGCGCTCGACAGGCCTTGGCAGACGCCCGTGCGGCTCGCACGCCGCGAGCAGGTTCTGCTCGGCCGCCGGGTGCAGCCGGCGCAGCCGCGGCACAATCTCACGGCGGATCAGGCCCCGTTTGGTTTCGGCGTTCGACGAGTCGTCCCGGTAGGCAAGCCCCTCGGCGCGGCAGTAAGCCCGGATCTCGCTGCGCCACAGCGGCAGCAGCGGGCGCACGACGCCGTCGTCTCGGCGCACGGGCATGCCGCGTACGGTGCCGCTCGACACCATCCGGTACAGGATGGTCTCGACCTGATCGGACGCCGTGTGGCCTGTTGCTCGTAGCCTGTCGGCCGCGAACGAATAACGCAGCTCGCGCAAGACTGCCTCGGAAGGCTCCTGAGTCGGCGCATGGACGATCTCAGCGCCAAGGACACGTGCGCAGAAGTCGGCATCCGCCTCCGACTCAGCGTCTCGGAGGCCGTGGTTGACGTGCAGCGCGCTCACCGCGTAGCCGAGCGAGCCGAGCACGTGCCAGAGGCAGGTCGAATCGGCGCCGCCTGACACGAGGCACACGATCTCGGCGTCGGGCTCGATCAGACGGTGCTCCTCGATATGAGCGTGGACACGCTCGCGCAGCGTGGCTGTCTCCATGGGGAGATTCTAGGGTCGGCCGTGGGCTGTAACCGGGCCGGTTGCAGTCGCTGTCGCGAAGGGCGGCCCTACCCGAGCCTGACGCTCGCGCTCGCGCCCGGCCATGCACGGAGCAGATTCAGCGAAGTCCCCTCACTCAGAGCCGAGCTTGCCGAAGCCGCCATTCAGGCTTGGACGGTCTCGGAGTGCCCGGCGTTCCCCACAAGCACCGCCAGCGCCTGTGCGAAGCAGGCCGCACAGGGTGCCATCGTGCTATCGGCATCACGGAAAGATCAGCGAGCGGTACATCGCCACGCGGACCATCCCCGTGCCCTCATAGAGCGCGAGGGCTGCGGTGTTCTCCGGCCGCGCGAACAGGCACACACGCGGTGTCGTCTCAAGCAGCTCGCAGCACAGGTCGGCGAACGCCGCCCGCCCTATGCCCTGCCCGCGACAGAGAGGATCGACCCACACCTGCTGAAGCTGCACGGCGCTCGGAGTCCACGCCGAGGCCTCGGCCTTGAAGAGAATTGAGCCGTGATCGAGCCAGAGCCAGCTCCGCCCAAGCTCGATCTGCCTCCGCGTCCGCCAGCGAAAGAGATAGGGATCGCGCTCGAAGGCATCGATACCCACCTCCTCCCGATAGGCGGCTGCGCAGGCCGGGACGAGCGAGTTGAGATCGTCGACCGTTGCGCGGCGAAGGCCGCTTCCGCCCGGGCTCGGAGGCTGCTCGAGCGCAAAGACCGGCTGGCCGCTTCGATCGTCGAGGGGCGTCGGCAGCGAATCCGCGACCTGATCCCATAGCTCGGTGACCGGTTGCTCCTGGCCAACCATCATCCGCGGACTGCCATACGCGACGACGTCGGCCAGGGCAGCAAGCCCCGTCCCAGCCGGGACAATGTTCGCACCGATATGGCACAGACCTTGGATGCGGCCTTCCGCCTCTACCGCGACAAGACGACCCAGCCCCCGCCGTGTGACATCCTCGAGGAAGACCCGCTCAACCGGGTCTTCCTTACAGAAGTCGAGCACGCTGATAAGCGCCGGCGAACCGAAGACCGTCTCGGAGATTTGCTCCATACGTCTGCCTGCATCGTAGGCTGTCTGTGCTGATGTGTCGATCTCGCCCGCACCTTGTGACGAGTATCGTCTGGCTGTGCCTGTTCATCTGAGAGCGTCGGCCGGTGACTACGCGCCCGCGTGTCTCCTACCCGGCGACCCTCTGCGCGCTCGACATGTAGCCGAGCGCTTTCTCGACGACATCACCCAGGTGAACACCGAGCGCGGCCTGCTCGGTTTCACCGGCACCTTCGAAGGCAAACCTGTTTCCGTGCAGGCAACGGGCATGGGTTGCCCGTCGGCGGCGATCGTGATCGAGGAGCTGATCACCCTCGGAGTCACGCGACTCTTGCGCATCGGGACGAGCGGAGCGCTACGGCCTGGGCTCGAGCTCGGCGACCTGTTGATCGCGCTCGCCGCGGTCCCGGGCGACGCGACGGCGCTTCGCTACACAGACGGCGAGCCCCATGCACCGACGGCCGACTGGGACCTCCTGCACGGCACGGTTCACGCCGCAAAGGTTCTCGGCTGTCGGCGGCCGCACGTCGGCCTGATTGCCTCCTCCGATACGTTCTACGATCCCGACCCCGAGCGGCATCACCGGTGGGCGAAGCGCGGCGTCCTTGCGGTCGAGATGGAGGCGGCCGTCCTGTTCACGATCGCCGCGCTGCGAGACGTCCAAGCCGCATGCCTGCTCGTGATCACCGACATCATCCACAACGGCTCGCTTGCCCGAATCGACGATGCCACCCTGCAGGCGGCGGTGGACGAGATGACCGAGGTCGCGCTGCGCAGCGCGACCTCGAGCTGAGCCGTGGGCACGGTCGCCTTCCTCGTCAACCCGGCTTCGGCTGGCGGTCGCACGAGGCGTCTCTGGCCAGAGATCGCGCAGCGCGCGGCGGCCGCCGGCCTCGACGGGCCTGCATACCTCAGCGAGCGCCCCGGGGAGCTCCCGAGCCTCGTCGCCAAGGCGGCCGACGCGGGGGCCGAGCTCATCGTGGTGATCGGCGGCGACGGCACGCTCAACGAGGTCGTGGGCGGGCTCATGCAGCGCAGGGACGACGGCAAGCTCAGTCCCGAGCTAGCGATGATCCCGCGTGGGACGGGCCGGGACTTCGTGCGGACCTTCCGCATTCCTGCGGCTCTCGACGACGCTATAGCCGTCGCTCGGGACGGTGAGCCGCGCACGGTTGACGCCGGGCGGGTCGAGTACCGGACATGGAGCGGCGAGATGGGCCTGTCGTACTTCGCGAACGTCGCGAGCGCAGGCATGAGCGGCGCGATCGCACAGCGGGCCGATTCGACCACGAAGGCGCTCGGCGGCAGGATCTCGTTCGTCGCAGCGACCGTGGCCGTGTTCTGGCGCTGGCGCCCCACGGAGATGACCGTCACCGTCGATGGGGTAGAGCGCACCGCGACAATGCACGACGTGCTCGTCGCCAACTGCCGGTACCTCGGCGGCGGCATGAAGATGTGCCCCGAAGCCCTCCCTGACGACGGGCTCTTCGACGTCCTCACAATCGGGAACCTCACGAAGTCCGACCTGGCACTGACGCTGCCAAGGACGTATCGAGGCTCTCACCTGTCTCATCCGAAGGCCGAGCTCCTTCGTGGTGCAGAGGTGACGGTCGATGCCGAGACGGAGGTCCCGATCGAGCTCGACGGCGAGCAGCCTGGTACGACCCCGGCGCGCTTCGAGGTTATTCCCGGGGCGCTGCGGGTGCGCGTCTCCAGAGGCTCGACGCTCGCCTAGCCGGAGAACCTGGCCGGATTGTTCGGTCTGGGTGCTTCCGGCTGCCGTGGCGACAGGCGGTGGGCTGAGACGGCGGATGCCGGGGACCGCGCAGCTGCGGCGGAGGCCGCGCAGCCGCGCTGGAGTGTGAGGACAGAGCCGGCAAGCGGGCGCGGGGGCGGCCTCAATGAGCACGACCTCGAAGCGATCACGGACTTAGCGGCCCGCGGGCGCGGGGCGGCATCCCCCCTCGGCAACGGCACCCCGCTCCGCGACTTCGGCATGACACCGAGCCAGCATCCACCTGCAACTGACTTGCAACTCCTGCATGAACGCCGGGCCGGGCGGCGGCACCGAGATGCCCCGTCTCCAGCCACCGCGGCAAGGCGCCCGCGCCCAGCGCCACAATGGGCGGCCCGCCCCCCACCCACCACCCACGGAAGGTTGCCCACAAGAGCCCGCGACTTTCGCGCGATCTGTCACAGAAGCGTCACGAGAAAGCGCCAACTCTGCCTGCGGTGACTCTGGGAGCCGCGCCGCCCAATACGAGCTGCTTGCCAGGACCTCGAAGCTGGCGTCCTCGTTTGCGCGACCGTCTTGCGTCATCGCCGTGCGCCCCACAGCCTGTCCCGCGCACCCGACCGCACGGGCGACGAGGTATCCGGGACGTCGACAGGTGGGACATCGAGAAGACCCGAACAGAGGAGCGTGCGTAGGATTGCCGCCAGACGGAGCGATGACGTCGGAAGTGTCAAAACGGGAAGCGTCAAAACGAGGAGAGCGATGAGGTGCGTCGCGATCACCGGAGCCGCCGGGCGAATCGGCCGGTCGATTCGCGCAGGGCTGCGCGAACGCCACGCGCTCCGGCTCCTCGATCTCGCCGCGCAGGAACCGGCCGGAGCCCACGAGACCGTCATGCGTGTCGACGTCGCCGATGTTGACGCGGTGGAGAAGGCGATCGCCGGCTCGGATGCGGTGTTGCACCTTGCCGCCATTCCAGAGGAGGCGCCATTCGAGGAGCTGGTCGAGCCGAACTTCGTTGCCCCGTATGCCGTCTTCGAGGGCGCGAGGCGAGCGGGTGTGGCGCGCGTGCTCTTCGCCTCATCGAACCACGTGACGGGCTTCTACCCACGGGACGTCACCACAAGCGTTGACGACCAGCTTCGCCCGGACACGTTCTACGGGGTCAGCAAGGCCTACGGTGAGCTGCTGGGTCGGATGTACCACGACAAGTGGGGCCTGGAGGTTGCCTGTCTTCGCATCGGGGCTTTCCGGGAGCGCCCAACCAGCATCAGCCAGCTCAGCCTCTGGCTGAGTCCGCGCGACTGCCTGCAGCTTGTCGAGCGCTGCCTCGAGATACCCCACCTCGGCTACACGATCGTGTACGGCATCTCCGCGAACGACCGCAGCTGGTGGTCGGATGAGGCCGCGAAGCGGATCGGCTACGAGCCGAGGGACAACGCCGAGGTGTTCGCAGCGGAGATCGAGGCGGACGGACCCGAGTTCGAGGAAGGCAGCCGGGCCGCGAGGCTCCAAGGGGCCGACTTCATCGACGTGGACCCCACGCATCCAGACGCGGTCTAGCCGTGCCGCTGCCCCGCAGGCTCAGACGGAGGCGAGGACAGCCTGGAGAGCCTCGCCAGCGCCGAGCTCGAGCTTCAGGGCTGCCGCGTTGTCGGCGCTCGTCGGACCGAGGTTGACGATCGCGACGAGCGCGCCGTGTTCCTGTGCCGTCTGCGGAAGCCCGGCGACCGGGTAGACCTCGAGCGCCGAGCCGACGACAAGGAGCAGCCCGCTTGCCTCGACCACGGCATAGGCGCGTTCCATCACGCCCGGTGGCAACATCTCCTCGAAGAACACGACGTCCGGCTTCAGGATGCCGCTGCAGCGGCTGCACCGCGGTGCAGCGTCGCTCGCACCGAGCTGCTCCCGCACGACGCGAAGCGGCGCTGCCTCACGACAGTCCTGGCAGGTCGCGGAGCGGATCGAGCCATGCACCTCGACGATCCGCTGGCTGCCCGCACGCTCGTGCAGCATGTCGATGTTCTGGGTCACGACGGCCGAGACGAAGCCGCGGCGCTCGAGCTCGGCCACCGCGTGGTGCGCTTGGTTTGGCTCAGCCTGGGTCAGCATCTCAATCCGTCGCCGGTAGAACGACCACACCTTCTCGGGATGGCGTCGAAACGCGCTGAGCGACGCGTACTCCATCGGGTCGACCTCGGCCCAGATCCCAGTTGGCGAACGGAAATCCGGAATGCCGCTCTCGGTGGAGATTCCCGCGCCGGTCAAGGCTACGCACGGCTGGTGCTCGCGAATCAGCGCGGCGAGCCTATCCGGCATGAGCGCCGCGCTCCCGAGCTCGCAAGGCCAGCCCAGCCGCCGATGCCGACGCGATCGCGCAGGCTCGCCGCAGGCCTTCCGCCGCAAAGAGGAGCACCGCCGGCGCCGTCGGGAGCAAAGCCACGACGACCAGCCTAGTCCCTGCACTGTCCGCGTCGAACACAGGGACGTCGGAGCGAGCCCAAACCCCTCGCAGGAGGGCCGCCCCTGCAGGTGGCCGCCTCGCGTCGACAGCCCCTAGGAAGCAGCGGAACGGCTCGGGGCTTGGCGCTGCCGCGGCCTGAACGAGATAACGGCATCTGCACTAACGTCCCTGGACGCCGTGGAGGGGTTTCGTCACTCGACCGAGCTGACCGCCCGGTTCAACGAAACAGACGCGCAGGGAGTGATTCACCACTCCGTCTACATCGTGTGGTTCGAGGTCGCCCGTATCGCCTACCTGGAGGGCGTCGAGAGCGGATACCGCGGGCTGATCGAGACCGGCGTCGACGTTACGACCGTCGAGGCTCACACGACGTACCGCGCTGGCGTGCGCTTCGACGACAGGCTGCGGATATGGACTCGCTCCGGCGACGTGCGCGGGGCACGGCTACGCTTCGACTACGTCGTCGAGCGCACCTCAGAGCCGAGCGGGATCGTCGCTGAGGGGTGGACAGGGCACGCCTGCGTCGATGCCAAGACACTGCGCCCGATCCGCGTCCCGGCTGAGCTGGCCAAGCGGCTCGCGCAGCTGGAAGGCCTCACACAATCCGACTGAGAGAGGACGACGTGCCCAGGCAGCCAGCCGTGCTGCCACTCGGGCCAGGCTCCCTGGAAACCGAGGAGGCTGAGGAGGTGCGCGACGCCTGCTATCACGTGCGCCCGGCCTCCCGACTGGAAGCAAGACGGGACCGCATACACTCCCAACCATGGATTTCGAGCTCACCGAGGAACAGCGCGCGATCCAGGACACCGTTCGCCAGTTCGTCGATGAGCGGGTCCTGCCGAACGCGGTCGAGAACGACCAGAACCACCACCTCGACCTGGGCGTCATCGACGGCATGGCCGAGCTCGGGCTGCTCGGGATCGTCCTGCCCGAGGAGTACGGGGGCAGCGGTCTCGACTACGTCTCGGAAGCGCTCGTCTGCGAGGAACTCGAGCGAGGCGAGAACGCCTTCCGCACGCTCATGTCCGTCCACGTCGGCCTCAACTCGCTCTCCCTGCTGCACTACGGGACGGAGGAGCAGAAGCAGCGCTACCTCGTGCCTCAGGCAAAGGGCGAGAAGCTCGGCTGCTTCGGACTAACGGAGCCCGGCGCCGGCTCCGATGTGGCCGCCATGCGCTCGACCGCCGTCGCGAACGGCTCGCGGTACATCCTCAACGGCCAGAAGACGTGGATCTCGTTCGCGGACGTCGCCGATCACGTGCTCGTCTTCGCCAAGACCGATCCCGATCTCGCGCACAAGGGGATCAGCGCGTTCATGATCGAGCGGGGATGGCCGGGTGTCACCTCCCGAGACATCCCCGGCAAGCTCGGAGCCTGGGCGGGGTCGACCGGAGAGCTGTTCTTCCAGAACGTTGAAGTACCCGCCGAGAACAGGGTCGGCGAGGAGGGCGAGGGGTTCAAGATCGCCATGCACTCGCTCGACCAGGGACGGTTTACCGTGGCCGCGGGCGCGCTCGGCGTCATCCGGGCGTGCCTTGAGAAGTCGGTGGCCTATTCGCGCGAGCGCGAGACGTTCGGGCAGGAGATCGGCAAGTACCAGTTCGTGCAGGACATGATCGCGGAGATGGTGCTCGGCTACGAGACCTCGAAGCTGCTCGTCATGCAAGCCGCCTTCATGAAGGACCAGGGCGTCCGGAACACGCGCGAGACGAGCCTCGCGAAGTGGCACGCAACCGAGGAAGCATTCAAAGCAGCGAACCTCGCGATCCAGGTCCACGGGGCGTATGGCTTCGCCGCCGAGTACGGCATCGAGAGGTACTTCCGGAACGCGCGGGCTCCCATTCTCTACGAGGGCACAACGCAGATCCATAAGATGATGCAGGCGGAGCACGCCCTCGGCTATCGCGAGCTCAACGGGCCCGGCGGCGAGCTGTCGCCGCTCGTCTCGTGGGCCAGGACCCCCACCACGGTCTAGAAATGGCGCAGAGCGCCGTTGGAGCTGCTCTCGAATCGGAGAGGCCGTTCAAGGCGTGAGCCGAAGGCGCAAACACACTTACCGCGGGGGCGCCGGCCCGAAAAGCACCAAGCGGCGTCAAGACCAGAGCGACGCGGGCGAGCGGAGGCAGTCGTCCATGAGCACGCCGCGAACGGCACTGCTGAGCGAAGCAGAGCTGGCGCGCGTTCCCGCCTGGGCCCGGCTCGTGCACTCGGTCCCGCAGGCGGCGCCGGTGACCGTGGTCCTCGTGCTCGCGATCATCCTCTACTCCGCTGCGGGCGTGACCGTCGGGTCTATCGTCTCCGGCGCGCTGTTCATCGCAGTCGCGCTCGTCCTGTGGCGCGGCGAGGCGCATCTGAGGCGCGCACAGCGCGGTGACAACCGTCTCTAGGCGCCACCCAGGTGCCTGGCAGGCGTTCGCTTGTCACAGGCTGTCGGCACTGAACCAGCCGGCGGCGCCTTCCTGCTTCCACAGCCACGCATTGCAAAGCGGACTTGCCACGGGCTGTTGGAGCTGAGCCAGCCAGCGGCTCTGCCGCATGATCGCGCGGCCAGCGCAGGCACCAGCGACGTGCGCTGCTTCACAGACGCAGCGGTACTGCTGCCCGATCGCGCAGTAAGCACAGGGTTCGGCGAAGCCGCCCGCTCGCCGAGACGGGCAGCCGCGCCCGCCCACCATCCGGGGGAGGGTAGCCGAGAAAAGCGCAAAACTTTCGCACGGTTTGTCACAGAAGCGTCATGAAGCTGTGCCTATTCTGCGCGGCCGCTCCACCGGCCGCTCACCCGCAGTTATCAGCGCAGCTTGGTCTCCGTCATGAACGAGACCTCCCGATAGCGCTGCTGCTCTCGGCGGATCAGATCTGGGTTGACGCCCGCCTCGCGGACGAGTCCCACCGTCAGCAGCTGCAGCGTAAGCGCGGTCCCCGTCCGCGATGCGAGCGCGGCCGGCAGCTTCCCGTCGTCAGGAACGAGGATGACGCCCGCGCTTGCCACCTCGGCAGGCACTCGCTCTATTACATCCGCCGTTCCGATCAGGGCCGTCCGAACCGCGAGATGCCGCGCGGCGCGCAGCGCCAGCACCGCCCGGTCAGCCCGCCGCGCGCGCTCCCGCCGATCGGTGACAAGGACAATCAGGCTCGTCGTCTCATCGGCAGCGACGAAGTGACCGTGCATGAGCGTCTCGAGACCGCGCATTGCAGCGGGAACACGGACGCCCTCCTCGATCTTGAGGACCAACTCGCGAGCCGCATGCATGTCCGCGCCGCTCCCGGCCGCGAGATGGACAGCCACGCCGTGGAGGTCGGCGGCCACGCGGCGCGCCTGGGTCCGCGCGGCGAGTGCAGCGTTCAGATGCGCCTCGATGTCGGCCGTGCTTAGCCCACTCCCCGTGAGCGCAGCACCGACAGCACCCGCTGTTAGCAGGGGTGCCAGGTAGCCCACCGTATGGCAGAACGAGGCGTCGACGAGCGGTGCAATCAGCGTGATGTCGGCCACGGCCGACACCGGCGTCTCGCCGGGAGCGCTGGTAATCAGCGCCGTTTGCAGACCTGCGGCCCTCGCCGCCTCAAGCGCCCAGACCGCCGCAACCGAGATTCCCCCATGGGATACCGCGATTACCAGACCGGCACCGGGTGGGTCGAGCGAAGCCTCGAACGACTCCCGTGCTGAGACGGTGCCAGGCCTGATACCCGTCTCACGTGCAGCCTCGTCGAGGATGTCGGCAACGCCGAAGGCGGCGTGCTCGGCTGTGCCGGAGCCGACGACCGTCACCGTGCCGCCGCCCTCGCACGCGGCGCGAACAGCCTCCGCGAGCTGCGCCGCCGGCTCCTTCAGCTCCTCGATGAGCCTGGCAAGTCCGGGCTCAGCCTCGATCATGTCCTCCATTACCCATGGCGGGCCGCTGCGCAGCTCCGGGAAGTACGGCAGGTACCAGTCGGGCAGAGTCGGCATGGCGCAGTCATACCACCGAGGAGGGTGCAGATGCGCACCCGTGCCCGCCGCCCGCCTACGATCTCGCTGTGGACTGGATAGCGCGAGACGCCGCGGTCGTCTGGCACGGCTTCACGCAGATGTCGTGCTTCGGCGCGAACGAGCCTTTGATCGTCGAGCGCGCGGAGGGCCACGAGCTGATCGACACCGAGGGCCGCCGCTACCTCGACGCGATCTCATCCGTCTGGGTCACGACCCTGGGGCACCGCGTCCGCGAGCTCGACGAGGCGATCGTTCGGCAGCTTGGCGCGGTCGCTCACTCGACGATGCTCGGGAACGGGAACACCATCGTGGTCGAGCTTGCTGAGGCGCTCGCTGAGGTCGTCCCCGTCGAGCGCCCGCACTTCATGTTCGCCTCGGATGGCGCGGCCGCGGTAGAGCAGGCGTTGAAGATCGCCTTCCAGTACTGGCTGAACCTTGGCGTGACCGGTCGGCAGGCGTTCCTCGCGGTCGGCGGCGCCTATCACGGCGACACGATTGGCGCGCTCTCGGTCGGTGACGAGAGTTTCGAGTCCGCGGCCTTCGACCCACTCCGGTTCGACGTGCTTCGCGCTCCGGGCTACGCCGAGCCCGGCTGGGCCACCGCCGCGGCCCAGCTCGTTGCCGAGCACGCTGAGGACCTCGCGGCGGTCGTGCTCGAGCCCTTGGTGCAGGGCGCAGCCGGCATGCAGATCGCGCGCCCCGATGACTACGGCATCCTCGATCAGGCATGCCGTAACCATGGCGTCCTGCTGGTCTGCGACGAGGTCGCGACGGGGTTCGGACGCACCGGCACCCTGTTCGCCTCCGAGCGGTGCGGGCTCACACCAGACCTCCTGTGCATCGGCAAGGGTCTGACGGGCGGCTATCTCCCCATGTCGGCGACGGCCGCATCCAGCCGTGTATACGAGGCTTTCCTCGGCGAGGACCTCGGCCCGCGAACCTTCTACCACGGGCACAGCTACGCTGGGAACGCGCTCGCCGCCGCTGTCGCCCTCCGACACCTGCGGCTGCTTGAGGAGAGGGACGTGCTCGCGAACGTCCGCGCGCGCTCACGCGAGCTGCGGACGCTGCTCGAGCAGCGCATCACACCCCTGCCGGCGGTCGCGGAGATCCGCAGCGAAGGGCTCATGGCCGGTGTCGAGCTCCACACGGGCACGCCCGGAGAACGCCGCGGGCGCCTCGTCTGCGCGCATGCCGTCCGCAACGGTGTACTGCTGCGTCCGATAGGTGACGTCGTTATCCTCGTGCCGCCGCTCTCGATCACCTCAGCCGAGCTCATGCAGATCGTCGACGCCCTCTCCGAGGCCATCACCGCCGTCACGGCGCAGCAGGCGCCCGTCTCAGCATGAGCGAGAGGCGGCCCTGGGCCGAGCTCGCGCAGCGAAGCCTCGCCGGCGAGCAGCTCTCCCATAGTGACGCGCTGAGCGTGCTCGAGGCGCCGGGCGGGCACCTTCTCGACCTGCTCGCGGCCGCCTATCGGGTGCGCCACCACCACTTCGGCAACGTCGTGAAGCTGAATTTCCTCATCAACGCCAAGAGCGGCATCTGCCCCGAGGACTGCCACTACTGCTCGCAGTCGCGCATCTCGACAGCTGAGATCGACCGCTACCAGCTGCTCTCGACCGAGCAGATCCTCGAGCAAGTCGACCGGGCGATCGAGCTGCGCGCCAGCACCTGCTGCCTGGTAACCAGCGCGCGAGGTCCTTCAAAGCGGGAGCTCGCGGGGATCTGCGAAGCCGTTGTGGCGGCAAAGAGCCGCCATCCAGCGCTGAAACTCTGCGCCTGCCTGGGCCTGCTTGACGACGAGGCGGCTCGCCGACTCAAGGCCGCTGGCGTCGACCGCTACAACCACAACCTGAACACCGCAGAGAGCCACTACGGGTCGATCTGCTCAACACACACGTTCGCCGACCGCCTCCAGACGGTGAAGGCGGCGGCGCAAGCGGGAATCTCTCCGTGCTCCGGCGTCATCGTCGGTATGGGCGAAACCCACGAGCAGCTCGCTGATGTTGCGTTCTCGCTGCGGGCGGTCGGCGCCGACTCGATCCCGATCAACTTCCTGATTCCGATCGAGGGAACACCGCTCGGCAAGCGTCCTACGCGCATCGATCCCACGTACGCGCTCAACGTGCTCTGCATGTTTCGGCTGATCTGCCCGGACCGAGAGATCAGGCTCTCGGCGGGCCGTGAGGTCCACCTCGGATCGCTTCAGCCGCTCGGCCTCTATCCAGCGAACGCGATCTTCGTCTCGGACTACCTGACTGAGCCGGGCCAGGCCCCCGAGGCCGATCTTCGCATGATCGCCGACTTGGGCTTCGAGGTCGAGGAGCTGGGCGCGCCCATCGGCTCGAGGCATCCCGTGGGGTCAACAAGCTAGCGCGCCATGCACCCCGGCAGAGCCGCCCCGCGCGGCGTGTTCGTCACGGGAACTGACACCGAGGTCGGCAAGACCGTGATCACGGCGTCCCTGGCGCTCGCGCTCGCCGATCGGGGAGTTGCCGCAGGCGTGATGAAGCCGGTGCAGACCGGCTCGCTCGCAACCGATCCGGCCGGTGAGGCCGCCATCTTGGCGCGGCTCTCCGAGGTGGGCCGGCCAAGCGAGGAGCTCACCGTCTACTCGTTGGCGGCCCCGGTGGCTCCGCTCGTCGCTGCGCAGGCCGAAGGAACGGCCATCCAGCTCCCGAGGATCCTCGAACGGGTCGAGTCGTTGGCCGGCCACTACGACGTGCTGCTCGTCGAAGGCATCGGCGGTCTGCTCGTGCCCATCGGCGAGACGTGGACGGTCGCCGACCTCGCGCGAGCGATCGGTTTTCCCATCCTTGTGGTTGCGCGCGCAACGCTCGGGACGATCAACCACTCGCTCCTCACCGTGCGGGGCGCACGGCACGCTGGCCTCGACGTTGTCGGGGTCGTGTTGAACAACCCGGCGGGAACGGTCGACGCCAGCGTTGCGACCAACGCCGCCACGATCGAACGGCTCGGCGAGGTCAAGGTCCTCGGCACCGTCGCGCATATCGACGGCGAGCTGAGCCCCGAACGCCTCAGGGAGCACGCGATTCCCGGTCTCGACCTGGCAGGCCTGTTCGAGAGGCTGGGCCTATGAGAGGCTGGGAGGCCTGGCTCGAACGTGAGCGACACAGACGAGCCGAGGCATCGCTCGAGCGTGCGCTGACGGTCTCCGCGCGTCCAACCGGGCCGCTCACGCAACGCGGTGGCCGCGATCTCATCAACCTCTCGTCGAACAACTACCTCGGGCTCGCACAGCATCCGAGCCTCATCGAGGCGGCGCGCGTGGGCGCCGCGCGCGGCGCCGGCGCTGGCGCATCTCGGCTGATCACCGGTCACGACGCGGTCTGCGAGCTAGCCGAGGCTCGGCTCGCCGAGCTCAAGGGCACAGAGAGAGCCCTTCTCTTCGGTAGCGGCTACCTCGCCAACGTGGGCACGTTGGCCGCGCTGCTCGACCGAGAGTGCACGGTTCTCAGCGACAGCTTGAACCACGCGAGCCTGATCGATGGCATCCGCCTGTCCGGCGCCCGGATCGTGCGCTACCGGCATGCTGACCTCGACCACCTCAGGTCGTCCCTGCAGGAGGTGTCTGCGCGCGGCAGCCGAGCGCTCGTTGTCACCGACACCGTGTTCAGCATGGACGGCGATGCCGCCCCGCTCGCCGAGATCGTCGAGCTGAAGGAGAGCTACGGTGCCGCGCTGCTCGTCGACGATGCCCACGGCGGCGGTGTCTTCGGGCCGAACGGCGAGGGGTACGCGCATGAGGTGGGCGTCGCAGACCGTGTCGATCTGACCGTCGGCACCTTCTCGAAAGCCTTCGGTGCCTACGGCGCGTACGTCGCCGCTTCGACCCAGTGGATCGAGCAGCTCGTCAACACCGCACGGTCGCTGATCTACTCGACCGGTCTCCCGCCGCCCACGGTCAGCGCGATCTCGGCCTCGATCGACCTCGTGCGGGACGCCGATACCCGGCGCGCAGCGCTCACGGCGAAGGCAGAGCGGTTTCGGAAGCGCCTTGAGACGCTCGGTCTCGATATCGGAGGCTCGACGACGCAGATCGTGCCGATCGTGGTTGGCGAGAGCGACCACGCCCTCCAGTTCGCCCGCGCGCTGCGCGAGCACGGCATCCTCGCCGTGGGCATTCGCCCGCCGAGCGTTCCGCCCGACACGGCACGGGTGCGCTTCTCGCTGATGGCAACCCATACCGACGAGCAGCTCGACGAGGCACTGGGCGCAATCGAGGCCGTGTCTCGAGCGATGGGGCTCGTCAGCTAGCTGGAGGCCCAGCCGGGCCGTCTCGGTCGGTGCGTCAACCGGCGCTGCGGCGGAAGACTCACGGTCGGCCGGGGCGTGCAGGTTGTCGTTGACGATTGGGGATCGAGCCGGCCGGCGAGCGCACGGCGACGCACTGTAGGAACGCTGCCGCTGGCCAGATGAGCTCAGCCGCTGCGAGGAGTGACCTGCCCCCGCACCGCCGCGCCTTGCCGCTGTGCCCCGAGCCGCTGTGGCTCCGTGGCGCGGCGTCCCCGTGCCGCCGCGGCGGGCCGTTGTGGTGCGCCGTGTCCCCGCATCGCGGCGGCGGGGCCCCGTCGCCGCTAGCCCCCCCCGGCGCTGCTGCGTCTGCGCTCCCGCGACGGGCCGCCGCTGCCGACTGCCCCAAGGGCAGCCCGCCCCCCACCCACCACCCGAGGGAGGGTAGCCCAGAAAGGCGCACAGCTTCCGCAAACAGTGTCACCGAAGCGTCATTCAACTGTGCCAAGTCTGCGAAGCCCTGCCGGCACTCTGCGCGGCCCACTCTGCGCAGCCGCTTTTGCCACAAGGCCGTGTGCGCACCCTCCACGCCACCGTTCGCTTCCGTCCGGACTCCCCGCGCCGCTCTGCGACGGTCATCAGCCTCCGAGAAGACCCGGACGGAACACCGTGCTGAGGATCGACAGCTAGCCCATCATCGGTGTCTCGCCCAGCCTTCCTCGTAGGGCGACATGATCTGGATGTTGGCGTTCAGGCGGTGGATCCGCCAGCCGGCCGGCTCGCGCCGGTACGTCTCGTCGTAGCGCCCCGCGATCCACGCAGCCTGGAGGCCGCTATCGGCAGCACTCGTGAAGGGCATCCAGAGGTACCAGGTGCCCCTCGCGCTCGTGAGGTCATCATCGACCTCGATCTCAGGGGCAATCAGGTAGTGCAGCGCCCACCTCACTTGACTTGCCCCTGGTGTTTGTGCGGGGGTTTGTGTTGGTGGGGTGGTGTGAGC
>JAPOVR010000078.1 GCA_026708005.1 Actinomycetes bacterium
CATGAAGCCCTTCGCGTCACAGAAGCCGTTCTGCATGTCGATCACGACCAGGGCCGGGTTAGTACCGAGGTTCATCGCTCCCTCCAGTTCGCTTCGCATCAAGCTGCCGAGGGGTCGGCCTACGCCGACCCCTCGCAGCAATCCGGCGTCCTAGGCCGCTCTGAGGTGCTCTGCCCTTCTCCTCATTCGATCCCTCGCTCGCTGTCGCACGGCATGCCGCCCTCGACGGTCTGGTACCACCAGTTGTCCGTGTTGCCCGAGCCGCTGTGCCAGCAGGTGATGCCCTTTCCCCACCGCGATCTCCGACGGGACGAGCGCGATCTGGATCATCGGCAGCTCGTCCATGATGATGTCCTGCAGGCGCTCGAGGTCGGCGACACGATCGGCGCCGATCGTGTTCTGAGAGGCGAAGAACGTGTTGTCGACCTCCGCGTTCGCGTACTGCCCCGCGTTGATGAGCCCACCGCTCCCGGTCGAGACGTACCAGGCGATCGGAGCCGCGCCGCTCACCGACTTCGCCCCCTGGAAGCTCCAGATGACGTCGGCGGCGGTGAACTCATTGCCCGCGCAGCTCAGCACGCCCCGACGAAGGCGGAAGGTCCAGGTCGTGTCCGTTGTGCGCTCCCACGACTCCGCCAGCCTCGGAGCGAAGCCATCCCAGTCGACCAGGTAGTTGGGGATGAGGATCCCGTCCTGGAGCGTCGCCGGGTACTCGAGCGACGGCTCCATCGTGCTCTCGAGGATGTCGTGGACGCCGTCGTGGACGACGCTCGGCCCGTCGACGTCAAGACCCGGAGCGATATCGTCCTGCAGGACGACCAGCTCACGCTTGCCGACCAGCTCAGACATCGCCGCACCGTCGGCCGGAGGGGGCGGAGATGGAGGCGGCGGCGGTGCCTCTGCAGGTGCCGCAGGGGCTTCCCCTGGTGGCGGCGGTAGCGGAGCGGTCTCATCATCATCGTCACCACAAGCGGCGACCGAAAGCACAAGCACGACAGCAGCCGCGAGAAGCCGCAGAAAGCAGATAGCGTGCTGGGCGTCTACCGGATCTCCAAGCCATGGAACCTCGTCCTCTCATGGAGTCAACAGGATGCTTGGCCCGAGGCGGTCTCTGAGCAGCCGGCCGTCAAGTCACCACCCGCAGACAGCCCGAGAGCCGTGTGCATGGCCGGGGGATGGGAGCAGGCTCGCGGTCGATGATCCCTGACCACCTGTATGAGGCACGCGTTGCACTCTACTACTCCTCGCTCCATGCTCAGACCGGGCGTTGTCTGGCGCCGCGCATGAACGACGACCGTGCACGGCACCCACAGGTTCGGGCTGTGGTCAGCGTCACATGAGCCTGCGACCACTCGCCGGCGCTCGCGTCCTCGATGCGACCACAGGAGTCGCAGGCTCCGTGTGCGCCAAGCTCCTCGCCGAGGCAGGCGCAGCGGTCACGAGGCTCGAGCATGCGCAGGGAGATCCTGCAGCCGTGCCCAACCCGGCCGGCGGCGGCGATAGCTGGCTCGAGTTCCTCAATGCGGAAAAGCGCCTCGTTGCGGTAGATCCGAGCAGCCGTGAGGAGTCGGCGAACCTCGAGCGGCTGCTCGCGACGTCGCACGCCTACCTCACCTCGGCACCCCACGCTGGCGCCTCACCGGACGGGCTCGACTGCGAGAGCGTGCTCTCCCGCCATCCAGAGCTCTTCGCCGCCTGCATCACGCCGTTCGGCCAGTCGGGACCCCGAGCCGGCGACGATGCAGACGACGTCATCCTGTCGGCCCTGTCCGGTCTCGCCGACGCCACACCGGGGTACCCAGACCGGCAGGACCGCGACGACGACCCGCCCGTTCAGGCGCTCGCGCCGCTTGCCGAGATGGCAGGCGGGCTCACCGCGGCGTGCGCCGTGTTCGGCCACGTCGTGTCGAGGCTGCGAGACCGCGACGGGCCGCGGCATCTCGAGGTGGCCACCATCGAGGCCGCAACCTCGATGATGATCTTCGAGTGGGGGGCGACCGCCTACGGCGGCAAGGTGCATGGCCGCCGCCCCAGCCACGAGTTCCCCGAGCCCAACTGCTACGTGCCGTGCGCTGACAGGGACGCAGTGTTGGTCGCCTTCCGGGATGCTCACTGGCAGATTCTCGTCGAGCTCATGGGAAAGCCCGACTGGGCAACCGACCCTGCGTTCAGCAAGGCGGCCGGCCGTACCGAGCACAGGGACCGGCTGCATCAGCACCTCCGCTCGTGGGCGGCCACGCAGCCCGGCCCGGAGCTGGCTGCCGACGCCCAGAGCCGCGGGCTGCCGTGCTCGGCCTGGCTCAAGCTGTCAGAGACGGTGTCGAGCGAGCACGTGCGAGCGCTCGGATCGGTTGAGACCAGGGGGAATCGCGTCTTTCCGGCAGACCCGATCGTCGTCAACGGCGAGCGGCGGGGCACGCCGCCGGAGCCTACCGGCCTCCCTGACGCGGACGGCAGGGGCTCGCTTGGAGGCGATTCACCACTTGCCGGCATCCGTGTTCTCGACCTCACCCATATCGTCGCCGGCCCCTTCTGCGGGCAGCTGCTCGCGGCGCTCGGAGCGGAGGTGATCCTCGTTGAGAGCGCCACCTACGCCGTCTCGCGCAGCTTTGGCCCGTTCGCGGGGGAGCCGTGGTACGACGGGAGCATGATGTTCAACCACGCCAACCGAGGCAAGGTGAGCGTGGAGATCGACCTCACCCTGGATTCCGGGCGACGGCTGCTCCTCGAGCTCGTGAAGTCGGCCGACGTCGTCATCGAGAACCTCTCTACCCAGGCTGCCGAACGGCTCGGCCTGACCTACCCGGAGCTGTCGAAGGCGCGCGAGGACCTCGTGCTCGGGTCGATCAGCGGCTTCGGGCGGACCGGGCCTTGGGGCACCTACGTTGCGTTCCATAGCGGCGTCATCCTCATGAGCGGTCTCGCGAGCGCAACGCGCGACGAGGCAGGACGGCCGCGGATCACCGGCTCGATCTACCCCGACCTCCTGGCCGGCACCTATGCGGCCCTCGCGGTCCAGCAAGCGCTGGCCCAGCGCGACCTGAGCGGGGCTGGCTGCCACGTCGAGGTGAGCATGCTCGATGTCCTGCTCTTCTGCATGGGCGGCCTCGTCCCGGCTGCCGCAGACGGAGCCACGCCGGCTCCGCGACAGGGATGCTTCGTCAAGACGGCCGAGCCAGGAGGCTTCCTCACGGTTGCCGACAGTGGGCCGACCGTCGAGCCAGACCTCCGTGAGGCGGCGGCTCACCAGACGCGACAGGAGGCCCTCGACTCGCTGCGAGCCCGGGGTATCAGAGCCGCCCCGGTCATTGACATGAGCGAGATCATGAGCGACCCCCACCTGAACGAGCGCAGCTTCGTGCTCCCCGACGACCACCCGATCGCCGGCTCACGACCGGTGCCCGGCGTGCCCTGGCTCGTCGATGGGACCCGTCCGACGCTCCGCCACGCGCCGCGCCGCGGTGACCACACGGACGAGGTGCTCGGTCTCCTTGCGCAGCTCGAGCCGGAGGCGCTCGACGCGCTCCGAGCCGAGGGCGTCCTCACCTGAGCGGAGGCCCTGGCCAATCCCACGCGTAGAGCGCTCAGCCGCGCGGCTGCCCGCCGCGGCGACGCTCAGCTCTCGTCAAGCTGCGCTCGACGCTCGGCCCGGATCCACCCGATCTCCCCTTCGGTCAGGTCGCCTTCCGCCATCCGCCAGCACCGGGCGAGGTGCCCATCGCCAACGGGTCGAAGCTCCTGCGACTCCGTCCGGCATCGATCCTTGACGTGGTGGCAGCGAGACGCCAGGTAGCAGCCGACGGGCAGGTCGATCGGGCTTGGAATCCCGCCCTCGAGTCGCTTCGGCGCGGGCAGCGGCGTTGCGGCGTTGATCCGGGTCGGGAAGCTGCCTTGCCCCCTGCGGTTGGGTCGGCCTTGGTGTGGGGTGGGGGTGTGGGTGGGAGGAAGCGGTGGCGGGTTGGCGGGAGGCGCCGGGGCGGGTGATCGGCAGGCTGGGGGCGGGGGTGGTATTAGCGCAGGGGGTTGGTTGGTGGCCTGGGTTTGTAGGGCTCTTG
>JAPOVR010000017.1 GCA_026708005.1 Actinomycetes bacterium
GGCCCTGGTCGTGATCGACATGCAGAACGGCTTCTGTGACGCGAAGGGCTTCATGAACCAGATCGGCCTCGGCTATGAGCCGAGCGCTGCCGCGATCGAGCCGATCCAGCGCCTCTTGGCTTCGGCGCGCGAGGCGCGGATCCCGATCTTCTTCACGCGCTACTCCCTGAACGACGACTTCTCTGACGCCGGGCTCCTGCTCGAGGTCTTCCCGGCGATCCAGGAAGCAGAGGGCATGGTACGCGGCACGTGGGATGCCGATATCACCGATGCCCTCACACCGCAGCCAGGCGAGGGAGTGATCGACAAGACCCGCTACAGCGCGTTCTACGACACCGACCTCGAGGAGCAGCTGCGCGGGCTCGGCGTCGATACGCTGATCGTCTGCGGTGTCACCACGAACATCTGTGTCGAGAGCACGGTGCGCGACGCCTTCTTCCGGGATATCCGCGTGGTTGTGCCCTCAGACGGCACCGCGGCGGTTACCCCGGAGCTCCACGAGGGCGCGCTCGCTGATTTCGAGTACGGCTTCGGCACGGTGACCACCGTCGGCGAGCTCGAGCAGGCGCTGGCTACGTTGCCCCAGGCCGTTCCCCGCTGACCTGTCCGCACGACGAGGAGGATCGATGCCAGAGGGTGTCATCGATATCACGATCAACCCGTTTACGCCGCGGGAGGCCCGGGAGGGCCAGGTTGGTGTCGACGATCATTTCTACGACAAGATCGGCGTGTCCGCCGAGGGCCGGAAGGGTGTGCCCTGGGAGGACTACGTCGAGCGGATGGACCGGGCGGGTATCCAGCGGGCGCTCATGTGCGCAACCCGGGCGGGAGATCTCCGGATGAAGCACTCGTTCGCGATTCCGTATGAGCGAGTCGCCGAGTACTGCGAGCAGTTTCCCGACCGGTTCTCCGGTCTTGCAGGGATCGACCCGACGCGGGGGATCGAGGGGCTGCGCGAGTTCGAGCGGGGTATCCGCGAGTACGGCTTCGTTGGGGGGCATCTGTACCCGCACTGGTTCGAGCGGCCCCCTGATCACGCGACGTTCTACCCGTTTTACGCGAAGGCGTGTGAGCTTGATGTGCCGATCATGATGCAGATCGGGCACTGCCTCGACTACCAGCGTGACCGGGTGCTGCCGAGCGTGGGGCGGCCGATCACGCTGGAGCGCCCGGTGATCGACTTCCCCGAGCTGAAGCTGATCGGGATCCACCTCGGCTGGCCGTGGACGGAGGAGATGATCGCGATCGCCTACAAGCACCGCAACGTCTACATGGCTGGGGACGCCTACGCTCCCAGGCACTGGCCGAAGGAGTACGTGCACTTCATCAACACGTGGGGCCGGGACAAGTGCCTGTTCGGCACCGACTGGCCGGTCATCGACCCCGAGCGGGCTGTGGCAGAGGTCGAGGAGCTCGGCCTGCGGCCTGAGTCGAAGGAGAAGTTCTACCGCACGAACGCGCTCAAGCTGTTCCCGCTTCCGGAATCAGTCGAGCTCGAGCAAGAGCCATCAACGACACCCGCTGGATGAGCACCGCGGCAGACGAGCTCTGTCGAGCACTCGGCCTCGAGACGCCGGTCTTCCAAGCCGGGATGGGATACGTGTCGCATGGGCGGCTGGCGGCTGCCGTCTGCGCGGCCGGGGGGCTCGGGGTGATCGCGACCGGAGGGGAGATGTCCCCAGCCGAGCTCCGTCGTCACATCGAGCACGTTCGCGACGAGGCACCCGGTGCGCCGTTTGGGGTCAACGTTCTCCTGCCGAGCGGCGCTACCGACGATGCCGTCTACGGGAGCCCGGCGGTGATCAGGGCCCAGCTCGACACGTGCTTCGCCGAGCGGGTACCGCTGATCGTCAGCGGCCTAGGCGACCCGCGACCACTGCTGCCCGAGATCCACGCGCACGGCATTCGCTTCGTGGCCGTGGTCGGCAGCCTCCGGGCCGCCCGGAACGTCGCTTCGGCCGGCGCTGACGCGGTCGTCGTGCAGGGCAACGAGGCCGGGGGTCATGTCGGGCCGACAGGGACGTCCTCGCTGGCGCAGTGTGCGGCGCGCGAGCTCGACGTGCCCGTGCTGGTGGCGGGAGGGATCGCGACGGCCGAGTCGGTCAAGGCAGCCCTCGGGTTCGGTGCGGCCGGCGTCTCCATCGGCACGAGGTTCCTGGCCTCCGAGGAGTCGAGAGCGCATGCGCGACACAAGCAGGCGGTGGTGCAGGCGAGCGAGAACGGAACGGCTGTCACGCGCGCCTGCAGAGGCAAGCCCTCAAGGGCGCTTCGGAGCCCGTTCGTCGAGGCGTGGCTCGATCGCGATGCCGCCGTTCAGCCTTATCCCGAGCAGGCGGCTCAGCACTTCTGGCGTGCCCGTGCAGGGTGCATCGAGGGCGACTGGGAGGAGGGTTTCTTCCCCGCGGGCCAGTGCTCGGCGGCAATCGACGCGGTTCTGCCAGCCAAGCAGATCGTTGAGGGCCTCTCCTCGCTCGTGGTTGCGGCATGACCCCGCCGTTCTCGTACCGGCCCGTTCTCATCGCCGACGGAGTGCGCGCGTCCGCGCAGCGCTCGCCTGACAAGGTCGCGCTGTCGCTCCGCGAGCACGCGTTGACGTATCGGGAGCTCGTCGAGCGCATGAACCGGGTCTCGAACCTCGCCCTGCATGGGCTTGGACTCGCACCGGGCGATCACGCGGCGCTGATGGCTCCGAACTGCCTCGAGTTCATCGAGATCGTGGCAGGACTCGCCTCGGTGGGCGTTCCGCCGGCCATGGTGAACCCGCGTCTGACGGCTCCTGAGCTTGCCTACATCGCCAACGACGCCGGCGCGCGCGCGCTGTTCGTGCACGAGTCGCTCGAGGAGCTGGCTCGCGACGCCGACCTCAAGACGGTCGAGCGAACTGTGGTGATCGGCGCCGGCTACGAGGATCTGCTCTCGGCTGCCGCGACGAGCGCACCCGCGGTGCCCCTGGCCGAGTGGGATCCGTTCTGCATCTCCTACACGTCGGGAACGACCGGCAACCCCAAGGGAGTCCTGCTCTCGCACCGCTCCCGGTCGCTCGTCTTCTACGGGATGGCGGTCGAGTACGGCTGCTACTCGCCGGAGGACCGCGCGCTGGCTGTGGCGCCTCTCTACCACGGTGGGGGGTTCGCCTTCGCGATGGCGCCGATCTTCTTCGGTGGCACCTGCGAGATCCTGCCGCGGTTCGATCCAGAGGAGCTGCTGCGCGTCATCGCCGAGGTCGCCATCACGAACGCGTTCATGGTGCCGACGCACTTCAACGCCGTGTTCGGGCTCGGCGATCGGGTGGTGGCTCGGGCCGACACCTCATCGTTGCGAACGATCATCTCCAATGCCGCACCGCTGCCCCAGGCGACCAAGGTAAGGATCGTCGAGTGGCTGGGCGATGGTATCCTCCACGAGACGTACGGCTCGACGGAGGGCGGGATCATCACCAACCTCCGGCCGCAGGATCAGCTTCGCAAGGAGCAGTGCGTCGGCCAGCCGTTTCCGTGCACCGAGGTCCGGCTGCTCGACGACGACGGCGAGGAGGTGCCGGCCGGCGAGGTCGGCGAGGTTTTTAACCGCTCGCCGTACCTCTTCAATGGCTACTGGGGGCTACCGGAGGCAACGGCACAGGCCTTCCGCGATGGCTGGTTGTCGGTTGGCGATCTGGCGCGCAAGGACGACGAAGGCCACCTGTACATCGTCGACCGCAAGAACGACATGATCCTCACGGGGGGCGTGAACGTCTACCCGCGCGAGATCGAGGAGGTTCTCCACGAGCACCCGGCTGTGGCGGAGGCCGCTGTCGTGGGTGTCCCTGATGACTACTGGGGCGAGGCGGTGAAGGCGGTCGTCGCTCTGCGCTCCGGGCGCCAGGCGACCAGCGAGGACATCATCGACTTCTGCCGGCACGATCTCGCCGGCTTCAAGCTGCCGAAGAGCGTCGACTTCGTCGGTGCGCTGCCTCGCAACGCGGCGGGCAAGGTGCTGCGGCGTGAGCTGCGCGACGCCGCCCAGGCCAGGCAGTGACATGAGCCCGGCAACACCGG
>JAPOVR010000116.1 GCA_026708005.1 Actinomycetes bacterium
TCGAACCGCACGCAGTAGCACCACTCGGGGTTCTCACCGTGACCGAGCGCGTTCGAGTCTGGAAACACGAACGCGTCATCGCATCTCACCACCACCCCGCGCTTTCCACGGATGTAGCGCGGCAGACGCGTGTGTCCGGTCGTGTCCGTCCCAACAGCGCGTACCGGATCGCCAGCGGCAAACCGCCGGGGCGCGGTCGTCTTGCGCTGCGGCGACATCCCGCACCGCAGTGCATCGAGCAGCAGCTCGCGGAACTCAGGCTCATCGCGGCGCGGAGCCTCCCCGGTGTCGCTGTGGGAGAGCTCCATGGCACGCGCGTCGACTTCGTCCTCGCTCAGGACACCGGCCCGAGCGAGGCTTTGCTCACACGTTGCGATCCACCGCTCGTAGTAGCTTGCTCGCAGGTACGGAATGGCGGGAATCCCCTCGATCCCGGCTCGGAACTCCTCGACGCTGAACAGTCCTTTCCCGAGCGTCGAAAGCGTGATTCCGAAGATCCGCGCCTCCCACGTCTCGTGGAAGGTCGGCTCGCTGCGCGCGATCTCGACGGGCCCCAGCCCCTTGAGTCCTCCGACGTCGTGTGCGCGCCCCATCCGTCCGCCGCCTGGAGCCACGATATCCAGCTGTCAGGCTCGTCGCGCGGTAAGCGCACACCCGCTGAGCGGGGAGCTCTCTGATCCCATCCGGAAACGGCCCGTGCTGGGTCGGCTTCGAGCCTACGCTGTCGTGACGTAGGCGAGGATCCCGACGACCTGGGGATGGGACGGGGAGAGGGGAGAGGGAAGAAGGACTCTCCATGCGTCCAGCCGGTTCGTGCGGACGCGCAGAATTGGCACGGTCCCGTTGGCCTGCCTCCTGGGGGTGTGGGGCCTGCCGGATGTTGGGCCAACCCCGGCCCCGGCCGGCGCTACCGTGCCCGTTGGCCGGACGGCCGGGGCGGCGCCCGGGGGCCGCGAGCTGTGGGGCCGGCCCGTGGGCTTGGGCAGGTCACGGGGAGCGGACAGGCCGACTGGGTAGGGAATGCGAGGCTGACGCGGCTCGTGCGAAAGGGGGTGTCGCCTGCCAGCCGAGCAAGGAACCCGGAGGCGGTACGGCGCAGCCTTCTTTGGTGGTGCTAGCGCGTCGGGGCGAGCTCTCAGGGCCCCGGACGTTGAATTACTCCGAGCCGTTCGCCGAGAAGACCATGACAAACCTCAGGGCCGCCGTCGTCTGCCTCACCCACTCTGTCCCCGGCGGTGTCCAAGCAGACCACAACACAGAGGGGCACCGAGCTGGGGGACATGCCACCCAAGCCCAGCCATCTGCCACCCGCACAGAGCGTCGGTAACGCCGGCTATAATCCCTGGATGCCAGCCACCCTGCGGATACCACTCCACCCGCTGCACATCCACCGCCCCGAAAGCCCTGGCAGGCGGTGGGCCGGAAGGCAGGCGCCACTACCCGCACCCCGCCGCCCCCTCCACACAGTCCAGGGCCAGCACGCCCTGGCAACGCAAACGGCGCCGGCAACCTCGACGAACAACACGCACCCGGCAGACGGCTGCAACAGGCCCGGCAAGGGTCGGGCGCAGCTCGATCCGCACACGGCCAGATCGCCTAGCTCGCTCTGATGTTGCCTAATCAGGCACTATTTTGTACCAAATCTTGTACCAACCTCACATGACCTGAGAGCACCTGAGAGCACCCTAGATGGCTTAGCCGTGCGTGTTCATGGCTTAGAGCACCTAGACCTGGCGGTCTCATAACCCGGGGGTCGCGGGTCGGATCCTGCTGGGTCTGCGTCGGCGACCTCGTCTGTTTGTGGTGCCCGGCAGGGAGCGGGGACGGTAGCTGTCCCTGGGGGGTAGCGGGCCGGTTTGGGTTCTCGGTTACAGATTCGTGGCGCGTCCTGCCTGCTGGGTCTCTGTCCCCTGGGCGCCTGTTCGGCTTCCCGCCAGCCCACACGGGCTCCGCGGAGGTGCGGCCCACGCGGCTGGGTGGCGTCTAGTCTTTGCCGGCCTCGGGTTGCCGGCACTGCCCTACGAGCCAAGAAAAGGTGGGCCTGTGCGCACCGGTCACCGACCTTTACTTCAACGGGGCCTTGTACAAGCCGGCCGGGAAGCCCACGACAGGGTGGGCCGAGCGGCTGGGTGAGGGGGAGCTACAGGAACTGCAACGAGGAATCGTGGGGCAAGATGGAGGTGTTTCTGCTGTCCGGCCGAGACCCGGCAGTCGCCGCCCGCTGGCCCGAAGACTCAGGAGTGAGCCTCGGCGAGATAGAGACATTCACGACGCGCCAGCCGCTACCCCCAGCCGCCCCGTGCGCCGGCCTCCAGCCTCCGCCCTGAGGCGGAATCGGAGCCTCGCCGCCCTCGCCCCCAGCCGTCGCCCTCTACCCTCATGCCCGGCCGTCGCCCTCGCCCCCGGCCGACCCCTCCTGCTCGACGCGGCGAAGCCCGGGAACAACCCGCGGAATCGCAACGATGAGCACGCCGGTGAGGAGAACAGCAAGCGCCGCGGGCCCCCAGAGCCAGGCGGGCGGCGGGTCGAGCTCGAAGAACCGGCGCAGCGGCGGCGCCAGCATGACGCCGGCGTACGAGGCGGCCATCAACCCGGCCAGCACGAGCTTCCACGCCCGCAGGGGCCGGCTGACGACCAGGAGCACGACCAGCCCGATCGCGAGCAGCGTCACGGTGGCGAGCGTTCGAGCCTCGCCGAGCGGAACCGCCGGGCTCCGCCGGGCGATCTCATAGACGGCGAACGTTGCGACGGCCGCCGCCGCGCCGGCCGGGATCGAGAAACGCAGCACGCGGCCGATGAACCCCGCCCTCGCAGCTGCGGCGTCCGGGGCGAGCGCGAGGAAGAAGCCCGGTACGCCGATCGAGAACGAGCCGATGAGCGTCAGCTGGCGCGGCAGGAAGGGAAACTCGACGTGGGCGATGCCGACGATCAGCGCGAGGAGAACGGCGTACGCGGCCTTGGTGACGAAGAGGCTCGAGACCCGCTCGATGTTGCCCATGACCTTGCGGCCTTCGGCAAGCGCCTTCGGCAGGGCGGCGAAGGCGTTGTCGAGCAGAACGAGCTGCGCGACCGCCCGGCTGGCGGCGCTCCCGCCGCCCAAGGCGATGCCCATGTCGGCGTCCTTGAGGGCGAGAACGTCGTTCACTCCGTCGCCCGTCATGGCGACGACGTGCCCGCGCGCCTGCAGCGCCCTCACCATGGCGCGCTTCTGCTGCGGCGTCACCCGCCCGAAGACGCTCGACTCCGCGAGCGCGGACGCCAGCCCCTCCTGGTGCGCGGGCAGGGTCTGACCGTCGCGGCCGGCATCCGCGCCGGGAACCCCCGCGCGCCGCGCCACGGCGGCGACGGTCTGCGGGTGATCGCCCGAGATCACCTTGAGCGTGACGCCCTGCCCGAGGAAGTGCGCGAGGATCCCGCTGACGTCGGGCCTGACCGCATCCTCGAGGCAGACGAGGGCGAGCGGCTCGCGCGCGGGCGGCGGCGCCCCGCCGACAAGCCCACCGCCCCCGCCGGCGAGCCCGTCGCCGCGTGCGAGCACGAGCACGCGCAGGCCGCCCGCGGCCAGCTCCGAAGCGCGCGCGCGCTCCCGCGCGTCCTGCTCGCGCAGGAGCACGTCGGGCGCGCCGAGGAAGAAGGCGCCCCTTCCGGCGAACGACGACGCCGACCACCCCCGCGCGCTCGAGAACCGCTCGCGCTCGAGCGCCTTCCACGCGGTCGGCCCGAGCCGTGCCGCGATGGCCTGCATGGTCGCGTTCGGGGTTGGGTCGGAGGCGGCCAGCGCCGCGAGCGCCTCTTCGACGAGCGAGGGGCTCGCCTCCCGCAGCGGCTCGACGCTCGCGAGCGTGATCTCGCCGGTCGTGATCGTGCCGGTCTTGTCGAGGCAGAGCACGTCGACGCGGGCGAGCAGCTCCACCGTCGCGAGCTCCTTGGCGAGGGCGCGGTGCCGGGCGAGCGCGACCACGCCGACGAGGAAGGCCACGCTCGTCAGCAGCACGAGGCCGTCCGGCACCATCGCCGCCGCGGCCGCGACCGTGCCCTGAAGAGCCCGCCGCCACGTCTCCTCGGCCGCCAGCAGCGCGACGAGCAGCACGGCGCAGGCCGGCGGAATCAGGAAGATCAGCCAGCGGAGGACGTCGTTGATCCCGTTGCGCAGCTCGGAGTTGACGAGCGTGAACCGGCGAGCCTCCTCGGCGAGTTCGCTCGCGTAGCTGGCGGCGCCGACCTTCGTGGCCCGGTAGAGGCCGCTCCCCGCCGAGACGAAGCTGCCCGAGCGCACGCCGGCGCCGGGCTCCTTCTCGACGCGCTCGGACTCGCCTGTCAACAGCGACTCGTCGACCTCGAGGCCCTCTGAGAGGATGACCTCGCCGTCGACGACGACCTGGCCGCCGGGGGCGAGCTCGAGGAGGTCGTCCTCGACGATGCGGGCGATGTCGAGCTCGGCGGCCTCGCCGTCGCGCATGACCGTGGCGCGCGGGGCGCTCAGCACCGCGAGCCGGCGCAGCTCGCGCCGCGCCCGGAGCTCCTGGACGATGCCGATGGCGCTGTTCGCGGCGACGACAACGACGAACAGGCTGTCGCGCCAGAAGCCGGTGCTGAGGATCAGCGCGAACAGCGTGACGACGATGCCGTTCACCGGCGTGACGACGTTCGCGCGCACGATCTCGCCGAGCGTGCGCACCGGCGCGACGGCGACCTCGTTTCCGCGCCCGTCGGCGAGGCGCCGGTCGACCTCCGCCCGGGTCAGGCCGCGAAGCTGCGCGCGGGTGCTCTCAGCCACCCGCACACGATCGCACGCGCGCCACCGTCTGCTCGCGCGGCGGCTGCCAGCGTAGCTGCTGTAGCGGCTGTGCTGGCTGCGTTGTGGTTGAATCCAGCAGCTTTAGCGCAGCCGGCTGACTTGCCCTTCTGGGGTTGGCCCGTCCTCAATGTGAGGGTGTGGATCGAGGAAGGAGGGCGTGGTGGCGGGTCGGTGGGAGGCGCCGGTGGGTGATCGGCAGGCTGCGGGAGGCTGGGTGGTTTTGGTGCAGGGGCGGTCGGTGGCGGGGGTTTGCGGGGCGCTGGGGTTGACGGGGGCAGAGGTACTGGCGCTGGCGCAAGGAGGGTGCGGTGGCGTGCGGGTCGCTTAGGCCAGGCGGCTGGGGGCGGTTTGGGTGGGGGACGCGTGGCTGCCGGGCGCGGTGGTCGCCGGCCAGGCCTCTGGGGGAAGCGGCCGAAAGGGACCTTTCCGGGCCTGGCGCGTCGGCTGGGGGCCGTCACGCGGGCCATGGGGGGGTGTTGGCGGTCCCGGTGGTGCGGGGCCTGCCGGGCGTCGGGCCAACCCCGGTTCCCCCCGGCGCTACCGTCCTCGTGTGCCGGACGGTCGGGGCGGCGCCTTGGGGGCCCCGCGAACTGTGGCTGGCTCATGGGCTTTGGTCGGTACGGCTACCGGCGGGTCCCGGATCCGCCTGCGCCCTGCTTACCGCAATTCACGTCTGGGCCCACCGGTCTGGTTGGCGGGGCGAACCCACAAACGGGCGGCCCCTTGTAGCCGTGGCGGGGCGAGACACTACCTGGCAGCGCCCTTGCGGGCGGGATGACCCGACGCGTTCCCTGGGCCAGCAAGTGTGCTCCCGCAGCCTCACCGAGGGGCTGCCCGACTGCCCACAGGTGTTTCCCGCGCACCCGGGCGCCGGCAACGCACCCAGGCTTCACCAACCAGGCCGCGCCGGCCTGGCTAGGCCGCGGCCGGTCACTCGCCCACCCCCTCACCTGGCCCGGCAGCCCCAAGAAGGGAACAGCTACACCCGAGAGGGCCTCAACGACAAGCCGCGGGACGAGCCACACAAACCGCGAGATCTTCTACATCCTCCAGGAAGCCCAGGCCCCCGGTCAAGAACTAGCGCCACACCCACAACCAGCTCCGCCCCCACAGCTCCCTCGGGCACCGCCCACCCCCACCCCAAACCACCACGCCCACCCCCGCCAGGCCCCTAACCCCCCAACCAACCACAACCCCAAACAAGGGCCTAGACCACACCATCATCACAAACCCCCGCACACACCAAGGGGCAGGTCAGCGAGACTCGGCGGCCAGTCAGTTCCTAGCTGGCATCTTCTCTCCCAGCGGGCAGACGTGGCCCGGTACAAACAGAGACAAGGGGGTCAATGTGTTGGCGCTACTACGGCGGTACCGCTTTCGCGTACCGTGGGAGCGCAAACAACCGCGCAGCGCATACGCGCGCCGCGGCATGCTCTTCGTCTAGCCCCCGACGGCTGCTTCCAGCGCAAGCACAGCGGCATCCATCTGAGCGTGCCCCTCGTACAGGGACTCCACCGCAAGATCATGCTGACGCACTAGGGGCCGCGTGGCCTTGAAATGCTTGGCGAGCGCGTCACCGGCCCGCTCATACCAGGAACAAGCGTTCCGGGCCGCCCGGTAAACCGTGCGCATGCTGCTGTCGCGTCCCGGCGCACCAACCTCCCGCGCCAGCGTCTCCCCGCACGCGCGCAGCTCCTCGATCGGGCCAGAAAGCTCCCGGATCGCATCCTCCGTGTTGCCCGATTTTTGCTGAATGCCAGCCGTCCGTAGACGGTTGAGGCGACCTCAAGACTAGCCATCGTCTCGTTCAGGCCCTCTGACCAAACAGCCATTCTCGCCGCCCAGATAGCCTCCCCGTTCGGCGACGGTGCCGGCTCGACGTGATACTCCTCGGCCGCCTCCGGTCCGCCGCTAGAACCGCTCGCACAGCCAACGGCTACGACGACGAGCGCGAGCAGGGCTGCTACAGAAACCAGCCGCATGGGAGCCTCCTTCGGGTGCGGGTTGGACATCATGCGACTGTTGCCCTCTACGACTCCCCGAAGGAGGCATAGAACACCCAGCCCGCTCCAGGGAGCCAGGACAACAGTCGCAAACCGCGACCTACCTCGCCGTCGCCGCCCATGCGGCGCATCATCACATTCCGCGACAAGCTCCCATCAGTTTCGCCGATCCCTCCTAGGAGCGCAGTCGTCCGTACCTGGCCACAAGTGCGAGCCTGTATAGGCCTCCCCGGGTCGCCGACTGGGGCCTGCCCTGACCGGTACGGATCCCACGGGCACGCGGTAGTCAGGCGGGGTCGCACTCCGCAACCCTGTTCGGGACCTACAGGTGCCTGTATCGGGCACCTGGTCGGGTCCTTGTTGCCTGACCAGACACCATTCTGTACCAGTCTGAGCTGGTCTCAGCTCACCTGAGAGCACCCCAGATGGCTAACCATGCGTGTTTCGGCCTGAGATGACCTGGGTTGGCTTGGCTGATAACCCGGAGGGTCTGCTCTTCATGGCTTGTGGCCCGACCTAGCGGGGGTGGTGTTGGCGGTGTGGCGAGGGTGTTTTCGGGTTGTGGGTGTTGCCCCGTTCTTTGAGAGCAGTGTGTGTGTTTCCCGGGCGAGTGTCCCGGAGCGGTGTGCTGTACGCGCCGCAACCCGCGGGTTCGTGGCAGGCAACGGACGGGTGGGGGATGGGGGCTGCCGGTGGGTTGGTTGGGCGGGGAGGGCCCCGTGTTCCTGGGGTTGGGCGGTTTAGCCGAACCAGCCGCCTTGGAAGCCGGGCTGCGGTTTGTCTGGTTGTTCTGTGTGGTCGGGGGTGGCTGGCGGTTTCCTGTGGGGTTGTGGCGGCCACTGGGGTTGCGGGGGCTGCTGTTGCTGGTTGGTGGGTCCGGGTGGTTGCGGGGCTGGTTCCCAGATCGGTTGTTTGAGCAGGCCGAGCGCGAAGTCGGTTGGCGCCTGGAGGGTGCCGCCTTGTTGGACGGGTCGGGTGAGGCCGTTGGGAAGCGTGACCTCGACGGTGTCCTGGGTTCCGGTGTAGCGGACTGTCAGTTTCCCGGCTTCGCCTGTTTTGCCGTGGGTGGCTGGGCCGAGGTAGCCACGGCGACGTGCTTCCCTGACCCAGTAGCCGGCGGTTGTGCGGGGCACGCCGGCCTCGGCGGCGATGAACGGCCCGGGGCCGACGCCCTCGCGTTGGGCGGCCCGGTAGGCCTCGGCGACCCGCTGGTAGAACCCGGGAGGGTAGGGCCGCCTGCCGGGTTTAGCCAGCGGCTGGCGGAACTCGACCGCTTCGTCGGCGAGCTCAGCTGCCCGGTCACGGCGCCGGGCCCGGCGGAGCGAATCGGCGGCGGCCTGGCCGCGAGGTGTGGTCGGCTCCCCGGCGGGGGTGGTTGAGTATCTGCCGGCCACTGCTTTCATGTCGATCCCTTTGATGTCGAGCCGGTCGCTGATCCCCGCCCGCTCGTCCGGTAGATTCAGGAGCTGCTCGATCTGGCCTAGGGGCAGCTTCCGAAGCCGCTGCGAGGTGACCGGTGTCTCGCTGTCGAGGTCGTCGAGGTACAGCTCCATGATCCGAAGCCGCCCGCCCCTGTCCGGGGCAACTCTGGCCAGCACCCACCACGACCCCTCGCTGCTGTGCCGCTCGACACGCACCCAGCCGCCGTTGCCGACCCGGGTGCGCCAGTAAACCCCGCCGGCCCGGACCTCCGCCCCCACATCAACCAGACCCTCCCCCTCGCCAAGGCCCTCGCCTCCGGGGCTCTCCGCGCCGGGGTGCCTCTCGCTGCGCACACGGTGATGCTACCAGCCGCACACTCTAAACACCAGCGGCAGCCTGCATATGATATAAAGTCAGCCATGTTTGTAGTTAACTGTACAGGCAAGAGCCTGCCATCGCACCCCCGGGCGCTGGCAGGGGCAGCCAGGCGCGACCAGACGGCCGCCGAGACAGATGAGAGATGAGGCACCGATGACGGTGGACACGAAGCTCGAGAGGGAGACCGGGGGGGAGAAACAACGAGGGGCCCGGGGGAAGGAAGCCTGGCTTGCTGATGTCGGCCCGCGATATCCGGGAGGAGCTGGGGGTGAAGGAGAACGCCGCCTGGCGGATCATCCGGGCGATCGGCCGTGTCGTCAAGATCGGCCCGTCCGTGTACGTGCACCGCGGGGACGTCGAGGACTACGTCCGGCGCAACACCGAGGTGATCGCGGGTGGGTAGCGCCTACATCGCCCGTCGGAAACTGAGCTCCGGCGGTGTCCGCTACCAGGTCAGGTACCGCCTCGGCGGCCGCGCCCACCGGTCCCGCCACGCCGGCAGCTTCCCGACCAGGAAAGACGCCAGAACCCGGCGCGACCTCGTCGCCGGCCGAGACCCCCGGCGCGACCTCGAACGACTCCACGGCCAGGCCGGGAACACCCGGACGCTCTCCCAGTGGACCGAAAGCTACCTCGAGTCCCGCCGCGACTGGGCCGAGGCGACCCAGGCCAGCGCCCGCTTCTGCCTCAACAAGGTCAACGAGACGCTCGGCCACCGAGACCCACAAACACTCACCCCCCACGACATCCAACACCTCGTCGGCCAACTCACCGAGAACCTGAAACCCGCCACGGTCAGCCGTTACCTCGCCATGCTCAGACCGCTCCTTGACTACACCGGCGTAGACCCGAACCCGGCCCGCGACCGGACCGTCAAACTCCCCCCAGCCACCAGAGAAGAGCTCAAACCACCCACCGCCAGCGAGTTCCTCACGATCCTCCACAACACACCACCCCGGCTGCGGTTGCCCCTGATCGTGCTCGAACAGACAGGGATCCGCGTCGGCGAACTCACATCACTGACCTGGGGCAACATCGACACCGAAAACCAGCGAATCAGGATCACAAGCCAACACGCCAAAACCCGCCGGCCACGCTGGGTCAACATCCCCGAATGGCTCCTCCACGAAATCGAAACCACCCGACCAACCGAGGGCCGCATCGAGGGGCGAGGCGTGTTCCCCGGCCTCACCCCCGACGCCATCCGCCGAGCGATGCGCAACGCCTGCCAACACGCAGGCACACCCCACTACCACCCCCACGACCTCCGCCACCGCCGCATCTCCCTCTGGCACAACCAAAACGTCCCCGCCGCCGAACTCGCCCAACGAGCAGGCCACGCCCGACCCTCCATCACCCTCGACACCTACAGCCACGTCATCCCCCCACAAGAAACACCCCAAAACCAGCTGAAACATGCGCTGGGCCCACACCTGGTGGTGCCCCGGTGATACCCCAAACACAAGAACACCCCGCAAACACCTTGAAAACGCAACGTGCCACTTTCGTGACACTTCTGTGACAGCCCGTGCGAGAGCTGTGCGCGTATCTCGGCTACCCTCCCCCGGGAGCGGCCGGGTTGCCTCTTGCAGCGGTTGGGCGGCTGTGCCTGCTCGGAGCTCACATGGAGGATCGCGGGGATCCGAATCCCGAGCGCAGGAAAGCCGTCGATGGCTCGGGGCTCACATGGGGATCGCAGGGCTCCGCGGTCCCATTGGCGATCGAGTCGGCGTCTTCGCTCGAAGCTCGCAAGGGATCGCAGGGTGGTAACGGGCCCACCCGGTTCTTGCGGGCCCCTTCTTGCCGGCCCCTGGAGTGCTCTCCCCGGCGGTGGGTGAGGAGTGGGCTTGAGGAGAAGCGGTCGCTGCTCATGGGCGTCCCGGGCGCGCGGCAGCCCTCGCCCGCCAGCCCTGTCGCAGCGGATCCGCGCAGCCTGGGCACCCGGCTGGAGTGCCCGGGTCTCAACTAGGAGCACGCCGCGGGCGCGTGATCCTCGGTGGCTGCGCGCAGCGCGCGCTGCAGCTGCGCTGCGGCTTCACCCGGCTTGCCGTCGCCAACCGGCTCGCCGTCGAGAGAGACGGCCGGCATGATCTCGCGCACCGATGAGGAGGTGAAGGCCTCGTCCGCCCCGGCGAGACGGTCGAGCGGAAACGTGCCTTCGCGCACTGCGAGCCCCTGCGCGGCGGCGAGATGAATCACCTCGGCCCGCGTGACGCCGGCGAGGATGCCGAGCTCCAGGCTCGGTGTCTCGAGCGTGCCGCCATGCCGCCACCAGATGTTCGAGATCGGGCACTCGAGCACGGCGTTGTCACGGGTCAGGAAGACCGCGTCGTCGGCGCCCCGTCGGCGTGCCTCGCTCTCGGCCGCGATGTTCACCGCGTAGCTCGTCGACTTGACGCCCGCCAGCAGCCACGGAGAGGCGGCGCGAAGCTCGGCGTCGAGTCCGAGCGTGAGCGAGACGAGCCGCAGGCCGGTGGCCCGACGCTCGTCGTGATCGGGCGGGATCTGGCTCACTATCGCGATACCGGTCGGCATGTCGAGACCCTCCCGACCCGGAGTCCAGTAGAGCCGGAGCATGGCGTTCGGCTCCCCGCCGTGGGCGACCGCGAGCTCCGACAGCCTGACGAGGCCGGCCTGGTCGACGGCTGGCAGCCCGATGCGCTGGGCCGAGCTTGCGAGCCTCGCGAGGTGCTCCTCGAGTCGAAACGGCACTCCCTCGTAGACGCGGAGCGTCTCGAAGGCCGCGCGGCCCCGCAGGAGCGCCTGGTCGTCAGCGTGAACTGTTGGCGTGCTCGGGTCGACCAGGCCGCGGCCGCTGACGGCGAGCGAGATGATGCTCATCGCGCGGCCAGCTCGGGCGTCCGCGCCGCGATCGCGGTGAGCAGCGGGCGGGCCTTGACCCACGATTCCTCAACCTCGGCTGCGGGCTGCGAGTCCCAGACGATGCCACCGCCCACCCAGAGGTGGATGCGGCCGGCTGCGACGGCGAACGTCCTGATCGTGAGCGCGAGGTCGAGGTCGCCGTTCGGCCAGACCGTCCCGAGCCCGCCCATCGACGCGCCGCGGCCGACGGGCTCGAGCTCGGCGATGTGGTCGATCGCGGCGATCTTCGGGGCGCCGGTCACCGAGCCTCCCGGGAACGTTGCCGCCAGCAGCTGGGCCAGCCCAACGCCGGGGCAGAGTCGCCCCTCGATGCACGAGACGAGATGCCGAACTCCCGCGAGCTCCTGCTCGCGCAAGAGCACAGGCAGCCTGACCGAGCCGGGGAGGCAGACGCGTGAGAGGTCGTTTCGCTCAAGGTCGACAATCATCACATGCTCGGCGGCGTCCTTCGCTGAGGAAGCGAGCGCGCCTGCTGCCACAGCCGGCCGTGTGCCCTTGATCGGCATTGTGAAGACCCGGTCGCCGCGGCGGCGCAGCAGCAGCTCGGGTGAGGCACTGATGATCGCCCACCCGTCACCGATGAGCGACGGCGGGGACCCGGGCGTGACGGGTCTGAGCGCGCGCGCCGTTGCCACGGGGTCGCCGTCGTAGGCGGCGCTCAGATGCTGAACGAGGTTCACCTGGTAGACGTCGCCCCGCGCGATCGCGGCCCGCGCTGCATCGATCGCGGCCTCGTAGTCGGACGCCTGCCAGGTCGTCTCCCAGGCCCCGATATGCGCCGTCGCGCCTTGTGCTGCGGGCGGGTCGGTCTCCGAGCTGTCCTTAACGTGCCCGACCTGGCAGGCGACGAGCGGGAGCGGGCACGGCTCTGGCGGAGGCGGGCTCTGGCCGCGCCTGAGCACTGCCGAGAGCCCGTAGCCGAGGTACAGCGAAGCGCGAAGGTCGCTTTCGCGGTCTGTGAAGAACCCGTGTGAGGCGAGGTAGTCCTCGACCGCCGCGAACGCGCCGGCAGCGTCGTGAAGCTCGAGCACGGTTACTACTCTAGGGGCCGCGGAGCCCGCTCAGCCCGGTGCCGCGCTGGTTGGCGGCGCAGGCCGTAGAATTGGCGTTGATGGCTCCTGCCCCGGCGAGTTGATGCGCGAGGGCCGCGCGCCAGACGAGCTCCGTCCGGTCACGATCGAGACCGACTACGTCGAGCAGGCGGATGGCTCGGCGATGATCTCGTTCGGCCGTACGCGCGTGCTCTGTACCGCGTCCGTCGAGGAGGGCGTGCCGCGGTGGCTGCAGGGCAGCCGGCGCGGCTGGCTCACGGCCGAGTACGGGATGCTGCCCGCGTCGACCGGAACCCGTGCCGGACGCGAGGCGTCGGCCGGAAAGCAGCGAGGCCGCACGGTCGAGATCCAGAGGCTCATCGGCCGGTCCGTGCGCGCTGTCTACAACCTCGCCGCGTTGGGCGAGCGCACGATCTGGCTCGACTGCGATGTCGTTCAGGCCGACGGCGGCACGAGGACGGCGGCGATCTCGGGCGCATGGGTGGCTCTCGCGCTCGCCGCGAAGCGACGCGACCTGCCGCTGCCGGCGAGCGAGGTTGCGGCCGTCTCGGTCGGCCTCGCCGGTGGCGAAATACTGCTCGACCTCGAGTACGAGGAGGACGTTGCCGCCCAGGTCGACATGAACGTCGTCATGACGGCGGACGGGCGGCTGATCGAGGTTCAGGCGACGGCCGAGGGTGATCCGTTCGAGCGCGCACAGTTCGATCAGCTGATCGAGCTCGGAGCGGCTGGGATCGCGCGGGTCGTTGAGGAGCAGCGTCGGGCAACTACCGCGTGAGCTCGGCGCGAGCGTCAGCTCACCGGGCCGCGCTGGCCTCAAGCAACCCCGGCAAGGCTCGTGAGCTCGAGGCGCTTTGGCCTGGCTGGAGTATCGAGCCGCTCGACATGGCGCTCGCACCTGCCGAGGAAGGCTCGACCTTCTGGGCCAACGCGCTAGAGAAGGCGCGCTTTGGACGGACGCTCGCGCCAGAGATCCCGTGGGTTCTCGGCGAGGACTCGGGCATCGAGGCGAGCGCGCTCGGGGGCGCGCCCGGGCTGCGATCGGCGCGGTTCGCCGGAGCCGAGGCCTCTGACGAGCAGAACGTCAACCGGCTCATCGCTGCAGTGGCTGCCGCGTCGGATCGACGTGTCCGCTACGTGAGCGAGCTCTCCGGCATTGGGCTGGACGGAACGGTGCTGCGAGGCAGGGGGATCCTCGCCGGGACGCTGGCGCATGCCCCTCGCGGCTCGGAGGGCTTTGGGTACGACCCGATCTTCATCCCGGACGGCGAGTCTGCCACCGTTGCCGAGCTGGGCGATGGCTGGAAGGCGCGGCACAGCCATCGCGCCCAGGCGGCACGCGCACTTCGCCAGGCGATTGAGGCCCTCTCGTGAGGTCGCCCCAATCGATCGACGCGGCGGGCCGCGCCCGGGTCGGTGCCCGTGATTGCTGCGGTGGCTCCGAGGGCGGGTTCGTCCGTGTCCCGTCATGGCTGCGAGGCGGGTGGGACTCGCGGCGTGGGCTTTGGTACGTTCCTGCCCATGGAGGCCGATCAGATACTGAAGGACCTGCTGCAGGTCTCGAGCCAGGTCGAGTCTGCCGCGGTGCTCGACCGGGACGGCGAGGTGATCCGCACGACGCTCGACGACCCCGTCCGGGGCGATGCGTTGGGCGCGGCCCTTCACGGGCTCGTCGGGGCCGCCGAGGAGGCACCCGGAGCCCGCGCTCAGCGGCTCGTGCAGCTTCAGGTCTCCCTCAGAGAGGGATCCGTCTTCGTCGTACGCGACGAGGAGCGGATCGCGGGCTGCCTGACCGGTGCGGATCCGACTCCCGGTCTCGTATTCTACGACCTCAAGACGTGCCTGCGCAGGCTCGCCGGCGAGGAGGTCACCGTGACGCCCCAGGCATGGGAGGGCGAGGCGCCCGAGCCAGGCGCGCAGAACGACGCGGCGGAGGGTTCCTAGACGGTGATGAGAAAGCTCGTGCTCGCGCTTCTGGCTGTCGGCTTGTTCGTGTTCTTGCTGCGCGTGTGCAGGCGTCGTCGCGAGCACATCGACCTCTACTACGACGACGGCTCGATGGTCTCCCTCAAGCCCGGGACGGTCGAGGCTGGCCGGGTGGTCCCGTACGCAAGCGACGCGCTGCGTGCGGCTCGCGAGCCGGCCGACTGAGACCGGCGGCACGTGCTGACGCACGCAGAGCGGGAGCTCGCCCGGCGAGTGCGAGACTGCGCGTACCTGGAGGGAGACTTCGTGCTGCGGTCCGGGCGTCGCTCGCCCTACTACCTCGACAAGTATCGGTTCGAGACCCAGCCCGACCTGCTTGGACCGATCGGCCAAGCCCTCGCCGAGCGGGCGCGCGCCCTCGACCCGGAGGCTCATCGGCTCGCTGGGCCCGAGCTCGGGGCTGTGGCTCTCGTCGCTGCGGTGTCGCTGGCCTCAGGGCTCCCGTTTCTCATTGTCCGCAAGGAGGCGAAGGGCCACGGGACCCAGCGTGCGCTCGAGGGGCTCGCATACCCGGGAGACCGTGTCTGTCTGATCGAGGATGTCGTGACGAGCGGGGGCGCGGCGCTGGCCGCCGTTGACGCTCTGCGCGGGGCGGGCTTGGTGTGCGAGAGGGCCGTCTGCGTCGTCGACCGCGAGGAGGGCGGCAGGGAGGCGTTGGCTGGGCAGGGAGTCGTCCTCGAATCGCTTTTCCGGCTCGAGGACATCCGCGTCTCGTAGCGGCGGCCATTAGCGCAAACCTGCATGGTTCTTGGCAACCTCGGCAACCGCCAGGCGTGCTAACCTGCCCGCGCATCCGGTAACTGTCTGCCGAAGGAGAAGGGAGCATGACGTGACGAAGGGCGAGTTAATCGATCAGGTGGCCGAGAAGAGCGGGTTCTCGAAGCGCGAAGCGGCAGACGCGGTTGAAAACGTGCTTGGGACGATCCAAGACGCGCTGGTTGCGGGCGACAGCATCACGTTTACCGGCTTTGGGAAGTTCTCGGTCCAGAATCGTGCCGCGCGCACCGGTGTCAACCCACAGACCGGCGAGCGCGTCTCCATCGCCGCTGCGCGCGTTCCGAAGTTCACGGCTGGCAGCGGGCTCAAGAAGGCGGTACGCGGCTAGCTCTCCGGGCCCTGCGCAACTGCCCCTTCTCGCGAGGATCGTGACGGCGCTCGCACTCGTGTAGCCGCGCGCCGCGCTACCCTGGCTCGCAGGGATGTCCCGCGGCCTCGGAAAACGGCGTGAGCGCCCGGTAGCGGCGTTCGTCGATCGGTTGTCTGAGGCGGTCGAGCAGAAGCGCAGCCAGCTCGCGGTCGGTCTTGACCCGAGGCTCGACCTGCTGCCGGTGGAGTTGCGCGGCGACGCCCACGTCGGGCCGCCGAGCGCAGCGGTCGCGTACGAGCGCTTCTGCCGCGGCGTCATCGATGCCGTCGCGCCCCATGCTGTTGCGGTCAAGCCTCAGCTCGCCTTCTTCGAGGCGCTCGGCCACCACGGCATGAAGGCGCTCGAGGATGTCGTGGCCTACGCACGTGCGGCCGAGCTCGCTGTCATCCTCGACGGCAAGCGGGGTGATATCGGCCCGACGGCGCGTGCCTATGCCGACGCGTACCTCGAGAGACAGGACGGCGAGCCTCCGCTTGCCGACGCGCTGACGGTCAATCCGTACCTGGGCAGCGATGCGATCGAGCCCTTCGTGACCGTCTGCCGCCGCTCGGGATCAGGCCTCTTCTGCCTCGTGAAGACCTCGAATTCCGGAAGCTCAGACTTGCAGGACATTGCGCTCTCAGACGGTAGACCTCTCTGGCACCATGTTGCAGGACTCGTCGACCAGTGGGGGAAGGACTCGGTGGGGGAGCACGGGCTCTCAAGCGTCGGTGCGGTCGTGGGCGCCACGTACCCGCGCGCTGTTGCCGAGGCTCGCCGCATGCTGCCCCGCGCTGTGATGCTGCTGCCGGGTGTCGGAGCGCAGGGGGCATCGCCGGCCGACGTGGCCCGGGCGTTCACGAGCGGTCCGGCGAGCGCCATCGTGGCGGCATCCCGGTCGGTGATCTACGCGTACCGGGGGAATGGCTCGGGCGACTGGCGCACGTCCGTGAGCCAGGCGGCTGCTCATCTGCGCGGCGAGGTCTGGGCGGCGTCCGGGTGGTGAGGTGAGCGACCGGGGATTTCGCTTCTGGCTCGCGCGGCTGCTCGCGCCGATCGCCTTCTTTGCTGCGGCGACCCTGCTCGTGCTGGTCGTGCGCGAGTCGTTCACGAACGGCTCAGACCAGACCGCAACGACGGCGGTAATCACGAACGAGGCCGGCGAGGCGGTTCGAGTGACGACTGTAGAGGCCGAGCGAGCCGCCGGCCGGGCGGCCGACGGGACGCCAGGCGCGACCGGCGAGGCCGACCTGCGCTTCTACCGTGTGCACGAAGGTGACACGCTGGACTCGATCGCCGCGAGGTTCGGTCTGACCGTGGCCGAGCTCGAGCGCCTCAATCCTGGCGTTGACGCGGTGGCAATCCAGGTGAGTCAGCAGATCAGGCTGCGGGAGTAGCATCCCTGGACAGGCGGATGTGCGGACGCGGCTCGAGGGAGCGATAGGGTTTTGCGTGTGCGTTGCCTTGTCGTTGCGCTCTCGGCAGCGTCTCTCCTTGGCCTCGCCTGTGTCGCGGTGGCGCTGTCAGCAGATCCACCTGACGTTCAGGCACCTGCTCTTGGAGCGCCTGACGCTCAGGCGGCTGAGGTCCAGCCGGCTGTTGTCGGGCCGCCTGAGATCGAGGCGACATCGGCGCTTGTGGCCTATGGCGAGACGGGCGAGGTCATCTGGAGCAAGCGTCCACGCCTCAAGGTTCCGATCGCGAGCATCACCAAGGTCATGACGGCGCTCCTGGCCTTGGACAGGTCGGATCCGAGCGAGGTTGTCACGGTCGTTCCCTCGGCGGCGAAGGCGGGCGGCGCAACGGTGGGTCTGGAAGCCGGCGAAAAGATCAGCGTGCGCGACCTGCTTGAAGCGACGCTGATCGAGAGCGCAAACGACGCGGCGAACGCGCTCGCCTCGCACGTCGGCGCCGGTCGCAGGAAGCGGTTCGTGCGGCTGATGAACCAGACGGCAGAGCGGCTGTCTCTGACCGATACGACGTTTGTCCGAGCCGATGGCCTTGACGCCCCCGGCCACGAGTCGAGTGCGCGAGATGTCCTCTTGCTCTCGCGCGAAGCCATGGAGAACGCGCAGTTCCGGCGGCTGGTTCGGCTCAGGAGGGCGAGGGTCACGGGTCATGGGGTGGTCGAGACAACCAACGACCTGTTGGGCGTCTATCCGGGGTTGCTCGGTATCAAGACCGGGCACACGGAGGAGGCGGGCTGGAGCCAGGTCGTAGCGGCACGGCGCGACGGTGTCTTCATCTATGCCGTCATCCTCGGAAGCCCGAGCCGCGAGCAGCGCAACGCCGATCTCCGCGAGCTGCTCGACTGGGGGTTCTCTCAGTACGGGCGGGTCACGCTGGTAGAGGCCGGGCGGCCGTATGCCAAGGCGGGGGTCCCGTTCGAGGAGGAGCGCCGTCTGGCGCTCGTTGCCGACCGCTCTGTGTCCCGCGTCGTTCGCTTTGACGAGCTGCTCGTCGAACGGGTCGTGGCTCCCTCGGTGATCGAGCTTCCGGTCACGGCCGGGGAGGTGCGCGGGAGCGTCGAGATCCTGAAGGACGGCGAGGTGATTGCCGAGCGTCGGCTTGTGGCGGCCGAGTCGATCCAAACGCCGAACCTCCAGGTACGGCTTGGCTGGTATGCACGCCGGACGCTCTCCAACGCGCGCACCTTCGTCGATTCCGCGCGTGAGTGGCTGTCGTGATCGTCACGGTGACACCCAACGCCGCGCTCGACCGCACCCTCATCGTGCCGAGCTTCCAGGTCGGCCATCGCCACCGCGCTAGCTCGGCCAGCACGAGCGCGGGCGGCAAAGGAATCAACGTCGCTCGCGCGTTGAAGCGTCTCGGCATACCGGTCGTCTGTACCGGGCTGGCCGGGGGCCGTGCGGGGGTGCAGATCGTCGAGCGGCTCACGGGCGAAGGCCTACTGAACGATCTCGTTCGCATTCAGGATGAGTCCCGGACGTCGACGGCGGTGATCGATCCCACGTCGACCGTGTCGACGGAGATCAACGAGTGGGGCCCTGAGCTCGACGAGAGCGAGGTCGCCATGCTGCGCGAGAAGCTCGTCTACCTCAGCCAGGGAGCCGACTCCGTGGTGTTCTGCGGCTCGCTGCCCAGGGGTGTTGAGGACGGGCTGTACGCTGATCTGATCCGCAGCGTTGCGCGGCTCAGCGTGCCGACGGTCCTCGACGCGGACGGTGAGCCACTCCGGCTGGGTGTGCAGGCCGGGCCGACCGTGGTGAGCCCCAACGTCAACGAAGCCGAGCAGCTCGTCGGTCACGAGTTCGCAGGCTCCGCCGACATCGCTGCAGGCCTTGACGAGGTTGCGGCCTTCGGGCCGAAGAACGTGCTGATCACCGTCCCGGACGGCTGCTACGCGCTCCTGCGCGAGGATCGCGAGGAGCTGCGGCTTCGGGCGAGGGTGAGCCCGATCGACGCGGTCTCGACAATCGGCGCCGGCGATGCGTTGCTCGCCGGCTACCTCGCGGCCCGCGTGCTCGGGAAGGCTGCCGGCGACTCGCTCAGGCAAGGCGTCGCGACCGGGGCGGCATCGGTGCTCGAGGCGGGCGCCGGGCGCTTCGACACGAAGGAGATCGCTCGGATCGCAGCGGACGTGACGATCGAAGAGTGGGCCTAGCTCGCAGTCTGCTGCCCCGCCGCCAAGCGTGCGCCGCCGAAGCGTCCGCGATACGCCGCGCAGCAGCCGCCTCGTCGCTGGGCGCTGATACCATCGCGAGATGAGGGTGATGTCGCCTGCGGCTCCTGCTTCTGCCTAGGCGATCGTGAGGCGCTGCGGCGTTCCGCGTTCTCAGAGGTCTGCTCCGCTGTGAGCGTCGACGTCGATCGGGTTGAGCTGGAGCGCCTCGTCCGGCTCGACGAGCGGTTCGGCAAGGAAGGGCTGACGTTCGATGACGTGCTGCTCGTCCCCGGTGAGTCGGAGGTCCTTCCCGACGCAGTCTCGACCCGAACACGCTTCAGCCGGGCCATCGAGCTGTCGGTTCCGATCTGCTCGGCGGCAATGGACACGGTCACCGAGGCACGCCTGGCCGTCGCCCTGGCCCGTGAGGGCGGCATCGGCGTCATCCACCGGAATCTGTCGGTCGAGGAGCAGGTCGCCGAGATCGACAAGGTAAAGCGGTCTGAGTCGGGGATGATCGTCGAGCCGGTCACGCTGAGGCCTGGGGACCGTGTGGTCGAGGCGATGGACCTGATGGAGCGCTACCACATCTCGGGAGTGCCGATCACCGACGAGGCCGGCAGGCTCGTCGGCATCCTCACGAACCGCGATCTCCGGTTCGAGTCCGATACGGCACAGCCCATCTCAGCGCTGATGACGAGCGAGGGGCTCGTGACGGTTCCGGTTGGCACGACGCTCGACGACGCGCGCGAGGTTCTCCACGAGCACAAGATCGAGAAGCTCCCGGTTGTCGACAAGGCGGGGTTCCTCAAGGGCCTGATCACCGTCAAGGACATCCAGAAGCGCATCGAGTTTCCGCTGGCGACGAAGGACGCTCAGGGGAGGCTCCGCGTTGCCGCCGCGGTTGGCGTTGGCGTGGATGCCTTCGAGCGCGCGGAGGCGCTCGTCGAGGCGGGCGTCGATGCCGTCGTCGTCGACACCTCCCACGGCCATGCTCGCGCGGTCGTCGAGGCCGTCCGCCGGATCAAGGCACGGCTGAGCGTCGATGTCGTTGCTGGCAATATCGCCACCGCCCAGGCTGTCGAGGCGCTGGCGGACGCCGGCGCAGATGCGGTGAAGGTTGGTATTGGGCCAGGCTCGATCTGCACCACGCGCATCGTGGCCGGCGTGGGAGTTCCGCAGATCACCGCGGTGCACGACTGCGCCGCCGCCGCGGCGCGATCGGGCATACCGGTGATTGCCGACGGAGGAATCCAGTACTCAGGCGACATCGCCAAAGCGATCGCAGCGGGCGCGCACACCGTCATGGTCGGCAGCCTGTTTGCTGGAACCGACGAGAGTCCCGGCGACGTCGTCCTCTACCAGGGCGAGCGGTTCAAGGAGTACCGGGGCATGGGCTCGATTGGAGCGATGCGGGCGCGCTCCTCCGCGAAAGACCGCTACTTCCAGGCCGACCGGGACGACGTGGCGAAGCTCGTGCCAGAGGGAATCGAAGGCCGCGTGAGCTACAAGGGGTCGATCAAGAACATCGTGTACCAGCTCGTCGGTGGGCTGCGGCAGGCGATGGGGTACGTCGGTGCACCGGCGATCAAGGCGTTCCGCACCGACACGAGGTTCGTTCGCATCACGCCGGCCGGTCTTCGCGAGAGCCATCCGCACAACGTGGCGATCACGAAGGAGTCTCCGAACTACCGCGCCGGCGGCTGAGCAGGCCCGATGGCCGACGTTGTCCCCCTGCGCGGGCACGAGGCTGCGGCGACGGTCTCTGAGGTGGCTGGCGAGCGGGCCCCGGGGCCTGGCGGTGGGAAGGAGCGCCCCATCCTCGTGCTCGACCTCGGGGGCCAGTACGCGCAGCTGATCGCCCGGCGAATCCGCGAGTGCCGGGTGTACTCGGAGCTCGTCCCGAGCAGCGTCGGGGTCGACGAGGTGCGCCGGCGCGACGCCCGGGCGATCGTGCTCTCCGGCGGGCCCTCCTCCGTCTACGCGCAGGATGCTCCCATAGTCGACCCGAGTCTGTTCGACAGCGCCCTCCCCGTGCTTGGAATCTGCTACGGCATGCAGCTCATGGCCGCGCAGCTCGGCGGACGCGTCGATCGCACGGACATCGCCGAGTTCGGCCGCACCGAGCTCGAGGTGACCGAGCCCTCGAGCGAGCTGCTCGCAGACCTTCCAGCCCAGCAGACCGTCTGGATGAGCCATCGGGATTCGGTGGTAGCTCCTCCAGCCGGGGCGCGCGTGGTCGCCTCGTCGCCCGCAACGCCGATTGCCGCGTTCGAGGACGCAGGTCGCCGGCTCTACGGCGTGCAGTTCCACCCAGAGGTTGTGCACACCCCGCACGGCATGGAGGTGCTCAAGCGCTTCCTCTACGACGTCGCCGACGCGCCGCCCGTCTGGACGCCGACCGCCGTCATCGAGGACCAGGTTGCCCGCATCCGGGACCAGGTCGGAACGCAGCGGGTGCTCTGCGCGCTCTCCGGCGGCGTCGACTCCGCCGTGGCCGCGCTGCTCGTCCACAAGGCGGTGGGCGATCAGCTCACGTGCGTCTTCGTCGATCACGGCCTCCTTCGCAAGGGCGAGGCCGAGCAGGTCGTCGAGACGTTCGGCAGCCACTTTCACGTCCTGCTCGTTCACGTGGACGCCGCGGAGCGGTTCCTCACCCGCCTGGCCGGCATCGACGATCCGGAGCACAAGCGGAGGATCGTGGGCGAGGAGTTCATTCGCGTCTTCGAGGATGAGGCGCGGCGTCTCGACCGGGGCCTCGCGGCGACGGAGCCCCCGCTGCGCTTCCTCGTGCAGGGAACGCTCTACTCGGATGTCATCGAGTCGGGCGGTCAGGCCGGCGTTGCCGCGACGATCAAGTCACACCACAACGTCGGGGCACTGCCGGACGACATCGAGTTCGAGTTGGTCGAGCCGCTCCGCCTGCTCTTCAAGGACGAGGTGCGGCGGGTCGGTGAAGAGCTCGGGCTCCCCGAGCCGATGGTGTGGCGCCACCCGTTCCCCGGTCCCGGCCTCGCCATCCGAATCATCGGCGAGGTCACGCGCGAGCGGCTCGAGATCCTCCGGGAGGCTGACGCCGTGCTGCTCGAGGAGATTCGTCGAGCAGGCCTGTACCGAGACATCTGGCAGTGTTTCGCGGTCCTGCCCGCGATTCGCTCGGTCGGTGTCCAGGGCGACGAGCGGACCTACGCGTACCCGATCGTCATTCGGGCCGTGACCTCCGACGATGCGATGACAGCCGACTGGGCTCGCATCCCTTACGACGTTCTTCAGACGATCTCGAGCCGCATCATCAACGAGGTCGAGCACGTCAATCGCGTTGCGCTCGACATCTCCTCGAAACCGCCCGCAACGATCGAATGGGAATGATTCCGGCGGGCCTGCTCTCCGCCCTCGGCGGCTGGGGTGGGCTCCTCTGGAGTCGATGGCCAGCGCGGCGCGCCGCGGTCGGCACGGACGCCGCAGCGCCTGCCGGCGGTGCGCCGGCGCCTGATGGAAGACGGGCGTGACGTCCTCCCCGCAGCCCCCGCCTTACCCGCAGTCGTTTCCGATCGTGCGCAACACGCTGCTCCTGTCGGGTTGCATGGCGGTCAACGGCGCCGGCATCTCGCTCTCGGCCGCCGTCGCCACGATCACCTTCGTGCTCGTGACCGGTGTCGACGGGCTGCTTGGGCTCGGTCCAGCAATCTTCCTCACCTCGGCAGCCGGCTCGGCCTGGGTGGGCGGCAAGGCGATGGATCGGTGGGGACGCATTCCCGTGCTCGCGGTCGGCTTCATGACCGGCATCGCGGGCAACCTGCTGACGGGCCTCGGTGTTCACCTCAACTCCGCCGCGGTCGTTGTCGTCGGTCTGCTCGGCGTTGGCGCTGGCAACGGCATCATCAACCTCACGCGCACCGCGGGCGGCGACATGTATCCGCCCGAGCGCCGCGCGCGCGGCATCTCCTACGTTCTGTTCGGAGCCGTGTTCGGCGCGATCCTGGGACCCTCCGTCTTCATCCCGCTGTTCTCCGGACGCGAGATTGCGGGCACTGCGCTCGTGTTGGCCTGGTGCGCCTCGGCGGGATTTCTGTTCTTCGGTCTCCTCTTGGCGCTCAGCGTCCGCCCCGATCCCAAGCGCATTGCCGAGACCTTCGCTCCTCCCTCGGGGATCGAGGATGATGCGCCCGCCGTCGCGGCGAGCCTGCACACGATGTTCGCGCGCCCCGGAGTGATCGGAGCGCTTCTGGCCGCGCTTGCCAGCTTCTCGGTGATGGTCTCCGTGATGAACCTCACCGGCCGGCTTGTGGTGACCGATCTGGGGCACGCCGCGGAGAGCGTGTTCCCCATCGTTGCCGCGCACATCGTGGGCATGTTTGCGCTCGTCGTGGTTGTCGGGGACATCATCGACCGCATTGGCCGGAGGCCTGCGCTCGTTGCCGGGCTGCTCGTTGTGGCCTTGTCGTCCTTGAGCCTCGCGTGGCTTCAGGGCGTCGCCGTGATCGCATTTGCCCTGTTTGCCCTCGGTCTCGGCTGGATCTTCGCCTTTGTTGCGGCGAGCGCTGAGCTCGTCGACCGAACTCGCCCGTTCGAGCGCGGCAAGCTCCTGGGCTTCAACGACCTCTGCTCCAGTCTCCTGAGCGCTGCGCTCGCCCTGATCGGCGGCTACCTCTTGAGCCGCTATGGGCCCGGAGTGCTCGCCGGCCTGAGCGCGGCGATCGCGCTTGCGCCAATCCTCTGGATCCTGCGCCCGTCGCGCAACTCGGCTGCTCCAGAGGCTCTTGGTACACTGGGATCTCGGTGACGGCGCATGCCCGTGCGCTGTTGCGTACAACCGTATGCCTACGAAGCAGCGAACCTGGAACGCAAAGCCCGGCGAGGTCGAGCGGCGCTGGTATGTGGTCGACGCCGAGGGAGAGACGCTCGGCCGTCTCGCAACCCGGATTGCTGACACCCTTCGCGGGAAGCACAAGCCCGTCTACACCCCGCACGTCGATACCGGCGACTTCGTCGTCGTCGTCAACGCGGAGAAGGTCGTCGTGAGCGGGAAGAAGCTCGAGCAGAAGGTCTACTACCGCCATTCGGGCTACCCCGGCGGTCTGCGGCAGCGAACGCTGGCCGAGCAGCTCGAACGCCGACCTACCGAGGTGATTCGGCGCGCGGTCAAGGGCATGCTTCCGCGCAACCGCTTGGCGCGGGCGCAGATCACGAAGCTCAAGGTGTACGCGGGCTCTAACCACCCCCACGAAGCACAGCAGCCCGAGCCGCTGCCCGAGCGCTGGCACGCGAGGACGACATGAACGAGGGAATCGCACGGTACCGCGGCACCGGGAAGCGGAAGACCGCCGTCGCGCGGGTGATCCTGACTCCCGGCAGCGGCAAGGCCCAGGTCAACGGCCGCAGCCTCGAGGAGTACTTCCCGCGAGACAACCTGCGCACGCTCGCGATTGCGCCTCTGCGCATGGCCGGGGTAGAGGGGCAGTTCGACGTGCGGGTGCGGCTCAACGGGGGCGGCGTCGCCGGGCAGGCGGGCGCGCTGCGCCACGGTCTGGCCCGCGCGCTCGTCGAGGCCGACCCGGGCCTGCGAGGGCCGCTGAAGAGCGCGGGGTTTCTCACGCGCGACGCCCGTCAGGTCGAGCGCAAGAAGGCTGGTCTCAAGAAGGCCCGCAAGCGCCCGCAGTTCTCGAAGCGGTAGGCCTCGCGCGCACCAGGCGCGAGCGCGACCATGGACGCACGGTCTCGATGACGGCAGAGCGGACGCTCTTCGGCACCGACGGCGTTCGCGGCGTGGTCGGAGAGGATATGACCACGACGCTCGCCACGCAGCTGGGTCGGGCGTTCGCGCTGTTCACAGGCGGCGGCGAGGTGCTGATCGGCCGAGATACCCGCGCGTCGGGCGAGGCGCTCACGGAGGCCCTCGCAGAGGGCATCGCCTCCGGCGGCGGGCGCGCGGTGATCGGCGGAGTGCTGCCGACCGCAGCCGTCGCCCTGCTCGCACCCGAGCTCGGAGCTGTCGTCTCCGCCTCGCACAACCCCGCCGAGTACAACGGCGTGAAGTTCTTCGGGCGCTCGGGCCGCAAGCTTGCTGAGGCGGACGAGCATGCGGTCGAGTCCCTGCTCGACGCCGACCCGCGCCCGGGCGGCTCGATCACCGCAGCCGACGGCCTCCTCGCCCAGTACCGGGCGGTGATCGCGAAGCGGTTCGGGACGACGCTGGCCGGCCTGCGCATTGCGTGCGACTGTGCCAACGGGGCACTCTCTCAGGTCGCTCCGGCCTTGCTCGAGGAGTTGGGCGCCGAGGTGACGGCTGTCGGGAACAGTCCCGACGGCGGCAACATCAACGCCGGCTGCGGCTCAACCGAGCTCGGGCTGCTGCTGCGGACGCTGCGTGAGGGCGAATTTGACCTCGGCGTGGCGTTCGACGGGGACGGCGACCGACTGCTGGCGTGCGATCACACGGCTCAGCCGGTGGATGGCGACGAGATCGTCGCAATCCTCGCACTGCACTTGGATGTTGAGCTGGTGGTCGTGACGACGGTGACCAACGCGGGCTTCTACGAGCTGATGGGGCAGCGGGGGATCAGGGTCGTTACCACGGACGTCGGCGATCGCCACGTTGCCGAGGCCCTCGAGCGCGAGGGGGGCGTGCTGGGTGGCGAGCAGTCTGGGCACATCATCGTGCGGGACAGGCAGGTCACCGGCGACGGCCTCGCCGCGTCCCTCTTGCTTGGCGGCGCCGTCGTCGAGCGCGGCCAGACACTGCGTGAGCTCGCCGCGGTCATGCCCAAGTGGGAGCAGGAGGCAGGGAGCGTCGCAGCGCGGACGCGGTCGTTGCCCGAGGCCCTGCTCGGAGAGATCGAGCGTTTGAACGAGGTGCATGCAGGCGAGGCCCGCGTGCACGTCCGCCCGTCGGGCACCGAGCCGGTAGTGCGCATCCTCGTGCAGGCGCGCGAGCGAGCAGTCGCGCTCGATCTCTACAGGAACGCCGTACGATTGGTCGAGAGCGAGGTGGGATCATCGCAAGCCATGCCCCGCTGAGCTCGGCGGGCTCTTGCGCCGGGCAGCACCAGCAGCACGGAGACCGACGGCGCCCGTAGAGTTGCGGACCCCGACCGCTACTCAGGAGGAAGCAGGGCCGTTTGTGTGGGATCATCGGATACGTCGGTGCTCGTCGGGCACGCGACCTGATCGTTCGGGGTCTGGAGCGGCTCGAGTACCGCGGCTATGACTCGGCCGGGCTCTGTCTCATCGAGAGCGGTAACCTCGACGTCGTCCGCTCGGTCGGTAACCTCGGCAACCTCAAGGAAGCGCTCGAGGGAGCTGGCCGGTCGGACGCGCGGGCGGGGATCGGCCATACGCGCTGGGCAACCCACGGGCGGGTCTGCGTCGCCAACGCCCACCCGCTGAGCGACGAGCCGGAGAACAGCGTCGCCGTTGTTCTGAACGGCATCGTCGAGAACCACCGCGAGCTGCGCGCGAGCCTCGAGCAAGAAGGGCACACGTTCGCGTCCGAGACCGACGCTGAGTGCGTGGTCCACCTCGTCGAGCGCCACTATGACGGTGATCTGATCGAGGCGGTACGGAAGGCCTACTACGACCTGCAAGGCCACTTCGCCTTCGTTGTCGTGCACCGCGATCATCCGGAGATCCTGGTCGGAGCACGCAGGCAGTGTCCGCTCGTCGTCGGCGTCGGACGCGGCGAGGCGTTTCTGGCGTCATCGATCGCGGCCTTCCTCAGCGAGACGCGCCGTGTCCAGTCGGTCGAAGAGGGCGAGATCGTCGCGGTCGCCGCTGGGGGGGCTACCTTCCTGACCGCCGAGGGCAGCGGTGTCGTCCGTGAGTCGGTCGAGGTCGACTGGGACGACGAGGCAGCCGAGAAGGGCGGCTACGAGAGCTTCATGCTCAAGGAGATCCACGAGCAACCGGACGCGGTGGCGGACACGATCGTCGACCGAATCCGCGGCGGCAAGCTCGCGCTCGAGGACGTCGGTCTGAGCGAGCGCGACATCCAGAGCCTGCGCCGTATGGTCGTGCTGGCCTGCGGCACGGCGTACCACGCGGGGGTCGTCGCGCGGTACCTCATCGAGGAATGGGCTCGCCTGCCGTGCGAGCCGGATATCGCGAGCGAGTGGCAGTACCGCAATCCCGTTCTCTCGAAGGACACGCTCGTCGTCGCGATCTCCCAGTCGGGCGAGACGGCCGACACGCTGGCCGCCCTTCGGCTGGCTCGCGAGAAGGGCGCTCACACCGTCGCGATCACGAACATGATGGGCACGCAGATCACGCGGGATGCCGACAACGTCCTCTACACGCGCGCTGGTTTGGAGATGGGGGTCGCTGCCACGAAGACGTTCACAGCGCAGGTCACGCTGCTGACGTTGCTGGCGCTGCGGCTCGCCGCGGTTCGCAAGACGCTCCCGTCCGACGAGCTCGACGCGCTGATTGCCGAGGTGGAGGACCTGCCCGAGAAGGTCTCGGCGTTCCTCAGCGCCGGCCATCCGATCGACGAGGTCGCAGAGCGACACTGCCAGAAGCCGTTCTTCCTCTATCTCGGCCGGCACGTCGGTCTGCCCGTGTGTCTCGAGGGCGCTCTGAAGCTCAAGGAAATCTCGTACATCCCGACCGAGGCCTACTCGGCCGGGGAGATGAAGCACGGGCCGATTGCCCTGCTCGACGAGACAACCCCGGTAGTTTGCATCGCGACCGACTCGCATGTGTACGAGAAGGTCGTCTCGAACATCCAGGAGGTGCGCGCCCGCGGCGCGCAGGTGATCGCGATTGCCACCGACGGCAACGAGGACATCCAGCACGACGCGGACGACACGATCTTCGTGCCCCGCACGCATCCGTTCCTCCAGCCCATCGTCGCCACCTTGCCGCTTCAGCTCCTTGCCTATCGCATTGCGCGCCTGCGCGGCCTCAACGTCGACCAGCCGCGCAACCTCGCCAAGACCGTCACCGTCGAGTAGCTCCACGCCAGCCAGCGTGTCCGCGGGCTTTGTCGTGAAGCGCCGGCCCGGCCGCGGCCTCAGCAGGCAACGCGGACGGCGGCCCTAGAATTGCGGAATGCATGTCGGTGTGGATCTGATCGAGATCGAGCGCGTGGCGCGTTCGATCGAGCGTTACCCGAGGTTTCGGGAGCGGGTGTTCACCGAGGCCGAGCGCGAGTACTGCGACTCACGGCGCAATCCCGCCCAGCACTACGCCGCACGGTTCGCCGGCAAGGAGGCTGTGGGGAAGGCGCTCGGCTGCGGTGTCCTCTTCACCTGGCGCGAGATCGAGATCGTGGGTAGGCCGAAGCCGGGAGTCTCGCTCACCGGTGCCACGAAGGCTTGGGCCGGCCGCATGCGCGTGGGCGCGATCGATCTCTCCATGACCCACTCCAGAGAGCTTGTGACCGCGATTTGTGTCGTCGAGGCACCAGCCAACGCGGTGTGAGCGGCTGGCGAGAGGCCCTCCTCACAGCCGAGGAAATGCGCGCGGCCGAGGCCCGCTACGCCGGGTCGACGCTGGAGCTCATGGAACGGGCCGGAGTTGCGTGCGCCGAAGTTGCGCGGCGCGACTTTGAGGCCGCTGAGACCTGGGTTGTTCACTGCGGCACAGGCGCCAACGGCGGCGACGGGCTCGTCGTTGCCCGTCTGCTTCACGAGGGCGGCAAGCAGGTCGAGGTCATCCTGCACGGTGCGCAGGAACGGCTCGGGGGCGATGCCGCCGCGAACTTCGAGCGCCTTCGCAGCCTGCCCGTTCCCGTTCATGGCAAGGGTGCGGCCGCCGCGGCGCCCGATGCGATCGTCGATGCGCTGTTTGGCACAGGCTTCCACGGTGAGCCCCGGACCGAGGGTGCCCGCGCCATCGACGCGATCAACGAGGCCGGCTGCCCTGTCCTCGCGGTTGACCTCCCGTCGGGTGTCGATGCATCGACAGGCGCCGTTGCCGGTAGCGCTGTTCGCGCGGACTCCACCGTGACGTTCCACCGGCGCAAGCTCGGCCACGCGATCGCACCTGGGCGCTTCTACGCTGGTGCGGTCACGGTAGCAGACATCGGGCTCTCGCCCGGAGCTGAGTCTGCAAACGCAGCGGTGACCACCGAGATCCTCACGCAGGTGCCGCGCCGCGCCGAGCAGGACCATAAGTACTCTGCGGGAGCCCTCCTCGTCGTCGGTGGATCACAGGGGCTGACGGGAGCCCCCTCGCTGAGCGCCGAGTCGGCGCTGCGCGCCGGGGCCGGGATCGTCTGGGCATGCGTCCCCGCCTCGCTGAACGTCGTCTTCGAGCAGCGGCTCCTCGAGGTCATGACGATCCCGTGCCCTGACGACGACCGAGGCAGGCTCCGCGCCGGCGCAGCCGAGCCGGTCCTCGCTGCTGCCGAGCGCGCCGGCGCGGTCGCGCTCGGGCCGGGCCTCGGGCGCTCCGAGGAGACCAGGGCGCTTGTCCTCCACCTGCTCGAGAGGCTCCCCGTGCCTGTCGTCGTCGACGCCGACGGCCTCTGGGCGCTGGCCGGCGGGCTCGAGACGCTCAAGGGCCGAACGGCTCCAACCGTCCTCACGCCGCACACGGGCGAGCTCGCGCGCCTGCTCGGGTGGAACCCCGAAGCCGTCGATGGCCGGCGGCACGCCGCGGCGATGGAAGCCGCTGAGGCAGCTGGCGCCGTCGTCTTGCTGAAGGGCCCCGACACAATCGTTGCGACGCCGGGGCTATCCGGTGTGCTCGTGAGCGAGCACGGGAGTCCCGCTCTGGCGACCGCCGGAACGGGGGATGCCCTCTGCGGGACTATCGGCGCGTTCCTTGCGAAGGGGCTCGACGGAACGACCGCCGCCGCCGCCGGTGCGGTGGTAGGGGGTGTCGCCGGGAGAATCGCCGCGGAGCGCCATGGCCAGGATGGCGTGCTTGCGCGCGATGTCGTCGAAGCTGTCGCGCTCGCGGTCTCACGGGCACCTCGCTAGCCGCGCGCGTTCGTCAAGATCCCGTCAGGCCCTTCCGTGCATCGTTCTCAGATCACCATCGACCTGCGCGCCGTCAGGCACAACGTCCGCCGGCTGCGACTTGCCGCCGCCGGCGCGGAGCTCTGGGCGGTCGTCAAGGCGAGCGGTTATGGGCATGGCGCCGTTGACGTCGCGCGGGCGGCTCTCGAGGAGGGGGCGACGGCGCTGTGCGTGGCAACCGCCGCCGAGGGGTCTGTGCTGCGCGAGCGCTTCCGTGACGCGCGCATCCTCATCCTCGCCGGCGCCGATGACGAGACGATAGACGCCGCGCGGGCGCAGGGCTTCGAGGTTGCGGTGTCGGCCCTTCCCATTCCCGAGGGCGTGCCTGTCCACCTCAAGGTTGATACCGGGATGGGGCGGTGGGGTATGTCGATCGAGGACGCCGCCGGCGTTGCGGCTGGGCAGGTCGTCGGCGTGATGACACACCTGGCGACAGCGGACGAGCGGGACGGTCGATTCGCGAGCGAGCAGCTCGGCCGCTTTCGGGAGGTGGCTGCTCGGTTTCCGGGCGCAACCTGTCACGCCGCCAACAGCGCCGCAACTTTGCGTCTCGCGGAGAGTAGATTCGATGCGGTTCGCTGCGGGCTGGCGCTCTACGGGCTGTCGCCCTTCCACGATGATCCGCGCGGCCACGGGCTCGAGCCGGTGTTGTCCTGGCGCAGCCTCGTCTCGGTCGAGAAGGTGCTTGAGCCCCACGAGTCCACCGGCTACGGGCGCCGCTTCGTGGCCCAGGAGCGCACCCGGATCGGCCTGGTGCCCGTTGGCTACGCGGATGGCTTCCCGCGTGCGCTCAGCGGAGCCGAGGTGCTCGTCGGGGGAAAAGCCGCCCGGGTGCTCGGGGCCGTCTCGATGGACTCGTTTGCCGTCTCACTCCCGACCGGCGCAGGTGCGGGCTCAGGCGTCACGCTGATCGGCGATGGGCTGCTGGCGGAGGCTCACGCGCAACGGCTGGAGACGATCACGTACGAGCTCGTCTGCGGCATCAGCACGAGCCCGACGCGATGCTGCCGAGAGGTCATCGATGGATGAGCAGATCCGTCGGGTCACTGTCGGCGAGGCCTACTTCGTCGGCGGCTATGTCCGGGACCGGCTGCTCGGACGTCCGGTGCTCGACATCGACGTTGCGTGCCCACACCCAAGGGATGCCGCCCAGGCCCTCCGCAGGGAGGTCGGGGGCGGGCTGTTTGCGCTCTCCGAGCGCCACTGCGCCTGGCGAGTTATGGGCGATGGCCGATCGGTCGACTTCGCGCTCTTGCGGGGCGGCATTAGGAGCGACCTGCTGCTGCGCGACTTCACCGCGAACGCGATCGCGCTGCCGCTGCAGGGAGGCTCCGCCATCGACCCGACCGGCGGCATCCCCGATGTCGAGCAAGGCCTGCTGCGCGCGGTTCGCGAGCAGGTGTTCAAGGACGATCCGCTGCGGCTGCTGCGCGCGGCTCGGCTTGAGGAGGAGCTCCCGCTTGTCCTCGAGCCCGGCACGGAGCGGCTCATCCGGCAGCACGCAGATCTCGTCACGCAGGCAGCTGGAGAGCGCATCCTGGCCGAGCTCATGCGACTGTCCGCGTCCGGGATGAGGCGCCTCGACGAGCTACAGCTCCTCGCGCCCCTCGGCGGCAGCCTGGAGCGGCTCGAGCGGGGTGGCACAGACCTCAGTGGCAGCCTGCTGCTCGTGAGCGTCTTCGGCCCGGCGTTGAGGCGGCTTCCGATCTCCAACGAGCTCGCCCGCTTCGCCGGCGTGCTGCTGACTGCGAGCCCGCCCGCAGATGGCACGACACGGTCGATCTACCGCTTTCGACGCACAACCGAGCCGTACGCGCTCGAGGCGCTGGCATACCTCGGCGAGGATCGTTTCGTCGACGCTGTGCGGGCCGCTCGCGCCGCGGAGCCGTCACAGCCGCTGCTGCGCGGGGACGAGCTGTCGGTGCCGCCGGGGCCCGAGGTGGGTCGGCTGCTCGAGCGGATCGCCGAGGAGTGGGCCGCTGGCACCATCTCGAGCCGTGAGGAAGCGTTGGCTCTGGTCAGGAAGGAGCGCCGTGGACGGAGCTGATGCGTCTGGTGGGCAGGCGGGTTGTCCGTCGGGTTCCGATGGCTTGGCTGGAGCGAGCCGGGCCGGGCTAGACCGCGATCCCTGCGGCCAACGCCGCGGCGAGGCCGTCACGAAAGCACGCTTTGCCGCGACCGCTGAGCGGCTGGCTGCGCTCGGTGTCGAGCGGATCGAAGGGCTGCGGCAGCGCGTCGGCTCGCTGCTTGAGCTCAGGGGGAACGAGGTGGTGGTCGATGCGGCTGCGGGTACCGGCCCGATGGCGATGGCGCTCGCGCCGCTTGTCCGTGAGGTGATCGCGGTTGATCTCGTTCCCGAGATGCTCGATCAGGGCAGGCGCGCCGCCCGGAGTAGCGCGAACATCCGGTGGCTTGAGGGCGACGTCTACGCCCTGCCGCTCGAGGATCGAAGCGTCGATGCGGCCGCGATCGTTCGCACGTTGCACCACCTCGACCGGCCGGGTGTTGCGGTCGCTGAGCTTGCCCGGGTCGTCAAGCGAGGCGGCTCTGTGCTCGTTGTCGACCAGGTTGCCTCCGAGCATCCGCGCGATCGGGCTCTCTACGAGCGCATCGAGGTGCTTCGCGATCCGTCGCATGTGCGCACCCTCACGGGCACCGAGGTACGCCGGCTCCTCGCTGAGGCGGGCCTCGCGCTCGTTCAGGCGTACAGCGAGCCGGACGAGCGCGACCTTGCGGCGTTTGTCGAGCTGGCGGGCTGTGACGCAGCGACCCGCGATGCGGTCTTCGCCTACGTCGAAGAGCTCGTCGAGCGTTGGGAGACAGCGGGTGTCGGGCTTCGTCGCGCGGAGCGGGGCTTTCGCTTCACCGGCACCGTCGGCTGGTACGTCGGGCGGGCCGACGGCGAGCCGGTTGGGGGCGGCCGCGGCGGCTAAGCCGGGCTGCTCGTGTGTTGGTGGGGCTACGTCTCAGCTGCTCGCCCGGGTCACCTCGACCGGGATGTCCTCGGTGAGCGGGAAACCCGGGCCGTCGTGCCCACGCAGCATGCGAGGAAGTCAAGGTCTCCCTCCAAGCAGGGTGTGGGTCTGGAGAGTCCGCATACTCGGCTGCGGCCTCGATGGCGGTGCCGGCGGGTTCCAAGCCACCGCTTGAGGTTCGAGCTGCGGCCTCATGAGGCCTGCGGTGGCCAGCACAGTCGTTCGAAGCGGGATCGAACTCGGTCCTGTGTATCCCGACCTCGGCGTTCGAGGAGTCCCGGCCGTGAGGAAACCTGGAGACACGCCGCGCCCGCGGACCGGTGAGCCGCTAGTCGGCTGTACGCCTCCGCCCTCGCGAGCATCCATCGGCTCACCTCCCTGTCGCGACGGGAAAGGATCCGCGCCGGTGCTCCATCGCGCGCGCGACGCCAGCACGCGTCCCTCCAGTACCTGGCAGGCCGGTGTGCAACAGGGCCGCGCAAGCCCCGCACCACCGCCCCATTATGGACTGGGATCATTGCTCCGCAGGTCGTACACGTAACCGGGTCAAGTGCGTAGGGAGGTCGGTCGAGATCGACCCACTGCCCCGAAGCCATCGTCTCACTCACGCTCGGTGAGGTTGCCGCGCCCGTAGAGCTCCTGGGCCGCTTCGTGGCCTACGAATCCCTCGGCTACGTCGTCATCGACCAGCTCACGCGGACGCTCTCTTGGATCCCTGTAGCCGCCGCCGCTGCGCAGCAGGACTTGATCGCCACAGTTGAGCCGAATTCCGGAGAACTTCGTGTTCGAGGCTGTTCCGAAGAGCTCCCGTGTCGTCCGAAACCGATCGTCTCCCGGTTGGCGGACGAGCGTCGAACCGCTCATGCCAGAGGTCCCGCCGAAGAGTCCCCAGGGCTCGGTCTCCGTGCGGTCTGCGAACTCGCTGATCGTGATGCCGTCGACGAGAGCCTCGAAGATTCGCTCCAGGCCGAGTCCTCCGCGATGTCGGCCCGCCTCGCCGGAGTCCTGTACGAGGGTCAGCGCTTGCACACCCCACGGGTGCCTCGTCTCGAACACCTCGACAGGCGTGTTTCGGCAGTTGCCGTTGATCACGCAGAGCGTGTTGTTGCCATCGCCGAGGGCGGTGCCACCCTAGCCGCAGCCTTCGAGGTGGTAGTTCGTGAAGTACTCGTCGGTATCTGGATGCGTGCCACCGAAGAGGAAGTTGCACGCGGTCCCTCCCGATGCTGCGGCGACCCGCTCGCGGATCGCCGAGGACAGGGCGGCGAAGATCACGTCCACGATCCGGCCGTCGATCTCTGAGTTGCCGCCTACTCGGGGCCGGAGGCTGGACGTTCATGATGTTTCCCGGTCTTGTCAGAATCCGGATCGGGCGGTAACAGCCGGAGTGCGTTGGGATGTCGGGGTCCGTCAGATGAAGCATCGCGTTGTAGACGGCCGAGGACGTTACCCCGAACGTCGTGTTGCAGGGCCTCTCGGCCTGATCGTCGCTCTCGCGGAAGTCCATAATCACCTCGTCCCCGTCGATGTAGACGCGAACACGAATCCAGTAGCGTCGGTCGGGGATGACCCCGTCGTTGTCGATTACGTCCTCCCACGCGTACTCACCGTCCGGAATGGCCTCGATCTCCTGTCTCATGCGTCGCTCTGAGTAATCGAGCAGGGCGCCGAAGATCCCGTCGAACTCTTCGCGGCCGTAGCGTTCGTGGAGCTCGACGAGCCGCTCCTCGCCGACGTTGAGAGAGGCGAGCATCGCGTGCAGGTCGCCCCACGTGTTTCTCGGCGTACGATGGTTCGCCAGGGATTATCTTCCAGACGTCGTCGCCCTGTTTTTCTCGACGCATGATTTTGATCGGGGGAAGGCGAAGTCCCTCCTGGTACACATCGGTCGCGTCGGCTGCAAACCCTCCCGGGACCTTGCCGCCGATCTCTGCCATGTGTGAGATGTTCGCGACGAAGTAGGTCAACTGCCCGTCGAGAAAGACGGGTTTCAGCAGCATGTGCTCCGGGATGTGGCAACCGCCGCGGTACGGGTCGTTGTGGATGATGACGTCGCCCTCTTCGACGCCCTCGATGCCGAGCTCTTCGATGCACCAGTCGACGGTGAAGACGATGGCTGCCATCTGGGCCGGGTCGAATTCACCGACCGCGAGCGACTGCCCCTTGGCGTCGAACACGACGCACGAGAAGTCGAGGCCCTCGTTGAAGAGGGGCGAGTAGGACGTCCGCATCATCGCGAGCCCCATCTCATGGCAGGCGTTCTTCAGGTAGTTCCCGACGATCGTCATCGTGACCGGATCTGGCGGGTTCGCCGGCGCTCACTCCTTCTCAGCACCAGACAGTCGGCCGGCGCGCTCTCGATCGACCACCCAGCGGGAACGAGAATCGTCGAGTCGCTTTCCTCGATCACGGCTGGCCCGGACACCGAGGCTGGCAGCTGGCCGCGGCGCAGGATCTGGATTGGTGCCCCGGCTCCGCTTGCGTCAACGATCTCGCGTGTGCCCGCGCTCTTGGCCTCGCCAAACCTGCCGAAGACCGCCTCCGGAGAACACGGGCAACCTCGACTCGTAGGCGGTCAGCCCGCAGTGGACGAACTCGACCGGGTCGTGCTCGAAGGAGTAGCCGTAGACATCTCTATGCAGGTCGTGGAAGACCTCGGATGCTCGTGCAAGGAAACCCGGCTCAAGGCCGCAGACCTGCACCTCCTGCTCGTAGTTCTGCATTTAGTAGCGACAGGCGAGGGTGCGGCGGACGCCTGTTTCGGCAGTTGGCCGGTCGCTCGCCAGCTAGGTTTGCACCTCACGCTCCAGCTCCTCGAGGAGCCGCCGAATCTCAGATTCGTCGGTCGTATCGGACCGGACGCCGAGACTGCGAACTCGGTCGACGCGAGGTGGAGCGATAGCAGCGCCAAAGCCGAGCACAGCCCGGGGTGAGGCGGCACGACGGTCCGGTTCATTCCGACCGCATCTGCGGCGCCGCAGGCGTGCAGAGGCCCTGCACCGCCGAAGGCGACGAGGGCATAGTCCCGCGGATCGAGCCCGCGATCGATCGTCACCAGCCGGATGGCGTTGGCCATGTTCTCGTTCGCGATCTCAACGACAGCCCAGGGGGCGGCTACCTGATCGAGACCGAGCGGCTGGCAGATGCTGTCAAGAGCAGCTGCTGCCCGCGCGAGATCCAGGCGCATCTCGCCCCCAAGGAAATAGTTGGGATTGAGCCGACCGAGTATCAGGTTGGCGCCGCTCGCCGCCGAGGCCGTAGCAGGCCTGTCCCGGGACGGCGCCGGCGCTCTCAGGCCCAACGCACAACAGACCACCGCGATCGATGCGCGCGATCGACCCCCCCCTGCGCCGATCGCGTGAACGTCCACGACCGGAGTCACGATCGGCAACCCCCACTCGATCTCTTACTCGTGGAGCTGCTCGACAGCCCCGTCATGCACGAGGCCGATGTCGGTGCTCGTTCCACCCATATCGAAGGTGACGGATCGCGCCTCTCCGGCTGCCGCGGCGAAGTAGGCACCCCCGACAACCCCGCCCGCGAGCCCGGACAAGAGGGTGCCCAATAGGGTCGGTGCGATGGCCTCGGGACTCGCTGTGCCGCCGTTCGACTTCAACACGAGCAGGGGCGTGGAGCTCGTCCTCTGCTCCACCTCGTGGGAGAGATCCTTCGGTATCCCGACATGAGAGGCTTCACGTACGCGTCGGCCAGGACCGTGCTGACCCGCTCGTACTCTCGCCAGAGAGGGCTCACCCAGCTCGAGATCGAGACAGGAACATCCGGAAGCTCAGCGCGAAGCCGCCGTTCGATGGCTCGCTCGTGCTCGTCGTTCATGTAGCTGAAGAGAAGACAGACCTCGATGGCCTCGATCTCGTTCGAGAGCACGAGCCTGATCACCTCACCGACCACGCGTTCGCTCTCCTCGTCGGTCAGCTCGTGGACGATTGCCCCCCAATGGTCGACGCGCTCGCGGACGCCGAGCGTGTGTCGCCGCTTGACGAGTGGCATCGGCTTCCGCCAGTGGAGGTTGTAGGTATATCGTCGGTTTAGCCGCTGGATGTAGGGGACGTCTTCGAAGCCGGAGGTCGTCACGAGACAGAGCCGAGCTCCTCGGCGCTCAAGGAGCGCGTTCGTCGTGACGGTCGTGCCATGGACAAGGCGTCCGAGCTCGCGGCCCAGATCTGCCCGGTCGAGCGCCTTGGCGACGGCGTCAACCGGTCGGCTGGGCGCCGACGGTACCTTGACGACACGAAAGCTGCCGTTCGAGCCTTCCAACGCAACGAAATCTGTAAACGTGCCGCCGGGGTCCACGCCCACGGCCCAGCCTTCGCCGGTTGGCTGCCGCTCGCGCTCCACCGATGATTGTTCTCTTAGGACTCTGGGACGAGGACGGCCCGAAACCGAGCTGTGCCGGAAGCGACCCGCTCGTAGGCCGTCAGCGCTTCATCCAGCGAGTACGTCTCGACGAGTGTCTTCACACGCGCTCGTCGATGCAGCTCGAGCACCTCAGGCAGCCGTTGTCTGGGCCCCTGGGACGAGCCGACAATCCGCCTGTTACCGAAGATCATCTGGAGCGGAGTTGTCGTGAGGGGTGAATCGCTGACTCCGGTCAGGGAGAGGCGCCCGTAGGGTCGCAGGCCACGCAGGAGGTCAGGGTCGATTGCGTTACCGCTGTGGAGCATGACGCCGACGCCGCCCACTCGTTCAAGCGACGCTCCAACCTCGTCACTGCCCGCGACCACAACGTGCTCGGCTCCCATTGCCTTGAGCGATTTCGTCTTGTCAGGTGAGCGGGTGACGACGAAGACCTCGCCACCGAGCGCCCCGGCATACTGGACGGCGAGGTGGCCAAGACCGCCGACGCCGATCACGGCGCAGCGCTCGCCTGGCAGGAGCTCGGCGTCGCGAAGCCCCGAGTAGACCGTGAAGCCGGCGCAGAAGATCGGTGCCGCCTCCACTGGGTCTAAGCCTCCGGAACGCGCTCAACGGATGCCGCGTCCATCACCGCTAGCTCCGCGTACCCGCCGTCCACGGCGATTCCGGTCGCGGAGATCTCGGGACAGTGCTCGTACCGTCCCAGGCTGCAGTACGCGCAGTTTCCGCACCACCGCTGCGCATACGCAACGCCGACCCGTTCGCCCTCTGAGATTTCCTGGACGCTGTCGCCACGCGCGACCACGCGCCCGATCGGCTCATGACCGGGGATCCGCGGGAACGTGCCACCGTACGCTGGATTGTTGAGCTGGTGAACGTCCGTGTAGCAGACGCCTGACGCTTCGATCTGGACGAGAACATCGTTTGGTCCGGGGGTCGGGTCGGGCTGCACGCCAACGCGCCAGGGCATCTCGAAACGGTCAGCGATGACTGCCTTCATGCGTGCATCATCTCATTTTCTTCCCATGGCGACGGACGCGGGCACGTGAGGTCTTGCCCTGCTGGTCGGCGGCACATCCGCCAGTTTTGGCCGGCGGATCGCTCGAGAGCCGGGTGGAACGAGGCGGCCGGCCATCGACACGGCCGGGGCGCTCGACTCGAGCTCATGGTCTTGTCAGCAGGCCTCCGTCCACGGGCAAGGCGGTGCCGGTGACCCACTTCGAGTCATCCGAGGCGAAGTAGACGGCAGCGCCCGCGACGTCGTCCACCGACCCGACCCTGCCCATCGGGTGGAAGGCGACTACCTCGGCCATCGCCGATTCCGGGTCCGGCTGCCCATCGCAGTACTCGTAGAGCAGGGGGTCTCGATGAATCCAGGGCAGATGGCGTTGACGCGAACGTTCTGTTCTGCGTAGTCGAGCGCAGCCTGCTTTGTCAGCATGAGCACGCCACCCTTAGCCGCGCAGTAGGCGGCGTCGTTCGGGAACCCGACAAACGAGGCGACGGACGCGATATTGATGATGCTTCCTCCGCCTGCATCAAGCATTGGCGCGATTCCGTACTTCATACAGAGAAACACGCCTCGGAGGTTTGGAGCCATCACGTAGTCGTACTCCTCAACCGTTGAGTCGACGACGCTTCGGAGCAGCCCGACACCGGCGTTGCTGCAGACGCAATCGAGCCGCCCGTAGGTCTCGAGTGTCGTCTCGACCAGCCGCTCGACCGAGGCTGCATCACGGACGTCCGTCTGCACGGCGGTCGCCCGTCCACCTTCGGCAACGATCGACCCGACAACTCGGTTGCCCTCAACCTCAGATCGCTGTGCCGCAACAACTGCTGCGCCTTCGCGTGCAAAGCGCCAGGCGATGCCTTCGCCGATCCCCCGGCCCGCGCCGGTGACGATGGCGACCTTTTCGGCGAGCCGGTGACTCATGCGTGCGTATCCGCGAGCAGCCCAACGACGGCGACAGCGTTCTCTGACAGGGTCGGAAGCTCGAACTCAATCCGCCCGTCCGTCTCTGAGCTCGGGAGCTTCGCGATCCGGCTGCCGTCAGCGGGCTCGACGAGTTCGACCTCGCTGCCTCGTGCGCGCTCGTCCAGCTCGACGGAGATCGGGATGCGAGTACGAGGCGCCCCGACGTTCGCGACGGCGAAGGTGAACGCCTCGTCGTTCCGCGACAGGAACACCGACTCAAGGCCGGGTGGCTGGCCCTACGGCTCGACGAGAAGTCCCTTCTGATTGAGCGGTGCGACCCACGCCGAGAACCCCTTGTAGATCGAGGTCCAGTTGTCGGGATCGCTCAGGAAGTACGGCAGCGAGAACGCGAACCGAAGATCGAGCTCGCCTGCACCCAGCGCAAACGTCTTGACCGTGTAGGAGCGGTAGGTATACGCGGTGCCCGCGCGGTGTGCCGCCCAGAAGTAGCTGAGCGCGCGTTCGCAGGACTCGCTCACAACCGGATCCTGCAGAACGCGATTCGCAACGATGAGCCGGAAGGCCGAGAGCACGTTGTAGACATCGTCGATCTGCGGGATGAGGTCGGTCCGGACGTATGGTGGATCTCCTGGCAGCTCGAGACGTGGATCCACTTGCGCGAGCATGTAGAGGAACTGGCCATTCGATCGCTGGAGGCCCTTGTCGAGCGCCAGCTTGAACGCGTTCATGCCGTAGTCGAGCCCGCGCTTTGCCTCTTCGTCTTGGAGGCGCGTCCACAGCAGACTGAAGATCAGCAGCACGCTGGCGTGCGTGTTGAGCGCGTGCCGCTCGTCCGTATAGCCGGCGTCGTTGATGTAGCCACCCCACCGGTACCACCAGGCGTCCGCAGCGTCGACGCTGTGGCTGTTCGCCGGCGGATCGCCAAACCAAAACTCCTTGCTTCGGAGCGCCGCATCGAGGAACGGCCTGTTGCCCGTGACGTCGAAGGCGTCGATCAGGTAGACGAAGGCCGTGTACGAGTGGTAGTGCTGATGGTGTCGCGGCGGCAGATTGTAGAACTCGATCCCTTCGAACCACTCGCCATACTCGTTCTGGCCCGCAAGCAGTCCGTAGGACTTCTTGACCGCAATGTCTCGATAGATCGACTTCCCGGTGAGCCGCCAGAGCGAGGTGTCCTCGTTGTTCCACGAGAACCGCCGCCGCGCGAGAATGTCCATCCCCCGCGACTGTGGAATGAGCTGATCGACCGGTCGATTCTGGCATCCCCCCTGGATCGGGGGCCCGAGCCACCGATCCTCGACCTGACGAGAGAGAAACTGCTCCCACTCGATCGCCGGGATATAGACGATCTCACGAGAGTCGTTGTGCGTCGTCTGAAAGCGGAGGTTCTCGATGGGCTCAGCGAGTGGCCGTAGGAGAAACGCTGCCTCGATCGTGTCGCTGGGCGCCGCGTCGAGCGGCCCATCCGCGTGAAGGCCAAGGTGGCCGTCAGCCATGTGGAGCTTCGCGTTGCCGAGCGTGTGGTAACCCGTTGCGCCGACGTCGTTCCAGCGGGCGAACCACGGAAACTTGGTGATCCCAACACCGACGATCTCGTCACCGCGGAGCTGGAGCCATGGCTCGAGGAGCGGCATCTCGCCGTTCTCGCCAAGGCTGGCCGATCCGGCAAGGGTCTCGAGCTGTCGCAGCCCGTCGAGGTGGAGGCGGGGGAGCTCGACAGCCCCGATCAGCGTGGCCTCGGCGAGCTTAAGCCTCACGTAGACGTGGAGGTTCTCGGTCTGGTGCAGGTCGTAGGTGATGCGCAGCGAGTGACCCTCGCCGGAGGTGCCGCTCGCGACGATGCGGGCAAGAGCGTCGTCTTCGATCACGACGTCGAGCTCTCGCGCTTCGACCTCGATCTCGCGCCCGTCCTGAGCGAGGATCACGACGGGGGCGATCGACGCCTTGCCCAGCCTGAGAGCACCGTCCGCAAGTGATGCCGTCCAGTGCGCGTTGGCGAGTTCGAGGCCCCTCCGTTTCGTGAGACCCTCGATAGCGGCTCCATCGTTTGGCCTCTCACGGCTTACCCCCGTTATTGCTCTCTCAGCTCTCCGAGCAGCTCGTCTCTGAGCCTCAGCGCGTCGACGGCCTGCGCCGGATACTCAAGGCGCACAGTCTCCTCGTCGTAGAGGCCCGCGAGCAGGTCCTCTGCGATGAGCGCTGGGTCGCGCTCTTCGGCGAGGCCGTATCCCCCTCCGCCTCCGACCGACAGCTCAAGGAGGGCCTCTTTTGGGAGGTGGACATTCGTGAACTTCCCGGCGCAACGAACTCCAAACCGCTCCTTGAAGTTCCGATACGTCTTGTCCCCGGGGACCTTCACCTTGAACCACGAAAGCGAGCCCTCGTTGCCGCTGAAGAGGCCCCATGGATACAGGCGCTCGCTTGAGTGGTAGCAGGAGAACGTCATCGGCGCCAGCAGCTCGAGCCGGCGCACGCTGCCAAGGTCTCCACGGAAACGTCCAGCGCCGCCGGATCCCTCGTTGAACGAAAACTCGTGGTGGCGAAGCGGATACCGCGTCTCGTACACCTCGATCGGTGTGACGACGCAGTTGGAGTTCGGGACGGTGACGACATCCCAGCCATCGCCTACGAGCTTCCCGCCCCAGCCCTGACCTTCGAGGATGAGGTTGCTGTATAGCTCTCCGCTCCTGGGATCGGCTCCACCATAGGTCACCAGCATTGCCGTCTCCGACCCGGCGGCGCTCACACGGTCGGGCACCGCTTCAGCCATTGCCTTCCAGATCAACGTGACGAGGTGTGGATGGACCTCGGAGTTTCCTCCGACCGTCGCCACGGGGAATGTCGCGTTGACGAGCGTTCCCTCAGGGGCGATGACCTCGATCGGTCGGTACCGGCCCGCGTTCGCCGGGATGTCCAAGTCGGTCATGTGAAGCACCGCGTTGAAGACGGCCGACACCGTGGCGACGAAGGTGAGGTTGCACGAGCCCCGCCGCTGAGGCTCCGTCCCGGTGAAGTCGGCAACGATGCGATTGTCCTCGACCATCATCGCCACCCGCACTCGGGCAGGCTCGTCGAGCCACCCGTCGTTGTCGATGATGAGTTCATCAGCGACGTACGTGGCGTTGGGAATCTCCTTGATCGCTTCCCGCATTCGCCGCTCCGAGTACGCCTTGATCTCGTCCTTGATCAGGCGGAACCGCTCGACCCCCTGCTTCCGGACGAGCTCGAGCAGGCGGCGCTCGCCGACGTTGAGCGAGCCGATCATCGCCCGCAGGTCCCCCGCCGTAACCCGCGGCGTTCGTCCGTTCGCCAGGATGACTCTCCAGAGGTCAGCGTCCTCGACTCCGGCCTTCACGATCTTCACGGGCGGGATCCGCAAGCCCTCGTGGAAGACCTCCTGCGCATCGCCCGGGAAACCTCCCGGAGCGAGGCCTCCGACCTCGGCCATATGACCGATGCAGGCGACGATGCCCACCCGCTCGCCCTCGTGGAACACGGCCTTCACGACCATGTGCTCCGGCAGGTGGTTCATCCCGGAGTAGGGGTCGTTGTGCAGGTAGACATCGCCGTCCCCGAGCGAGTCAAGCCCGAACTCGTCGATGATCCACCTGAGCGCCATCGTCGTTGCCCCAAGCTGCGCAGGGCAAAACTCCCCCTGCCCGATCATCTCGCCGATCTCGTCGAAGACCGCGCAGGAGAAGTCAAGCGCCTCGTTGAAGATCGGGGAGTAGGCCGTCGTCTGCATCGCCTGACCCATCTCCCGAGACACGGTGACGAGGTAGTTCGCCACCACCGTCATCGTGACGGGATCGACTGTTCCACGCTCGGATACGGCCACTCAGCTCATCTCCCCGGTGTTTCCGGTGATGATGAGACTGCCGCTCTCGTGAACCCTCAGCCGTGCTCCAGGAGGAACGAGCGTCGTCGAGAGCGCCTCCTCCACGATCGCGGGCCCCTGCCTCACCTCTCCGACCGGGAGCGAGGCTTGCTGCAGGACAGTGGTCTCCTGGAACCCTTCTCCAGCGAAGTACACGTCCCGGGTCGTCTCTTCAGCCGGCTCCGCCGTCCTGCTCATCAACTGTGCCGCGGGGCCTTGGCGCGCGCCGCTCGCTGTCACGACGAGCCCGACCACCTCCACGAGCTCCCCGGGCATGTCGTACCCGTAGAACGACTTGTAGTCGGCGTTGAACGCCTCGATCGCTGCGTCGAAGTCTGACTGGTCGATCGGTGTGTTCGAGGCGAAGACGACCTCGCGATGGTAGTTCTGGCCGAAGTAGCGCATCTCAAAACGTTGCTCAACATCGGGCTCACCGGTGAAGCCCTCTCGACTGAGCGTCGCGAGCGTGCGCTGTCGGAGCGGAACGAGCGCGTTGTTCAGCTTCGTGAGCGCCTCCGGATCGTCCGATCGAACGAGCAGCGTCGTCCGTCTCATGAAGCCGATCCCGCTGCTCGGTCGATCGGACAGATCGGCCTCGTCGTCGCAGACCTGGAGCCCACTGTCTCGCGCTACTCGGCACTGTGGGGCGGGGGCCCCTGGCGCGTGTATACCTACGGCCCGGCCACCGTACGCGAGCTCTCGTACCGAGGGCAGCCCGGTGAGCACTCGATGCGGATCGCAATCGGGTCTCATGCGCCTCAGATCGAGCTGATTCAACCGCTCACGGGACCGATTCAACCGCTCACGGGACCGAGTATCTTCCACGAGTGCCTCGATCAGCGAGGTCAGGGCTTTCACCATCTCGGCGTGTACGTTGACTGTCTCGACACGGCAGTGAACGACATGGCTTCGGCCGGCTACGACGTTCTCCAGTCAGGTCGCGGTACCGGGGCCGACGGCAGCGGTGGCTACGCGTACTTCTCGACCGAGGAGGATCTCTCGATCATCCTCGAGGCCGTCGTTGTGCCGGGGCGCCGGCGCGAGCCAGAGGCCGTCTGGGATTGAGCTCAGCCGCCTGCCTCAGGGCTGCGTCGAGGCGTCGGATCTCTCGAGACCGCCGGTCGGTCCTATTCGGCCGTTGACGGGCGGGTCGAGAACGGGATCTGGGCTCCCTCCGTCGGTACGTGACGAGCCGACCATTGGCGGCGGTCGAACTCGAAGTCACAAGGCAGCCTCGCTCGACAAGAGGCAGGATGGTGTGGGGAACGAGGGCTTCCGTGTGTCCGAGCCGCTGCAACGCCGCCGCGCTGGGAGCCCAAACGCAGCGTGCGCGGGACCTCGAGGAAACTTGCGAGAGCTGCTGCCCGGCAGCGCGTCAGGGCTTCCACTTGATCGTGCAGCCTACCGGCGGCGTCTCGCTGCACGGCGGTGCCTTGCCGGCGAGCGCTGCGTCCAGCGCCTGGCGGAGGTACGGCACCGCCCCGCCCGGATCCTGGTAGCTCGAGTCGGGAGCGCCCTGGTAGATGAGCCTGCGGTTGGCCCCGAGCACGAACACCTCCGGCGTGCGGGAGGCTCCGTAGCTGCGCGCCGCCGCTTGCGACTCGTCGCGCAGGAACGGAAAGACGAAGCTCTTCTCCTGCGCGCGCCGCTCCATGTCCTGAAGCGAATCGCCAATGTGGTCGTTCGAGTTGATCGCCACCAGCCCGACCCGGCCTTGATAGTCGCGCGCGACGTCGTTCAAGCGATCCTCCCAGGCGATCACGTAGGGGCAGTGGCAGCAGGAGAACACAACGGCAACCGGCTGCGCGGTGTAATCGTCGAGCGAGTGGGTCGCCCCGTCGGTGCCGGGGAGGCTGATGGGCGGGGCCAGCTCGCCGATCTTCAGTCTCGCCATGCGAGCAATGCTACTCTCCGCCGCCGCCTCTGATGGCTGATTACCAACCACCGCGGGGAAGGTCACCCGTCCTCTATCCGGTCGTGGCAACGGGTATGTGGGTGTATGCGAACCTGGCGTTCGACGTCAGCGTCGTCGGTCCGCGCGGGCGTCATCCAGAGCCCGGAACGCTCTACATCGCGCCGCACCGAGCGGAGACGGACGTGCCCATCGTCTGTGGGTCGTTCTACATCTCGAGCCGCAGCTGGTCGCGAACGTGGCCGCACCTTCACTTCGCCGCGCGCGACGATCTCTTCGAGCCCGGATTTTTCGCCGGCTTCATGCGGAGCATCTCGCCGCGCACGCGGCGGCGCCTCCACGGGCTGTCGATTGAGAGCTACCTGCCGTGCGTCCAGGTACGGCCGATCCGCAGCGCGACGTCGATGAGGCTGATGCAGGCTGTGGCCGCGGTGCCGGGTGGGCTCTCGCTCGCCGAGGCGCTTCCCGAGTTCGCCGACTCGCTCGCCGAGCGGGCTCGGATCCTCGAGCTTCCTCCGCCAACCACGATCGCCGACATCCGCCGCGGTGAGTTCGCTGATCTCCTCTGGGTGACGGTTGACTCCGACCGTCTCAGCGCGGAGGCCTTCGCCGACGCGTGGCGGCGTCGGGCCGCTGAGGCCATGACCGACCTGCGGAGCCTCATCGACCTGATTCGGGCCGGAGAGCCGTTGCTCCTGTTCCCGGAAGGGCGGCCGTCCCAGGACGGTGCGGTCGGCCCGATCCAGCGGGGTCTGGGTGTTCTCACTCGGCGCGGGAAACCAGATCGCATTCGCGCGTTCACGATCGCCTACGACACGCTGTCAGAGGGCCGCACCGCGGTGTGCGTCTCGGCGCCGAGCCCGGTTGGGCCGCTGGGGAAGGACGCTGAGGCCGAGCTCGATCGCTACCTGGCGCGGACGTTTCCCGCCACGGTCAGCCAGTTCGTCGCGCGGGCGCTCGTGCACGAGGCCGCCGAGGGCCGCGACACGATGAGCCCGAGCGAGCTCGCAGAGCGCGTGCGGTGTGGGGCGGCCGAGGCGTGCGCGGCCGGCCGGCCGCTCGATCGGGCGCTCGTTGCGGAGAGCCGTCGTGTGCGGCGTCTTGATGAGGCTCTGCGGACGCTTGCGCGGTCAGGAGCCGTCGTGCGCCAGGGCGCGCGCCGGGTCGGTCTCAACCGTCCTCGCATCCTCAGCGACCCAACGTTGGCGCGGCTGGTGAAGGAAGACGCCAGCGTGCAGGCGGCGACGCGCGCCCAGGCGCGCGGTCTCTCTGGTTGACTACGCGTGGGCGTCAGCCACCGCGTGGTGGCGGGAGCGACCCGGCGGTTGCCGCTGCGCCGTCCCCCAGGGACATAGGAGCGGCGGACAGGGTCGGGGCTCGTCTCGGCCGCAGGCCCCAACGGCTATCTGACGGGTCATCCTAAGCGAAGACGCCGATGGCATCGACGGTGACAAGCTCGGTGACGGCCAGCTCGACACCCCACGCCGTCAAGTCGTCACTGCTCGGAGAGTTGTTGGGGTGCAGCCGGAGGGTCACGGCCACGGTGATTGAGCCCTCCAGCGAGCGGGTCGGAATGGCAACTCTTCCCCCGTAGCCGATCAGGACACGCTGCCCGTCCGGGCTTCTCCAAACGACACCTGGGCCATCGTTGACGTCGAAGGAGCCGAGGTCATAGCCGGATCGACCGAACACTTCAAGTCGGTCGACACGCCATGCTGTGGAGAGCCGGTCCGGGTGGCGCAGCTCGGGCTGCTCGGCGGCAGCGGCGGCTGACCGGCCGCCGGCACCTTGATGGGCGCCAAGGTGCGCGCTCAGGCTGGCCTCTCTGGCGCCGGCCTCGCCAACCTGGCTGGCGGGCACCTCGACCGCAAGGCCGTTGCCGACCGTGTCGATTCACACCGAGATCAGCTCGATCCCTGGCAGCAACAGCGCCTTCTCATGCCACGGTGGGATCGAGGCGTCGCCCAGCTCCTGCTCGGTGTTGGAACCCTATACGGGCGCGTTAGCCGGGACCGTCGTGGGCGGCCCAACCTCGCTCGTCGCAACAGCCCGCCCCCCGCCCACCACCCGGGGGAGGGTAGCCCAGAAAAGCGCACGGATTGTTCGTGGGGGTGGTGCTGCTGTTCGCCGCTGTGGGCGGGCCTGCCCGAGCGGCCGGGGTTGTCCGGCAGGCCTGTGAGGTGGGGCTGTCAGGCGAGTGCTTCTACCGGGCCAGCCGGGGTCTCCTGTGGGAGACGGCGGCGGGGATCGTCGACCGGAGTGGGCCCCTGAGGTGCCGGTTGTGCTGAGTGAGCTGGAACGGGCCGGTCTGCTTGAGCGGGCGGGGCGGCCACGGTGTATGGGCTGGCTTCCCCGCCCAGCTACGTGGGTGGGGCTGCTGGCTGGGCGGCCCGGGTGGTTGGCAAGCACCGCCAGCGGCTGAGCTCCAGCTCGGTAATCGGCTGGCGCAGACGGCGCTTGCGGGAGCTGACACGAGGCAGGTCGTGGAGGGTTTGCGGGAGGCGTTGGAGCTGGTGGAAGGAGGAAGGTGGCCGTGGATCGTCCCGGTGGCGTTGCCGCTCGGTCAGTTCCTCGACCTGGAGCTGAAGCCGCCGGAGCCGCTGCTCGGCAGCGACGGTGAGAACGTGATCTCGAGAGGCGGCTTGGTCGTGTTTGGGGGCAAGCCGGGGGTGGGCAAGACAACCCTGGCGGTTGACCTGGTGTTCCGCGCGGCCGCCGGCAGGCCCTGGCTGGGGCTGCCGGTCAGGCGTCCGCTGAAAGTGATGATGGTCGAGAACGAACGCCCTGTTCAGCAGTTCCAGCGCAAACTCAAGCACAAAGCCGAGCGGTGGGAGCACCCGATCGGGGGGCGGGGTGCATGTGCATGCCTGGCGGTGGGGGTCGCTTGACCTCACAGACCCCGGCGCACTGTCAGCCCTGCGCGGCTATCTCGACCGGAGAGCATCGACGCTGTGGTCGCCGACCCGTTGAACACGCTCGGGGTGAAGGGGGCTGGTTCCCCGGAGGACACCCGCGCCTCCGTACGGGCTCTGCACCCGCTCGGCCTGACCACGACGACCGCGTTCGTGTTCCTCCACCACTTCCGCAAGGACAGCGGCGAGGACGAGCTGGAAGCCCTCCAGGGGCGTCGGGCGGCCACCTCGACACGCTGATCACCCTGAAACCCAGCCGAGGCAACGACGAGCTGCCGTTGGGCTTCGACAAGACCAGGTAGCTGACCGGCGACACCCCTCCGCACAACCGATGATCATCGGCCTCGTCCGTAACACCGCCGGCTTCGAGCACCTCCACGACGAAGGCAACCTCCGCCGGCTCAAATGCGAGATCGCCCGACTGTTCGAAGACCGCGTCTGGCGGATA
>JAPOVR010000056.1 GCA_026708005.1 Actinomycetes bacterium
TAGCGGACTCCGACGGGGACTGGCCGATCCTCGACTTCGAACCATGGACATACCAAGTACCGGGCCAAGCGGCGGTGGCTCAACAGCATCCGCTGGAGAAAGAGGCGAGAGCCGCGGCGGCCGCCCACGAGGGGCTGACCGATGACCAGGCAGCGCAGCTCGAGCTCACCCTGTGGGAGGCTGTCACTTGGCCAAGCTCTGCTATGGGGTGCGAACAGCCGGGCTATCTGTACACGACTGCTCTGGAGCCGGGGTTCAGAGCGACATACGAGCTTGAAGGTCGCACGGTAGTGGTTCACCTGGGCGAGGAGATGGGCTCAGCCTTCGTCCCGCAGGGATGCCTGGACGACCCCGGCAGCGCCGGTTCCCCCCGGGGCGAATAGCAGGATCCTGTCGGTAGACGGAGTGGAGTGACCCGTCGGAGCCTTAAGCGGATAGCTATGGGGTAGGGACAAATCGCCAGCGATTCCGACCCTAGTTGCCGCAGCTCCGGCGAGAATCCCAGGGACAATTTAGCACCATCAGCATTGACGGTTTACGGTAGAGAGGACCGTCTTCGAGTTGTGGCTGGGAGGCCTATGAGTCCCCGGGGCCGCCACCCTCAGGGCGTGTTCGATCCCCGCTTAAGGGCAGCAGGCTCCCCAGCCCACCGGAGTCTCTTGTGCACGGCGCCGACTGGCGCACGGGACCTAGCCGCGGCGTCCCCTGACCCTGGCAACAAGGCAACAGCAGGCCGGCAAGGATCCGTCCAGCGCCAGCAGAGCCCCCTCCGTCGTCGCCCCGAGAAAGCCATACTCCCCACTCCCTGCTCGGCATCGCACACAGCAGATCCGCCCATGCAGATCCAAACTGGATCTGAACCTACAACGGCTGGGTTATGAGCCCAACCAAGGTGCTGCCAGACAGAAACCAGCCTGGTTAAACCACCTGAGGTGCTCTCAGGTGCTCTGAGGTCATGTGAGGTTGGAGCCAAATTTGGTGCCAAGTTTGATCTCTGAATAGGCAATACAAGACCGGCTTGGGCAACCCGGGCTTGGTGTGGGGTGAATGGCGGCCCGACCGGGTCGGGTTCATCGCGGATTCGACCGGCGCGGGCGGGGGCTTCGGGGGGCTGGTTTCCGGCGGCGGGATACTGTCGGGGTTTGAAGAAAAGCTGAGGGTGAGGGCCACTGGTTGACGCGAGAGGGTACGCCTATTGACACAGGCCGAGGCGGCGGTGGCCGTGTTCGCGGACGGGCTGGCGGGGGGGCGTGGCACCAAGGGCCGTGACACGTGATGGACAGCGACGTAGGGGTATGTGTGCCAGGTAGCCTTTGGTGTAGGGGCTGGGCGAGTCGTTGCTATGCTAAGCTGCTGGTTATGGGAGCCGTTGTAGGAGTGGGTTCTCGCTTTGTAAGGGGATTGTGGGTCTGAGGGTTTCTGTTGTTTCGGCGGCCGGGTTGGGGCTGCGTGTGTTGTTGGTGGTGTGGGCGGCTGTTGCGCTGGTCTTTGCGGTGTTGGCGTTGTGGGCTCCTGGGGCTGCGTGGGCGCAGCCGGAGGGGGAGTCGGTTTGTGGGGTGGTCGATCTCGGCGCGCTCGGTGGCGAGGCGGGCAGTGTGCTGGAGGCGGATGGGCGCTGGACGACCCAGGATTGTGATTCGCGCTTTCGCGCCGGCAGCGATGCCCTCACTTTCCGCTTCGAGGTTGTCGAGGGTGGCCGGGTCAGGGTCGATTTGACGTCTGTCGTGGGTGATTCCTACCTGTATCTGCTGGCTGAGGACGGCGGCCGTATTGCTGATAACGATGACGGCGGTGGCGGCCTTGATGCACGCGTCGAGCATGACTTGGCGGCGGGCGTCTATCTGGTTGAGGCTACGACGGTCGGTGGGCGCGGGCGGGGCCCGGCGGATTTTGTGCTTTCGGTGAGCCGCGTCACGGGTTGCGAGCCGGTCCATCTTGGTTCGCTTGAGCCGGGCGTCGACTTGACCGCGTCCGGCTCTTGGACGCTTGACACGTGCGGGTCACGTTTCGTGGTGGAGCATCCCGCCCGCGGCTACTCTTTCGAGTTGCCGCAGGGCGGTCGTGTGCTGATTGATTTGGTGTCGGAACACGGCGATTCTGTCCTCTCCTTGGTGTCGCCTTCTAGGGGCGTGATTTCCGCCAACGACGACGGCGGTGGGGGGCGTAACGCACGGATCGAGCGGTACCTGCCGGCTGGTGTCTACCTGGTCGAGGCGACGACGTATCTGGAGCGTGACCTTCAGCCTTTGGTGGCTGACTTTACTCTCGTGATTCATCTGGTGGACGAGGAGGCGGGGCAGCGCAGCTTCCAGCTCAAGGTTGAGGCAATCCATACCCCCGACCGGGTGGTCGCGGGCGAGCCTTTCGAGGTCAACTACCGGGTTGGTAATCTGGGCGGCGGCGACCTGGCTGACGCTGGCGGCAGAGTCGTGGTGTATGTCGTGGGGCCCCGCGTGTTCGAGCGGACAGCCTCGATCATCCCGTCAGCGGATAGTTGGCGGGCTGGGGTCTCCTACCACACGGGTGAGCGGGCGGCGAGCGCGACGAGCGTCTCGCTTAGTGAGGTGACGCCGTTTGAGATCACGTTCAGGAGACCTGGCCCCGCCTGGGTGTTCGTCGGGATCGCCGTCTTCGACGAGGCCGATGTAGAGGTGGGGTTCCACGGCATCTGGCGGAATCTGGTGGTTTTGAGCGGCTGGACGTTTGACCCGGTCACGGTGAAGGTCGACGGTGTGGACTACCGGGTCTCGGCGGAAGCTGACGCGGATGGGCTGGTGACGGTCTCGGTGAGCCCTGTCGCCGACCCAGGCGCGGAGGTCGGCCCGTCGCTGCGGGCGAGGGTGATCTACGCGGCGGGTGTACGCACGCAGGTACTGGATGGCATCTTCGATCGGCCGGCGATCTCCGCGTTGCCGGTGAGCGGGGAGCCCGAGACGATCAGCGTGGCGAACCCGTCGTCGAGAGCCCTGATTGAGGCGTTCACGGGTCGGTACGCGAGCGCTATCGGCGCGTCCGGGTTGGTCGCCGCGTTGGCCGCTGGCGAGGCGATCAGCCCGACAGCGGTGGAGGATCTGATTCTCGGCACGGCTGAGACGGCGTCGGCGCGGTATGCGTCGATGGCCGCCTCTTGGCGCGCGCTTCAGGAGCGGGTCGCAGGCGGCGAGTCGCTCTCGTTGGCGGAGGCGTTTGCTGTGCAGTCGGAGCTCGCCTATGCCGAGCGGGTCATCTCACCGGCGGTGACGGCCGGCGAGATCGTCCAGGCGGCCCGCGCCGCTGATCTGGGCTGGCAGGATCCCGGGGTTCAGGCGATGGTCGACGGTCTTGCGCAGCGGGCGTCCTGCGGCGGCGGGGAGGCTGTGTTACGCGACGCTCTCGAGGTGGCTGGCGTCGCGGACGTTGACGGACTGCTCGCGCTCGACGCCGAGCTGCGCACTGTGCTGCCCGTCTACGGTCTGGCAAACGACAGCGCGCTCTGCGCAGCGACGGCCGCTGACGCGGCGAACTCCCAGTTCCTGGAGAGACTCTCGATCGCCGGCAGCAGAGAGATCCGCCAGCTACTCATGCCCAAGCCGCCGTCGATGGAACCAGTCGCCCCACCGCCTCACCGGCTGCGGATCATCGCAAGGCTAGGCGAGGATGGCCGGGTCGAGCACGGCGTCGAGCTCGCAGGCGGCGAGCAGATCCTACCGTCCGTTCGTTTCCTACCCGCCGACGCCCCCGTCGGTGAGTGGCAGGCCAGCAGCGACATCAAGGTGGACGGGGCCCCGATCGGGAAGGTTCGCTCGCGACGTTTGGCCGATGGCCGCGTCGAGCTGGGCTTCCAGAGCGCCGTTGGTGAGGAGATCGCGCCCGACATCCGCTACCTGCCCGCCGACCTCCCGGCCGGTGTCTGGCTCCGCAGCGGGACCATCGAGGTACCGCCCGCGCCACCAGCCCTCGAATAGCACCCGCCAGCAC
>JAPOVR010000072.1 GCA_026708005.1 Actinomycetes bacterium
CCCAACAACCCACACCCCCACCCCACAAACCCCCACACACACCAAGAGACAGGCCAGACCCACACTCCACAACCCCAGGGAAACACCAACCAACCACAACCCCAAACAACACCCACACCACACCACCAACACAAACCCCCGCACACACACCGGGGCCAGGTCAATGTGACGTTGGCGGCTAGGGTGGCCTGTCCGTCACGCCCCGTCAGGCCGAGCTTCGAGCGGGCTCCTCGAGCCCGACGTGCCACGGCAGTGGTAGGCGGCCGGGGCGGCTTCCGTATGGGCCCGGGGCACACGTGATGTCGCTGGGTTGCTGCTCCTGCGCGCGAAAGCGCGACCGTGAGCGCACGGTTGGTTCCTCGGTCACGTCACCGCCCGCGCGTGCCAAGGATGGCGCTCGACCAGCACGGGATCGACTTCGTCGGCGCCGCTCCCGCGCGCAAGGGGCGAGGGCGGACCTAGAATCGCTTGACGATGCGGGTTTCGGCCGCTCCCGCGCGCGAAGGACGAAGGGGACCGGTCTCGGTGGAGCGTCTCGCAACTCGTCGCGAGCAGTCGGATGGGCACGCAGCGGCGACCGCATCGAGAATCGTCGCTCCTCTGCGACAGGCGCAGCGACCACGAACCCCCGACCTGTGCAGCGACTCTAGATCAACAGCTAGACGTCTGCGAGCTCTCGGTACTTGGCCTCGCCCGCGGTCACGACCTCGCCCTCGACCGTCCCCAGCGGGAAGACCTCGGCCTCCTCATCCTGCACCATCGGGTTCTTGTGGAGGATATCGATCAGCTCGTCGTGCGAGTTGACGTCGATGAAGATCGCGTAGCCCTTGCGGCCGACGATCGAGTAGACCTCCGCGCCGCGCTCGCGCAGCCCCGCCCAGTACGCGACCCGCTTCGGCAGCCGCCGATAGGCGCTGTCGGAGAGCGGTTCTTTCGGGTGCGTCATGATCAGGAACCTCGCCATGTGTCTCCTCCGTCCTTGATGAAGTCGTAGGTCCGCAGGACGTCGATCTCCTCGTCGATGTCCGCAAGCGGGAACACCTGGTAGTCCTCGTCGAAGGTCATCGAGTTCCCGTAAAGGAAGTCGAGGAGGTCTTTGTGGGACGCCGCGTCGAGCACGATCGCATACCCCTTGCGCCCGGCAGCCGGGAACACCTGCGCCCGACCGGCCTCGTGCTGGTCGGCAAAGTGCTGGATACACGAGTCGATCCGTGCGAACTGCGAGTCCGTCGGCGGCTCGACAGGGTGTGTCAGGATCAGGAACTTCGCCATATGCATCCCCTTCGGGGCTTGTGGGCAGGGGTCTCGCAAGCGACCGCCGCATCGATTCTGACGGCTGGCTCTCTGAGCGGCCACGCGTGGCTTGGCAGGCTGCCCAAGGCGCCTGCCCGCGCGATCCCGCGCCGTGGCGGTCGACCGTACAGCTTCCCACCTCAGCTGCAGCCCTGCCGAGTGCCTGCCCGACCGGCGGTGTTGCCGAGGCCCGAAAGCAAGCCACTGTACGGGTATCCTACGAGCGTGGAGTCGATCCTCGTCGGCTATCGGGCGGGCGCGGACGGGAAGCGCGCTCTCGAGCGAGCCATTCAGCTCGCGACAGCGTTTGACGCGGAGCTCCTGATTGCAACCGTCGTGGCCACCCATGAGGATGCAATCGCGGCAATCTCTCCTGTCGGGGTCCCCGTCACCGATGAGCGGTTTATCGAGCGCGTTTTGGAAGAGGCTCGCGCCGCTTTGGCGGAGGCCGGGCAGCAAGCCGAGGAGGCGGAGATTCGACACGAGCTGATCGCGCTCGAGGGCGTGCCCGCGCAGGCTCTCATCGAGGTTGCCGACGTGAAGGACGTCGATCTGATCGTGGTTGGGACGCGCGAGCCCGGTTTCCTGGAGCGGCTCGTGAGACGGAGCGTCAGCGAGGCGGTCTCCCGCCATGCCCACAAGGACGTGCTTGTCGTCCACCCACAGCCTGCCGCTGGCGAGGCCTAACAAGAGGCGGGCGCCGGCCGGGGTCAGGCGCACGGCGGCCCTGGCGCTGTCCGTCTGGCGGCTGCACGGTGGTGGTTCGTGCGGCGCGCAGTGACGCTTGCGCTGCTCGGTGGGATCGTTGCCCTCGTCGTCGTGATCGCGACATCGCTGCTCGGCGTCGACCGCGAATCGGCAGGCGTCGAGAGCGGGGAGGAGGCAGCGGGCGGCCCATCGGTGCTGCGGGGACCCGACGTGCCACCGGCCGGCGTGCTGCCCGGCAGGCTCTGGGTCGTCTCGCTGTCACGCGGGGTGTCGCGCGTCGGCGGGGAAGCCTGCTGGATTCGCTCCGTGAGCCTCGACGAGCTTTCGCTCGAGCCAACGGGGAAGCTGCAGCACTGCACCCTCGCTGACGTCTCCCTCGACGGGCGGTTCGGCACGGCCTTCGACGACGATCTCAACCTCGTGCTGCTTGATCTCAGGGGCCGTCCGAGGCCGGCGCGCACCCTCGGCCGTGCGTTCTGGGACCCGTCCCCACGCACGCTGAGAGTGGCTGCTCTGGCGGCTGACGGCTCACGGGTTGCTTGGTGCTCAACACCGAACGAGACAGTCGTTCAGAGTGTCGAGGGCGGTGCCGAGCAACGCTTCCTCGGCTGCGACCCGCGTTTCCTGCCAACGGGCCAGGTCGTTACCCGCACGATCCCGCCGCTGCCGGATGCGGTGCTCACGGAGGGCGAGCCGCTGCTCGACTCGACGCACTTCCGTGAAGGCCTCGGCCTTTCGCCCGACGAGGCCGTGGCGCTCATGGCCTACGACGTCGCGGATGATGGATCTGTCGCAACGAAGGTTCGCCGTGTGGTCGGCCAACCGCAGCCCATCGTGCAGATCTGGGACGGCTCGACGCTGATCGGCCGGCACCCGGTCAGCGGACTCGCGTCGTCGTTGGGGCCGAGCGGCATTGAGCTCAGTCCGGACGCCGCGCGCGTGGCGCTCGGCTGGCCGGGGCTTCTGGCCGAGATTTTCGATTTTGAGCTTGGGCGGATGAATGTGAGCCTCGATCAAGGTCCCTACGCGTGGTCGCCCGATGGCCGCTGGCTCGCGGTCGGAACGCTCTCGAGCGTCGCCATCTACGCACCGGGGAGTCAGGCACCCACGTACGTCCTGCCGCTGAGCCCGTTGATGCTCTCCTGGTCGCGCTGAGGAGCCGCTCTGACCGATGCGCGATGGCCTGCCGACGATCTCCGGCGCGGCCGGCTCGCGCAGGCTCCCGGCTGTCGGTTGACGCCGCATGTCACGCTGAGGCGCTCTGCCCAACTCGGCCGAGCGCCCGCCTGCATCTCGGTGGCGAGCTCAGTCGGTGTTCCATCCAAGCGCGCGGTGCCGCGCCGTGGCAGCGGCTGCTGGTCGGGTAGGCCTCGCAGTACACGAGTGCTCGGCTGGGTCAGGCAGCACTGGCCGGAGGTGGCAGCAGCTGCTGGTCGAGTAGGTCTCGCAGCGGCTGAGGGCAGTCTGCGCGCGTTGGGCCACCCGCCGGCGAGCGGCCCGGCCATCGCGCCGGGTAGAGCTGCCCAGCCGCCGCGCTGGGTGGAGCCGCCAAGCAACAGCGTCGAGCTGTCCAGCAGCTCCAAGGGCAACCCGCCCCCCACCACTCGGGAGAGGGTAGCCCACAGGAGCGCACGGCTTGCGTGCAGCTGGTGACAAAGTGTGACGAAACTGCACCGAAAGTGCGCAGTTCTGCTCGCCTGTACGACGCGCTGGCTCTCCAGTGCGCTTGCCGCTCCCGCTTGCTCGGTCGTGCCGCGCCCTCGCCATACGCTCGCCGCTCCCGCAGGGGCGCTCCCCCTCGCCTGCCGCGCCGCTCGCCTGACGTGTCGCTTGCCCGTCGTACCGCTCGTCGTCTCGCTCGCCGTACCACTCACTCCTCCTGCACGCCAAGCTGCCGCTGAGACGCAACCCGAGGATCCGCAGGCCAGGGCCCTCGCTGCTCGCGCGGTCGCCGTACCGCTCGCTCGGTCAGGCCTCGCGCCCGCCGTACGCTCTCGCCCGACGCTTCTGCTCTCGTGCGAGGGACGCTCTCGCGCCGCTCTGCTCTCCCGCGCGCCGCTCCCGCCCATACAATACAGCTGGGCTGTCCGCTCAGCCAGGCCGCGCCTGCCTTCGCGTGCAGCCCCGCCCGGTGCTGTCGGGCCCGCTTCCGAGACCGCGCCCACAAGGACAACCCCGGACCCCCCAGCAGCCCCGCATGCGGCGACGCGCTGAGGAGCGATGTCTAGACTTCGTACTGCAATGGCCCGAGTGCTGCTGGTGAACCTCCCCGACACGCCCGGGTTCGTGCCGGCCGACGGCGCGCGCATGCGCGGGCTTGTTGGCGAAGGGGCGATGATCAACCTCGTCGACCTTGAGCCGGGCGCCGAGATCCCGCTGCACAGCCACCCGCACGAGCAGCTCGGGTACGTGGTCGAGGGCGAGATCGTCATGGTCATCGACGGCACGGAGCACCGCATGCCGCCCGGGACGGCGTATGTCATTCCCGGCGGCGTCGAGCACAGCGGCCGCGGCGGCCCCGAGGGTTGCCGTGTCGTCGATGTGTTCCACCCGCCGAGAGACGACTACCGGGAGCGGCTTGAGCGGGCTGATCGGGAGGCGTCGCCCTGATCGGTCATTGCCGGCTGCACGCTGCGGAGGCGCGCCAGCCACTCAACCCGCACGGCCCGTAGGTCTCATCGGCGAAGGGCGGTCAGGCCTGCGCCGCCGCGACGAACGCGCGGTAGGGCTGAACGGGGTAGAACTCGAGCTCCAGCATCCCTGTCTGGACGAGCGGCAGCTCCGACATCTGGGCCCGAGCCTCCTCTTCGCTCGAAGCCTCCAGCACAATGATCGCTCCCTTGCCGTCGGAACGGCTGTAGATCTCTCGGAAGAAGTCCTCGGCGACGAACTGCAGAGCCCTTTTTGCCTCCGCGTCCAAGTGCGGCGCGAACTCCTCGGCGGTGAACTTATCGCTTCGCGTGCCCACGACGACGATCTTCATCGGCTGCCTCCATCCTTTGAGCGTTTCCCTCTGGGCGGGATCATGCCGCACCCCGGCCGCTCGTCGAGCGGGTGAGCCCAGTTGCCGCGCCTGGAGCCGCTGCCAGTAGCACCGGCCGATGTCGTCTCCGTCGAGCTTCGGCGCGGCGCCGGGGAGGCGGCTGCTAGCGTCTTGCGCGGCGGGCGGTGCCCGCATCACGTCCAGGGAATGGAGTGAGGCGATGAGCGAGGCTGTTTCGTGGCTTCTTGAGCTTGCTGTCAAGCCTGGCCAGCTGGAGATCCTTCGGGAGCTGGTGGAAGAGATGGTGGAGTCAACCCGGGGAGAGCCGGGAACGCTCAGCTACGAGTGGTTCGTCGATGATGCAGGCGAGGTCGTCCACATCTACGAGCGCTACGTGGATTCGGCGGCGGCGATCGTGCACGGCGAGACGTTCGCCGAGCGGTTTGCCGAGCGGTTTGAAGCCTGTGTCGAGGTGAAGACCTTCGACCTCTACGGCGACCCGAGCGCAGAGCTCATGGACGGGCTCAGCGTGTTCTCGCCAAGCTGTCTCGGTTGGCTCGGTGGGTTCACGCGCTAGCGCCGCGAGCCGGCTGTCGTGGATCGTGCCGCCGAGCAGAGGCGCTCCGGCTGTCGCCAGCCGCCCGTGATCGAGGAGCCAAAGCTCGGCGAGACCCTTGCGTCGGCGTGCCCCTCAGCGGAGACGCTCAGCCTCCTCGCCGGAAGGCGCTCCACCGTCGCGAAGCTGCTGGGCCCTCCCGGGCCCTCTCAAGCCGAGCTCGCGCTGATCTTCCGCGTCGGTGCACGTGTTCCCGACCACCGCCGGCTCACGCCGTGGCGGTTCGTGGTCATCCGCGGCAAGGCCAAGCACGACTTTCGACTCCTCCTCGAGGACTGCCACCGGCGACGAAGTCCGCGCTCGAGCCGGAAGGAGCTCGCTGAGAGCTTCGAGAAGTCAACGGGCGCTCTCCGCGCTCCGATCATCGTGTGCGTCGTCTCAACGGTGCGGGACGACTCCGAGCCCGCCCGCAAGACACCGGCGTGGGAGCAGCGGCTCTCGGCCGGAGCGGTGTGCCAGAACCTGCTCCTCGCGGCGAGCGCCAGCGGTTACGCTGCCCAATGGATCACCGAGTGGTATGCCTACGAGCCCCGTGTGCTGCGCGCGCTCGGGCTGTCAGAAGCCGAGCGGGTTGCGGGCTTCGTGTGCATTGGCACGGCGAGCCAGGAGCCGCTCGAGCGCCGGCGGCCGCGTGCCGATGACCTCGTCACCTTCTGGGAGCCGGATCGGTGCCATGCCTGAGCCGCCCGCTGTGGGACCGGGGAGCGTGAGCCTGTGACCTCTGGAGACGACGGCTTTACGCCCTTCCCGATCGACCTCGTCAGCGACAACGCCTGCCACCCGACAGCCGGGATGCGGCGGTTCATGGCTGCCGCGGAGGTTGGTGACGAGGAGCGAAGCGAGGATCCAACGGTTCGCCAGCTCGAGGAGCTTGTGGCCGATCTCACCGGCAAGGCTTCGGCGGTGTTCATGCCGTCTGGAACCATGTGCAACATCGTCGCCTTCTTCGTGTGGTGTCGGTCCGGCGAGGCGATGCTCCTCCACGAGGAGACGCACCCTGTGTACTCGAAGTACGCCGGACCGCACATCCATAACCGGATCGAGCTGCACAAGCTCGCGGGCCGGTGTGGTGTGCTTGCGGGTGAGACAGTCGAGCGGGCACTGCGCGAGATCGACAGCGCCGGCGGCACCGCGCGGCTCCTCACCCTCGAGAACACCCACAACCGCAGCGGCGGGAGCGTCTGGTCGCTTTCCGAGACCGAGGAGGCGTGTCGGGCGGCCAGGGCGCACGGGCTCGCCACCCACCTCGATGGCGCTCGCCTGCTGCACGCCGTTGCGGCAAGCGGCGTGTCGGCCGCTGAGTACTGCGCGCCGTTCGACTCGGCCTGGATCGACCTGTCGAAGGGCCTCGGCTGTCCAATGGGAGCGGTCATGGCTGGAGACGAGCAGTTCGTCGAGGCGGCTCGCCAGGCGAAGTACCTCTTCGGTGGCGTCACGCACAAGGCGGGGATGATGGCTGCCGCCGGCATCTACGCGCTGCGCCACCACGTGGAGCGCCTGGTCGAGGATCACGAGCGGGCAGAGGAGCTGGCGAGCGGCCTCTCGGGTATCCGGGGCGTCGAGCTCGACCAGGAGCGCGTTGACACGAACCTCGTGTACATCGATATCGCAGGCAGCGGCCTGACTGCGGCTGACCTGCTCGCGCGCATGGCGAGCGCGGGCGTGCGCATGAAGCAGATCGACGAGACGAGGGTGCGGGCGGTGACCCACCTCGACATCACATCCGCGCACGTTCGAACGGCCGTGGCCACGGCCGAGGCGGCGTGTACCGACAGCTGAGGCGGCCATTGCCGAAGATGTCCGCATGACGTCGATTCTCGCGAGCGCTGAGGAGCTCACAGGCGGGGTCTGCTGCGGCGCGAGCGTCGCCGTGCCCCGCGAGGCGTCTGGGTGCGCGATGGAGGCCGTTCGTGCGCTCGTGAGGCGCCGCGTGCGCGATCTGACGCTGATCGCCGTCCCGCAGGCGGGCTTCCAGGCCGACCTCCTGATCGGCGCTGGCTGTGTGCGCCAGGTCGAGGCGGCGGCCGTCACGCTCGGCGAGCACGGTTCCGCGCCTCGGTTTCGAGCGGCGGTCTCGGCGGGAACCGTCGAGATTCGCGACTCGACGTGCCCCGCGATTCACGCCGGGCTCCAAGCCGCCGAGAAGGGCGTGCCGTTCATGCCGATGCGCGGGATTCTCGGCTCGGATCTCGCCCTCCACCGGGACGACTGGCACACGATCGAGAACCCCTACGGCGAGAACGACCCGATCCTGCTCTTGCCGGCGATCACGCCTGACGTCTCGCTGTTTCACGCCCCACGCGCTGACCGTGAGGGCAACGTCTGGGTCGGTGTGAACCGTGAGCTCTTGACGATGGCACATGCCTCACGCGAGACGCTCGTCACTGTCGAGGCCATCTCGGATGAGAGCCTCACCTCCGACGTACGCCTGGCGGCAGGCACCATCCCGAGCCTCTACGTGTCGGCGATCGCCGAGGCTCCACGCGGCGCGGCTCCCGTTGGGCTTCCGGGCTACTACGACGAGGACACGTCGCACCTTCGGCGCTATGCCGAGCTTGCCCAGACCGAGGAGGGCTTCGACCGCTACCTCGCTGAGCAGGTGATCGCCGCGCCAGCTCCCGCATGAGCGAGGCGTACCGGCCAGAGGAGCTGCTGATGTCGGTCGTCGCGGGCCTTCTCGAGGGCGCGCGCCATGTCGCGGTCGGGGCGATCTCCCCGATACCCGCCGGCGGGGCGCTGCTTGCGCGCGAGCGAGCCGCTGGCCGGATGCGCGTGTCGATTCTCGGGAGCGAGCGCCACACGTTCTTCACCGACGGCGGCCGTGAGCTCTTCGACTGCGCCGCGCAGGGACGCATCGACGCGTTCTTCCTCGACGGAGCCCAGATCGATGGCTCGGCCAACATCAACCTTGTGGGCATTGGCAGCTACCCGCGCAGCCGCGTGCGCTTCGCGGGCTCGTTCGGTTCCGCCTACCTCTACTTCCTCGTGCCGCGCGTGATCCTGGTTGCGCACGAGCACTCACGGAGAACGCTCGTCGATCGGGTCGATTTCGTCAGCGCTCCCGGCACGAGCCCGCCGGGCGTCTACCGACCCGGCGGCCCCGTGGCGCTCGTCACCGACCGGTGCGTGTTCGGCTTCGATCGAGCCGCCGGCCGGTTCAGCCTCAGCTCGGCTCATCCGGGCCAGAGCGTGGGTGCGATCCGCGACAAGACCGGGTTCGAGTTTACCCTCGACGACGCCGTGGCGACGACGGCGGTGCCCGGCGCGGCGGCGCTCGCGCTCTTGCGGGGCAGCGTCAGAGAAGCTCTGCAGGAGGCGTACCCCGAGTTCGCCGAGCACGTGCTCGGTCAGGCGGCCTAGCCTCTGACAGGAGAGGAGTGCGCGTGCTGCCCCAGCCTGGTTCTCTCGCTGGCCTTCGGGTCGTTGATCTCACCCGCGTGCTGGGAGGTCCCTACTGCACGCAGATACTCGGCGATCACGGAGCCGAGATCATCAAGGTCGAGCCGCCGCAGGGTGACGAGGTCCGCGACTGGGGGCCGCCGTTTCGCGACGGCGATGCCTCGTACTTCATCGGGATCAACCGCAGCAAGCGATCGATCGGGCTCGACCTGTCCCAGCAGGAGGGCTGCGCCGTGCTCCTGCGCCTGCTTGAGTCGGCCGATGTCCTCATCGAGAACTTCAAGCCCGGGACGATGGAGCGGTGGGGGCTCGGGTACGCCGAGACGCTCGAGCCGCGCTTCCCCCGGCTGATTCACTGCCAGATCACGGGGTTTGGCGCCACCGGTCCGCTGGGCGGCTTCCCCGGCTACGACGCGGTCATCCAGGCAATGACGGGGTGGTTCAGCATCAACGGCACGCCGGAGTCCGGCCCAACCAGGGCAGGGATTCCGCTGGTCGACATCGGCACCGGCCTCTACGCGACGATCGCGATCCTGATGGCGATCGAGGAGCGTCATCGCTCGGGCATCGGCCAGCACATCGACATGTCGCTCTTCGACGCTGGGGTTGCGCTCATGCACCCGCACATCCCCAACTACCTGCTGTCAGGGCGCATCCCGGGTCTCTTGGGGAACGCCCACCCGAACATCAGCCCGTACGACAAGTTCCAGACGCGCACGGTTGAGATCTTCCTCGCGGTGGGGAACGATCGCGCGTTCTCCCGGGTCTGCGCGGAGCTAGGCCGCCCGGGGCTGGCAGACGACCCGCGCTTCCTCCATAACGCCGACCGCGTGACGAACCGCGCCGAGCTGACAGCCGAGCTGCAGGCTCTGCTTGCCGGCCTCGAAGGCGTGGAGCTGTGCGAGAGGCTGCTTGCGATCGGTGTTCCCGCCGGGCCGGTCCTCGACGTCCAGCAGGTGCTCGAGCATCCGCATACGAGCCACCGCGAGATGAAGGCGCAGGTGGGCGACTACGAGGGCTGGGGCGTTCCGATCAAGTTCTCGCGCACGCCCGGGGAGGCGCGTCGGCAGCCGCCGGCCTTCGGGGCACACGGGCGGGAGATCCTCGCGGAAGCCGGCTACTCGGCGCAGGAGATGGACGCGCTCGCAGAGCAGGGTGTGCTCGTCGAGAAGCGGCGGCGTACCTGACCGCCGACGAGCGCGCCAAGAGGCAGTGCTGCGCACCCACGCATCGGCGCCCAGAGCGGGCGGCCGATGCGCGGGATGGGGTTGGGATTCGGGTCGGAGCTAGGTCGACGCGGGATCGCTGGCGCTGCTCGCGGCAGCAGCTCTTGCCGAGAGGCCCTCGAGGGCTCGGGTGAGCTCGAGCGGGAGGACGAACTTCGTGGCAGGGCTCGCCCCGACGGTCTTCACCGTCTCGAGGTACTGGAGGTTCATCGTGTTGCCGTCGAGGTTCCTCGCGATCTCGAAGATCCGGCTCAGCGCGTCACGGTAGCCCTCGGCCTCGAGCACCTGGGCCTGCCGATGGCCTTCGGCGCGGAGGATCTCCGCCTCCTTGTCGCCCTCGGCCTGCAGGATCGTGGCCTGCCGTTGGCCCTCAGCAACGGTGATGTTCGCCTGCCGCGTTCCCTCGGCCTCGACGATGGTTGCGCGGCGCACGCGCTCGGCCGACATCTGCCGGTTCATCGCGTCCTGAATCTCGCGCGGCGGATCGATCTCGCGGATCTCGACGTTCGTGACCTTGATTGCCCAGCGACCCGTCTCCTGGTCGAGGCGCTGGCGGATCGCCTCGTTGATGCGCTCCCGCTGCGAGAGGACCTCGTCAAGGTTGATGTCGCCGATGACTGCGCGGAGCGTCGTCGTTGCCAGGCCGACGACGGCGGCACGGTAGTTCTCGACCTCGAGCACGGCCTTCTCGGCATTGTTGATGTCGACCCGCATGTAGACGAGGAAGTCGATTCCGATCGGAGCGTTGTCCTTGGTGATGTTGGTCTGCTGCGGGATGTCCAGGACCTCGGTCCGCGTATCAACGCGCACGATCTGGTGGACAATCGGGATCGCGATGATGAGGCCGGGGCCCTTCATTCCCTCGAAGCGGCCAAACCGGAATCGCGCGAGCCGCTCGTAGTCGCGGACGAAGTTGATGATTGCCATGGGGCGGTCTCCTCCTCGCTCGGCCGGGGCAGCTGGCGGCGCCAGCCGCCCCGGTCACAGGTCGTCAGCTGTCGGAAGCCGCCGGGTCGTCAGAGCCTTCCCCGGACGCCGGGGCCTCCGTGTACGGCTCCACGATCAGGCGGACATCTCTCATATCGACGACTCTAACGGTTTCGCCGATCTCGGCGAAGCGACCGTTGATCAGCCGGGCGCTCCACGTCTCGTCGGCCAGCCGCACCTCGCCCTCGGGGGAGAGCTGGTCGGTGACTTGCGCGGTTGTGCCGATGAGCGCGAGCCGCTCGGTTGGGCTCGTGTAGACCTTTGCCGTGTGCGAGCGGCGCGCCTCCCAGCCGAGCCAGAGCACAAAGAGCCCGACGAAGGTGCCGGCGCCGATGAGAACCCAGCGGTTGACGCTAACTGAGGATCCTGGTAGCCCGGGAGCCCCGAAGAAGCCGACCACGAAGAGCCCGCCGAGGATCAAGGACACTGTCCCCGCCGTGCCGAATAAGCCAAAGCCGGGCGCGAGCGCCTCGCCGAGAAACAGGATGAGCGCCAGCGCAATCAGGGCAACCCCGGCCCACGAGAACGGCAGGAAACCGATGCCGGCCCAGCCGATGATCAGCGCTGTGACACCGAAGATCCCTGGAAACCACAGACCCGGGTTGTAGAGCTCGATGAGGATTGCGAGGCCGCCCAGCGAGAGCAGCAGGAAGGCGACGTTCGGGTTGGCGATGAAGCTGAGGAACCGCTCGAAGCCGTTCATACCGACCTCGTGGATCGGCGCACCCACGGTCGTGACCGTGACCTCGCCGCTCCCGCTCTCGAGCGTCTTTCCGTCAAGCTCGCGCAGCAGCACAGAGCGGTCGGCCGCGACGAAATCGGCAATCCCGAGCTCGACAGCCTCCTCGGCCGAGTACGCTTCCGCCTCGAGGACGGTCGCCTCGAGCGGCTCGACCGGACGGCCCCGCTGTTCGGCGATGCTGCGGATGAACGCCGTCGTGTCCTCGGTCACCTTCTTGCCGAGTGTCTCCGGCAGGTCCTCGCCGCCTCCCGTCACGACCGACGCCGCGCCGATGTTCGTGCTCGGCGCCATCGCGAGAAACGACGACGCGATGCTGATGAAGGTCCCCGCCGAGGCGGCTTGAGCCCCTTGCGGGGTCACGTACACCGACACCGGCACGTCGGATCCGAGAATCTCGCTCACTATTGCGCGTGTCGAGTCGAGCGATCCGCCCGGCGTGTCGAGCTCGATCACGATGAGCGCTGCTCCCTCGTTGGTGGCCAGGGCGATGGCCCGCTCGAGGAACCTCGCCGAGACGCTGTCGATCGACGTGGAGAGCTCGACGACGACCACACGGGGGATCCCGTCCTCCTGAGCGCGGGCATGTGAGCTCAGGAAGCCCGCGAGCCCCGCGAGGAAAAGAACGAGGCTCCCCAGCAGGAGGACGCGGCAGCGCAGGCCGACTGAGGTTCGCAGTGGGCGGAGAAGCCAGCGAGGAGGCACGGCTGCTGCGATCGTAGCGCCGGATCAGCCTGCAGCGCGGCTTGCGAGCTTGCTAGGCGAGCGAGAAGCCCGTAGCCTGCCGTCGTGGACATCGCTGGCAAGACCGCGCTCGTCACGGGTGGAGGGACCGGTCTCGGTCGGGAGATCTCGCTGCAGCTCGCGCGGGCTGGCGCGGACGTTGCGGTGAACTACTCGCGCTCGAAGGACGAGGCCGCCGAGGTCGCGGCCGAGATTGATCGCGTCGGCCAAGCGTCCGTGGCCGTTCAGGCCGACGTCTCCGATCGGAATGCCGTCGGCGCCATGGTCTCGGCCGTCGAGGACGCGCTGGGACCGATCGACATCCTCGTCAACAACGCCGGCGTTACGCGGTTCATCCCCTTCGACGACATCGAGGCGATCACGAACGCCGACTGGGACTACGCCCTACGGGTGAACGTGATCGGGGCCTTCAACTGCGTTCAGGCGATCGCGCCGGCGATGGGCAGGCGAGGCGGTGGCGCCATCATCAACGTCTCATCGATTTCCCCGTTCGTCGCGACCGGCAGCTCGCTTCCCTACACGGTCTCGAAGGCGGGGCTGCTCTCGATGACCACATGTCTGTGCCGCGCGCTGCCGAAGTCGATTCGTATCAACGCGCTCGCGCCGGGCTGGATGGCGACCCCCTGGCTTGACCGCTACGTCCCGGACGAGATCGTGGCGAAGATCCGGGAGGGAGAGCTGCCAACCGTGCCGGTCGAGCAGGTGGCTGCGATGGCGCTTGAGTTGATCCGCAACGACGGCGCCTCCGGCCAGACGGTCGTCCTCGACGCGGGCGACATCTGGCGCAAGTAGCCCGCGCGTCGTCTCGCCCGCACGTCGCCCCATGGGAGGGGCCCTCCGCGCGGGCCGCCCACAGCTGCGGGGGTGAGAGACGGTGCTGCTCGGCGTGGGCGCTACGGGCTCTCGCCGAAGCGACGAGCGAGCTCCGCGTCCCGCGCCAGCAGCGGCACGACCGTCTCGGCCGGCTCGCTGGGAAGACCGAACACGACGCGCTCGGCGCCGGCTTGCGCATGGCAAGCGATCGCCTCGTCCGTTCGCTCCGTCCCGAAGATGCTGAGGCTCGGCCGCGGCCGGCCGGCCTCCTCGGCCAAGCGTGCGAGCTCGGCGGCCGGCTCCCTGAAGTCTCTCTGCGCGCGCGTCCCGATCGGGATCCAGCCGTCGCAGTAGCGAACGACGCGGCGCAGCGCGCCGGGTGCGGCGCCGCCAAGCAGGATCGGCGGGTGCGGACGATGCAGGGGCTTGGGCCACTGCCAGATCGGGTCAAAGTCGACGAGCTCGCCGTGGTAGGAGGCCTCGTCGTTCGACCAGATCTCCTTCATCGCCTCGACCCGCTCGCGCAGGGTCTTCCACTTCGCGGCCGGTCTCACGCCGTGGTTCTCCATCTCGTCGATGTTCCAGCCGGCGCCGATGCCGAAGCGAAAACGGCCGCCCGAGAAGTGGTCGAGCGTTGCGACCTCCTTGGCTGTCACGATCGGGTTGCGCTGGTTCAGGAGGCACACGCCAGTGCCGAGCACCAGGCGCTCCGTCGCGCTCGCGACCGCCGTCAGCCCAAGGAACGGATCGAAGGTGCACGAGTACTCCCTCGGCAGCTCGCGTCCTCCGGGCCACGGCGTCGTACGGCTCGTCGGGATGTGCGTGTGCTCGGTGACCCACAGCGACTCGAAGCCCGCCTCCTCGAGGCGCTGGCCGAGCTCTACGAGGCTGATCGAGTACTCGGTCGGGAAGATATAGGCGCCGAACTTCATCGAGGCTTCTCTCAGCTCGGGGTGGTGGAAGGGGAGAGAATGTGCACAGCGCGCCGTTCTACGAGTGGTCGCCGAATGCCTGGATGAGCGGGCGCCAGCGCTCAAGGAGAGGGACGATCTCCTCGGCTGGAGCGGACGGGAGCCTGAAGATCATGCGCTCGACGCCGGCGGCAGCGTTGCGCTCGACGCTGTCTGCGTCGGCGGCTGCACCGTAGATCGAGACCGGCGGCGGCGGGCGTCCCACCTCCTCGCACAGCTGGTTCATCCTGGTGATGTAGGGGCTGAAGTCGCTGATGCCGCCCAGCCCGCTCGGCATCCAGCCGTCGGCGTATCGCGCGACCCGCGGCAGCGCCGCCTCGGTGCTCGAGCCAAGCAGGATGGGGGGATGTGGCCGCTGCAAGGGCTTGGGCCACTGCCAGATCGGGTCGAAGTCGACGAGCTCGCCGTGGTAGGAGGCCTCGTCGTTCGACCAGATCGCCTTCATCGCCTCGACCCGCTCGCGCAGGGTCTTCCACTTCAGGCGCGGGTCGGTGCCGTGGTTGCGCATCTCCTCGGCGTTCCAGCCGGCACCGACGCCGAACACGAAGCGGCCGCCACAGAGGTGGTCGAGCGTCGCGACCTGCTTGGCTGTGACGATCGGGTCGCGCTGGTTCAGGAGGCACACGCCGGTGCCGAGCACTAGCCGCTCGGTTGCGGCCGAAACCGCCGTCAGCGTAAGGAAGGGGTCGTAGGTGCACGAGTACTCGCGCGGCAGCTCGCCACCGCCCGGGAATGGCGATTCCCGGCTCGTTGGAATGTGGGTGTGCTCCGGCAGGAACAGAGACTCGAACCCGGCGTCCTCGAGACGTTTCCCCAGCTCGACCGGGTCGATCGAGGACTCGGTCGCGAAGATCATGGCGCCGAAGTTCATCGCATCTAGCCTGGCGTGCCGAACGTCACGATCTGGGTTGGCGCGGCGATGTGCAGGACACGCTCCTCGCCGTTCGTCCAAAACGAGTACGGGCGCTCGCCGAGGTATAGCTCGGCGAGGCTGTCGACCGACTCGGTCGCGAGGTGCCCTCGCTCGGGGTCGCTCTCGCGGATGACGTCCACGACCTCGCCGTACATACTCAGCCAGTGGTAGGGGTTCTCGGGGTTGGTGGTCTGGATAGAGATGCGCGGGTGGCGGCGCATCTGGTGGTCCTTGATGCGCCCGATCACGGTGTTGAGCTCGACGCGCCTGCGGTCCTGGCTGGCCCGGAACCGCATCGGCGAGAGCTGGGCGCGCCCGTTCCTGGCCACCGTCGCCAGCGTCACCGTGTAGGGGCGGTCGATGAGCTGTCGGTACTCGGGGGCGAGCTCGTCGATCGACGCGGCCTGCTGCCGCGACGCGACGTTGAACGGATCGCTGCTGCCTGGGGTGGCATTACTGCTGATCTCGAAGCTCACCGGGCTCTCCTTGCGCGGGTTCGCTCGACCGTACCGGCTCGAGCGGCGCCGGCCGGCGGCTGACGCTCGAGCTGCTTGACCCGGTCAGGCTACCTGCTCGGGACAGCTAGGAGCACGGGGCTCGTGACCGGCAGGCGCTGGCCGAGGCCGAACGGCCGCCATGCCGTTCCTGTCAGCGAGAGCGGCGGCCCGAACTGGGGACAGCAAACGTGGCGGGCCGACCACCCCCGCCCCAAGGCGGATCCGTCGGCCCGTGTAGAGGACTCTTGATCTCAGTGTCGAGCTCTCCGTGCTGAGGCTCCGCCTCGGCTGGGCTAGCTGTCTCCTGAGCCGCCCGGCTCCGTCAGGTCGCCCTCCACGAATTCGTCGTAGCGCTTGCTCTTCTTCACCGCCTGGTTGAGGGCGCGGACGGTCTTTTCACCTGCGATGCCGTCGCCCTTCAGACCCTCGTTGAGCTGGAAAGACTGGACCGCGCGCTTGGTGATAGGGCCGAATTTGCCGTCAGCCGAGCCCTCTTCCATCAGCCCGACGTAGATAAGCGCATTCTGGAGCTGACGGACCCTGTTGTTGTTGATGCCTGTCTTCAAGGCTATGCCCTTGACCTTGATGAGCGGGAGTTCTTCCGCCGCGGGTGGAGGGGGCGGGTCTGGCAGGACGGGGGGAGGCGAGGGGGAGGGCGGGGAAGGCGGAGGTGGCTCGGACGGAGACGAGGGCGGGCTGGTTGGGGACGGAGGCGGGTCAGCTGGCTCGACCGGCGTCACCTCGCTTGGCTCATCCACTCCGGGCGGCGGCGCCGGCGACGGCTGTGCCGCCGGTTCCTCAGTGCCGCCGCACGCCGAGACGCCGACCGCGAGGGCAAGGGCGAGCACGACGGGTAGGAGAATCAGGCTGCGTCGCACCTTCAGGAGTGCGTCGAGATTCGGCAGCGAGCGTCGGGTGGGGGCGAAGTGTCGACTCATCATGCGTGTGAGGTTCGTGAAGGGCTGTGTCATTCCTTCTCCCATCGTCGGCGCCGTCGAGACGCCAGCAAAGTGTCGCCTTGTTCCTACGTTAGACGTTAGCGACCGAATCAGCCGTGCCAGGTTCTCTCGTCCCAATCGTGCTCCTGGAGCTCAGCGAGCCGGGCTCGATCGCGCTCCCGCTGAGCGCGCTCGCGCGCCTCCTCCTCGTGGAAGAGTCGGATCAGCAGGTAGGCGGTCGCAGCGAGGAACACGAGCGCCTGCTCGCTGGTCATGAGGATGCCTCCGAAGTTCTGATCCTGGACCGGCGACAGGCCCCAGATGCGGGGTGCGCGCTCGTAGAAGTCGTAGAACGCGCTGCCCGAGAACGTCAGGGCAAGGCCGAGGAACGCAGACCCGACGAACCCGGCGAGGACGTAGCCGGTCCGGCCGAGTGTCGGCGGGTCGTGCGGGACGTCTGAGAAGACCGGCCACCAGAACACCAGCCCGATTGCGATGAGGAGGGCGTGCTCGAGGTTGAGCGCCCAGGGGTTCTCGAGCGCGTAGTCGTAGACGACAGCAAGGTGGATCAGGTACCAGCCAACCAGCCACACGGGCAGCGCGACCTTCGGGCGCGTGAGCGCTCGCATGGCTCTGCCGCCGCGGGCGGCAATCGCGCGGCGCATGGACGGCGTGAGCCCGAGGATCAAGAGGGGCGGCGCCCAGTCCGCGAGGATGACGTTCTGAAGGAGGTGCATCAGCAGCGAGTAGTGCGCCGCGAGCGTCTCGAGCGGGGAGTTGAGGCTGGCGGCGATCATGACGAGACCGGCGCCAAAGCTGGCCGCCCGCCAGCGGGACGGCGGCTCGGCAGCGGCTCGAGCGGCGCGCACGTACAGCACGCCTGCCAGGACCGCAAGGGCCAGGAACAGCGGCTCGAACGTGAACGAGGTCGGTGAGGGGATCATGGGCGCACGCGTGCCGAGACTGCCTGGGTTGCCGCCCGCCGCCGCGCGGCCCGATCCTCAGCGAGGAAGAGGATCAGTAGGAACAGGCCGATTGTCACCGCCTGCTCGACCATCATGACCACGCCCGCGAAGCGCTGATCGGTTAGGGCGGACAGCCCGAGCAGGCGCTCATCCTGCGCGGCGTAGGCCCCGTAGAGAGGTCGTCCGCTGAACAGGAAGATCTCGGCGAGGACCTGTCCCGCGGCGAAGACGACGACCGCGGTCGCGATCCGTCCAGCACGGCGGACGCGGGCGCGACGGGTGGGATCGACGAGCACGGTCCAGATTAGGATTCCGGCCACGATGAAGGACGTGTGCTCGAGGTTGTGCAGGACACCGTCGTCGAGCGCTGCCTGGTAGAGGGCGGGCGTGTGCCAGACCGCGATGGCGGTCATCCAGATGATGAGGGCCGTCTCTGGGTAGGTCAGCCGCGTCACGAGTGATCGCAGCGGCCTGACGCGCGCGAGCGGGCCGAGGATCATGGCGGGGATCAGGAAGAACACCAGCGGCCCGCGCACCGCGGCGAGCAGGAGCGCGGGCCCCGCATCGCCGATCGAGACGTGCTGGAGCATGTGCGCGGAGAGCAGGTACTGCTCGCCGATCGCGTCGAGGGGCGAGATCAGCGCGAGGACCACGATCGCCAGACCCAAGCCGAACAGGACCGTTCGGCCAAGCGGCGCGTGGTCGGCGCGGCCCCGCCTGCGCAGCCGCACCATCGCCTGAGTGAACAGCAGGATGGCGAGCCCCGCGAACGTGAGCACGAGCGGGGAGAAACTCCACGTGGAGGCTGCCTCGTCGGGCCTGAGCGGACCGTGGTCTGCGCGGGCGGCCTGCGGCAGGACCAGCGCGGCGACAGCCGCCAGCGACGCGGCAAGCGCCACGCGCCTCATCACGCGTTTGCGTTGTTGAGGAGCCACAGAGCGAAGCTTGTCAGGGCCACCATGATGGCGAGCATCCCGATCTGTGAGCGGGTCGCGGCCCGCGAGTCGCCGAAGAGCGAGACTGCCCGGTCATGCGCGAGCATCAGTGCCGCGACATGGCCGGCAACGACCATGGCAACCTGCGTGTACCAGCTGTTCTTGGCGCCGATGAGCCCGAAGTCGATGCCGAGCGAGCTCGTGCCGAACAGATCCCAGCCGTGGCCGAGCGGATCCGAGATGAGCGACGCGACCCCTTGGCCCTCGAGGATGAGCAGCGTCAGGTAGTGCGCGCCGACGTAGGCGACCGCGATCGGTACGAGCGAGTGGGCAAACAGCGTGCTGAGCCCGCGGCTTGACTGCAGCGCCGGGTTGCTCGGTGCGGGCGCGACCTTACCACGCAGCGCGTGGCGGATAGCCGCAGCGCCCAGGAGGAAGACGCAGTAGATGATCGCGACCATGGCGGCGAGGCCGACGCTGTCGGCAAACAGCCGGGCGCCCATAATCCCGAAGACCGAGTCGACGCCGTCCTCGATCAGGGGCCCGATCACGGCCCACACCGACCCCTCCTGCAGCCCGTCGAAGCTCACGCCGCCCAGCATGACGGCCACGAAGAGGATGAAGCCAGGGTGGGGTGTGAGCCTCGCGAGGCCGGACAGCGGCCGCCGCAGGACGATCTGGTTGCCCCGCCGCTCGAACGGGGCGATGCGGGCCATTAGCCCGTAGTAGAGCGAGAACGTCTCGGCGCGCTCGATCCAGGCGTCGACGCCGTAGACGGCCATGCCGATCAGCGTCACGCAGGTGTAGACGAGGGCCGCGGCGGCAACGCTCCGCGGTAGCTGGCCGCCCACGGCGATCAGCTCGAGCCAGGTGAAGGCGGCGAGTCCTGCGGCTGCGGGGAGATGACCGAGCCACGTCGGGTATGGCGGGGCTGCTGGCGCTTGGCCGCGAAAGATGCGATCGATCGCCCACGAGGCGGCTCGACCGAGCGAGCGCCAGGGGTTGAGCGCGCTGAAGACGTTCCCGAGCAGCACGCTGGCAGGGACCAAGCCGAGCCAGAAGATGATGAAGACGAACGTTGGGGAGAAGTTGTTCGTGGCCGACTGGCGTCCCGCGAAGCCCGACCACAGCATGGCGCCGAGCAGGGCGATGCCGGCGGCGCCGAGCAGAACCTCGAGCGCGCGGCTCGTCAGGACTGCGTTGAGCCGGCGGGGAAGCGGACGAACCTCGCCGCGCTCGAGCTGCGGCCGCTTCCAGAGGGCCCCAAGGGCGACGAAAGAGATGACGAGGACGATGACGGCCGTCCAGCCGAAGAGCCACACCGGGATCGGCAGATCCGCTCTACCGCCGAGCGCGTGCGCGCTGGCGCTGGCGGGAAGGGCGAGGGCGATAACGGCCGCCGCGAGGGCAACGAGCGCGAGCGTGCGCAGCGACGTCCGATTCCAGCCGGTCATCTCCTAAACGATGCCAGCTTGCGCCCCTGCGGACCGACGAAGCCAACTGGAAGCGTCTGCGTCGAGCCTGGTGCGGCCTCCGTAGGAGCAGAGGCTAAGCTCTGGAGCGAGGTGTCAGCAATGCGAGGCTGGTGAGGTGCCGATGGCCGTCGTGGAGACCGATCCTCGAGCGAGCGAGCGGGTTCTCGAGCTCGACCGCGCTCACGTCCTGTACTCCTGGTCGATCCAGTCGAAGATCGCCCCGATCCCCGTCGCCCGTGCCGAGGGCTGCTGCTTCTGGGACTACGACGGCAAGCGCTACCTGGATTTTTCCTCCCAGCTGGTGAACCTCAACATTGGCCACCAACACCCGAAGGTGGTCGCCGCCATCAAGGAGCAGGCCGATCGGCTGTGCACCATCGGGCCGACGTATGGCAACGACCAGCGCTCCGAGCTGGCGCGCCTCGTTGCGGAGGTCGCGCCGGGCGATCTGAACCGGGTGTTCTTCACGAACGGCGGGGCAGAGGCCAACGAGAACGCGATCAAGCTTGCGCGCTGGTACACGGGTCGCGACAAGATCGTCGCGCGCTACCGCTCCTACCACGGCGCGACCGCCGGCGCCATCACGCTCACAGGCGAACCCCGGCGATGGCTCGCCGAGCCCGGAATCCCCGGCGTCGTGCGGATGTTCGATCCCTACTGCTACCGGTGCTCTGCCGGGCACCCAGATCCCTGCCCGGTCTGCACGGGCGGGCTGCACCTCGAGGAGATCCTCCAGTACGAGGGGCCGCACACCGTCGCGGCGGTGATCCTCGAGACCGTCACCGGAACCAACGGGATTATCGTGCCGCCGTCGGGGTACCTCCGCTCGATCCGGGAGGTCTGCGACCGCCATGGGATCGTCCTGATCCTCGACGAGGTCATGGCCGGCTTCGGCCGCACCGGCGAGTGGTTCGCCTGCCAGCACTGGGACGTCGTTCCCGACATCATGACCGTGGCGAAGGGCATCAACTCCGGCTATGTACCCCTGGGTGGAATGGTGATCTCAGACCCGCTCTCCGACTGGGTGAAGGACCGGTTTTTCGGGGGCGGGCTCACCTACTCGGGCCACCCGCTCGCGTGCGCGGCGGGCGTCGCGTCGATCGAGGCCTTCCGGGAGGAGGAGATCGTCGAGAACGCCGCGGCCATGGGCGAGGTGCTCGCGCGCGAGTTGCCGGAGCTGCAGGACCGACACCCCTCGATCGGCGACGTCCGCGGGCTCGGGCTGTTCTGGGCGCTCGAGCTGGTTCGCAGTCGGGAGACGCGCGAGATGCTGGTCCCCTTCAACGCCGGCGAGGAGGCCGCCGAGCCGATGGGCCGCATCACGAAGGCCTGCATGGCCAAGGGGCTTGCTCCCTTCGTCCACTGGAACGTCCTCGCTCTCACCCCGCCGCTGACCATCACTCGTGAGGAGCTCCAGGAGGGGCTCGACATCATCGACGACGTGCTCGAGATCGCGGACGAGTACTCCGAGGACGCCTAGCATCCGGCGGCCGCTGCCAGGCGCCCGCGAGGAGCTGCCCGCAGGGCACGCCCGGCGAGCCCAGCGAGCGTCTCGCAGGACAAACCTGGCAGCCTGGCTGGGCTCTCCAGCTAGGAGAACGCGGTGATGATCTCCTGTCCGTACACGTCGAGCGTGCGCTCCTCGTCGCCGGCCATGAGGTAGATGTTCCACTGGCGAACGCCGATGGCCTCGAGGGCCTTCAGCTTCTCGATGTGCTGCTCGGGCGTGCCGAGGATGCAGAAGCGGTCGTAGGTGTCGTCGTCGACGAAGCGCCCGTGCTCGGCGCCGGCGCGGCGGCGGTCTCGGTAGTCGTAGAAATCGCGCTGCTTGACGTACCCGAAGAGCGGGGCTGGCAGCTCTGACTCGTCGTATCGCGCGAGCAGGTCCATGACGTGCTTCGACACCATCGCGGGGAACCAGCGAACCTGGTCGCGCGCGCGTTCGAGGTCGGCCGACACGAAGGCGGGCGCACAGGCGATCGGCGCAAGCGCGTCAGGATCGCGCCCGTCCTCCTCGGCGGCCTTGCGCGCGATGCCCATGATCCAGTCGACGATCTCGGGGTCGGTGAGCTGGATGATGACACCGTCGGAGACGCGGCCGGCCACGGCAAGAGCCCCGGGCCCATAGCCCGCCAGGTACATGGGAATCTCCGGGCGGTTCCTTGCCCAGGCGAGCTCGAGCTCCTGGTCGTTCCACCGCACTGTCCGACCGTTCATGAGGTCTTTCATCATCCGGCAGGCGGCCTCGTACTCGGCCATTCGGACAGGCTTGAGCCCGATCGTCCTGCGGGCGAAGTCACCCCGGTCACGCCCAAGACGACCCGACCGCCCGAGATGTCGTGCACGGTCGCGTGCGCGCTCGCGAGGACGGTGGGCTCCCGTGTACCGGGGTTCGTCACGCACAGGCCGGCCTTCATGGTGCTCGTGCGATGCGTCATGGCCGTCAGGAGCGGGAAGCACTCCTGCCAGAGGACGTGCGAGTCGTAGGTCCACCCGTAGGTGAACCCGTTTGCCTCGGCTCGCGCGAGGCGGTCGAGCATGACCGTGTGGGGCGGGTCTGGGAGAACCGTGACGCCGAACTCCATGGCCACCTCCTGGCCTAGCTCGACCCGGGTGCCTCGACCAAGGGGCAGGCTTGGGCGAGTCTCAGGCGTACCCGAGCTCGTCGAGGCGGGCGTCGTCAATCCCGAAGTGGTGTGCGAGCTCGTGCAAGACGGTGACTCGGATCTCTTCCTCGAGCAGCTCGAGATCGTGGCCGAAGTCGCGCATGAGGGGTCCCCTGTACAGCGAGATCTTGTCGGGCAGTACACCCGCGTAGCCCGAGGTTCGCTCGGTCAAAGGGACCCCCCAGTACAGGCCGTAGACGTCCGGATCGTCGTCGTGCTGGTCCTCGATCACGATGTCGACATTCGAGATCGCGGCGGCCAGCTCCGGCGGAAGACCCTTCATGGCGTAGTCGACAACTGCCTCGAAGTCGGGCTCGGACTGCTCAGATGCCGCGCGATCACCGCTTCCTCCCATGTGATCTGCCGGTTCGTTCACGCCACGACGAGTGCAAGCAGCGCCTTCTGCGCGTGCAGCCGGTTCTCGGCCTGGTCCCACACCGCCGAGCGGTCGCCATAGAGCAGGCCCTCCGTGATCTCCTCGCCGACGTGCGCCGGCAGGCAGTGCATGACCACGGCTCGATCGCTCGCGAGGCGAAGCAGCCGCTCGTCAAGGCCGTACGGAGCGAGGTCAGCCGCCCGCTGGCCGCGCTCGTGCTCGCTGCCCATGCTCGTCCAGACGTCCGTGTAGAGGACGTCCGCGTCCGCTGCGGCCTCGCGAGGACCGCTCGCGATCTCGATGCGGGCTCCCGAGGCGGCGGCGGGCTGGCTCGCGCGACGGTGCACGTCGAGGGCGGGCTCGTAGCCCGGCGGGCTCGCGACGACGAGATCGACGCCCACGAGCGCGCACGCCTCGAGCAGCGAATGGCAGACGTTGCTGTTCCCGTCGCCGAGGAACGCGATGCGGACGCCGTCGAGCCTCCCGAGGTGCTCCTTCACCGTCAAGAGATCGGCCAGCGCCTGGCACGGGTGGTGGAGCGGGGTCAGCCCGTTGATCACCGGAGCGTCGGCCGAAGCCGCCAGCTCCTCGACCCGCTCGTGGCTGGCGGTTCGCATGACGATCGCATCGACGTAGCGGGACAGGACGATCGCCGTGTCGCGGATCGGCTCTCCGCGGGAGAGCTGGAGGTCGCCGGCTGCCAGGTTGAGCGCGGTGCCGCCGAGCTGCGTCATCGCAACCTCGAACGAGGCGCGCGTCCGTGTGGAGGGCTGCTCGAAGAGCATCCCGAGCACCCGCCCGTCGAGCAGTGTGCGGCTCGGGCCCCCGTGCCTGTGGGCCTTGAGCCGCTCGGCGTGGGCGAGGACGGTCTCGATCTCAGCGGCCGTCAAGTCGGCGATCCGCATGAGGTCGCGACCTCGCAGGGACGTCGGCGCCGGAACCATCAGGACATCCTAGTCCGCGCGAGCCCGGGCACGCCCCTGCGGCGTCCAAAGAATTGAAAATCTAACACTTAGATCTTATATGTATATCTACAACAGATATTGGGAACGACGAAGGAGGTTTCTGCAATGGCACGCATTCGATTCCAGCCCTTTCGCGAGCTTGCGACCCTCTAGCTCGATCTGGATGACCTGATGAACCACCTCTGGACGGGCGGCAACGGCGGGGGCAGCGGCAACGGCGTGGCCCGGTGGGTGCCTGCGCTCGACGTCCACGAGACAGACGACGCGGTCGTGCTCAGGCTCGATCTGCCGGGGCTCGACCGAGACGACATCCCATCGAGGTTGACGGCGACCTGTTGACGATCGCCGGAGAGCGATCCCGTGAAGCGTTGGCAGGCGGCCACCGCGCTCATCGCTGCGAGCGCGTGTTCGGGCGGTTCTCGCGAAGCGTGACGCTGCCCCGGGGCGTTGAGGCGGACGCAATCGAGGCCGTCTACGCCGACGGGGTGCTGACGGTCAGCGGCCCGAAGCCCGAGGAGAGCAAGCCGAAGCACATCGGCATTGCCGGAGGCGACATCGGCCAGGGTTCTGGCAGGGAGACCGCCTAGTTGTCCACACGGCCGGCCGACACCGGTGATCCGCCTCTAGGAGGAATGGGCCGGGGCTTTGCCTCGGCCCGTTGCCTACCGGCCTAACGTCGGCTCGGCAAGCCGGGGCGCAATGCGCGAGAGGGCAAGCGGCGATCCCGTCACCTCGCTGACGAGGCGATCGGCATCCATGTTCTGCCCCTCGTACCAGAGCTCGCGCAGGAGCGATCCGGCCGCCGGCGATGCAAACCACGCGGTCCCGTAACGTTCGGCGAGGAACTCCCGAAGGTGGGCCTCGACCGCCCATGCTCGCAGGTAGCTCGAGCAGTAGAAGCCCGGATCGACATCGGCAAGGAAGTCGGCCTCCGAATGGGCCACCCTCGTCGCCTCGCCCAAGGCCTGCGCGTACCGGCTCGGCATTCCATCGAGCGAGTCAGACCCGTGCAGGCCGAGCTCGTAGAGCAGCTTGCCGCAGTAGCGCCGCACGGCGTAGAGCAGGACGGTCGCGGCTTCCGAGGCGAGCTCATCGGGGCGGCCAAAGTCGAGGCGGCGGCGCAGCCAGACCTGATCATCGACCATCCGCTCGAGCAGGAACGCATACCCCTCGGTGACCGCGTTGTCGCCGAGTCGGCGGGCCTCGACCGGCAGAGCGGGGCTCGTGTGCGCGAAGTGCTGCGCGTGCCCGGCTTCATGGAAGAGGGCGCGCCAGTCGTCGAGGCCGCCCATCGGCTTGATGACGAGCATGATCCTGCCCGGCACCTCGATTGGCGCGCAGAACGCCCGTGGCGACTTGGATGGCCGCTCGTCGGTATCGAGGTGGATGTTCGGCTGGGCGCGCGCGTCGATGCCAAGGCCGGCGAGCGTCTGCTCGAGAGCCGGCAGCATCGTGCTCGCCGGGAAGCCCTCATCCCAGTCCGGCGCGCGCAGGAGGCGGTGGATGTCATGCCGCTCCGCCGCATCGAGGCTCACGCCCAGTCGCCGCTCGCAGAGCTCGCCGAATCGGTCGACGTAGAGCTCCTCCGTCTCGTTGAGCAGCTCGGCGCAGGCGCGCTCGAGGGCGGCGAGCTCAAAGCCGAAGCTCTCGTAGAGCGCGCGGTAGCCTGACGAGCCGAGCTGCCGGGCGGTCTCGTGCGCGCGCTCGAGCGCTGCCCGGTACAGCGGGTTGAGGGTTGCCTCGGTGAACGAGGCGCGCGCTGCATCCAGCCGCGCCCGCCGCTCGCGGTCAGCCTCCCCGGCGATCTCGGCGCGGACGGCTCGGAAGGGGATTGGCTCGCCGCTGAGCACGACCTCGCCGTCGGCCTCGATCCCGGCGATCGCCTCGCTCTCCTCGGTCGTGACGCTTCCGAGGTACCCCTCGCACGCGAAGCGCCAAAGCTCCCGCACCGAGGGGTCGCTGGCCGCCCGCTCACCGAGCTCGCGGCAGGTCTCGAGCGACGCCAGCTGCTCGTGCCGCTGATAGATCGTGGCGAGCTCGAGCTCCGGTTTGTGCCCCGCGAAATGGAGGTAGTATTCCTCGTCGAGCTCTGCGATGAACCGGTCGACCTTTCTCCGGTAGGTCTCAAGCTCGATTGCCATGGGACGCGTAGAATAGACGCGTGAGCGGATTCAGCCTGAAGACCACCCGTCGAACGGAGGTGGTCGACGTGACCGCCCAGGTGCGCGAGGCGCTCGGGGACCCCGGCGACGCCGCGGCGGCTGTGATCTACGTACCGCACACGAGCGCTGGCGTCGTCATCCAGGAGCACGCCGACCCAGCTGTGGGCCGAGATATCGAGATGGCGCTCGAGCGGATCGTCGATGAGGCCTGGCCCTGGGAGCACATCGAGGAGGGCGACGTCAACCCGTGGTCACACGTCCGTGCCTCGCTGACCGCAACGTCCGTCGTCATTCCCATCGAGGGCGGCAAGCTCGCGCTCGGCACGTGGCAGGGGATCTTCTTCTGCGAGTTCGACGGCCCCCGCACCCGCCGCGTTCTCGTGCGGACGCTCGCCTAGCTGATCGAATCGGGGGCGACCGCAGCGTGCGCCGCTGCGGCGGGCTTCCCCTCGCCCGGGGGGGTAGGATCGCGAAGTGGCCGCTCCTGTGCAGAAGCACGACGAGGTCGAGCTGCGCATCGACTCGCTCGCGTTCGGCGGCAACGGCGTTGCCCGGCTCGATGGCTTCGTCGTGTTCGTGCGGCGGGCGCTGCCGGGCGATCTCGTCCGCGCCCAGATCACGAAGGTGAAGCGCGGCTTCGCCGAGGCGCACGCGGTCGATCTCCTCGAGCCGGGACCCGACCGCGTCGAGCCGCGCTGCGAGCACTTCGGCTCCTGTGGCGGGTGCCGCTTCCAGGATCTCGCCTACGCGGCTCAGGCCGCTGCGAAGCACGACCAGGTACGGGATTCCCTCCAGCGACTCGGTGGCATTGCCGAGCCGCCACTCGAGCCGATCATCCCGGCGGTCGAGGAGTTTGCCTACCGCAACAAACTCGAGTACTCCTTCACGCAGACGGCGGCTGGCCCGGCGCTTGGCTTCCATCGCTCGGGGCGCTGGGATGAGGTGCTCCCGATCGAGACGTGCCATCTCGCCTCGGCGCTCGGGAACGAGGTCAGGCGCGCGGTCGAGGCCTGGGCGCGCGCGCAGGGGCTGCCGGCCTTCGACCAGCGCAGCCACGAGGGATACCTGCGCCACCTGATCGTTCGCGAGGGTCGGAACACCGGCCAGGTCCTCGTCGTGCTCGTGACCGCTCCCGGCGACCTCGCGGGAAGCGACGAGCTCGTTGCCGCGCTCCGTGGGTTCCCGGAAGTCCGTTCGGCTCACTGGGCCGTGAACGATCGGCCTGCCGAGGTCACCAACCTTCCAACCATGCTGCTCTTCGGCGAGGAGGCGATCGAGGAGGAGTTTCTCGAGCTGCGGTTTCGCGTCCGGGCGGGATCCTTCCTCCAGACGAACACCCGCATGGGCGAGCACCTCTACTCGCTCGTCCGCGAATATGCGGCTCTCACGGGCGGCGAGACCGTGTACGACCTCTACAGCGGTACGGGGACGATCGGGCTTCTGCTCGCCAGCAACGCGCTCACGGTCTGGGGCATCGAGCAGTCTGAGGAGTCGGTGGCGTGCGCGCTCGAGAACGCCCAGCTCAACGGAATCGCCAATGCCGCCTTCTTCGCGGGCGACGTCGCGGCGGCGGCCGAGGAGCTCGTTCCGCGCTCGGGCCCCCCGGATGTCGTCGTCGTCGATCCGCCGCGGGCGGGTCTCTCGGGCCGGGGGCTGCGCCGGGTCGCGGAGCTCAGCGCCGATCGGCTCGTGTACGTCTCGTGCAATCCAGCGACGCTCGCCGGGAACGCGGGCGAGCTGACGAGGGCGCTCGGCTATCGCCTGGTCAAGGTGCGACCACTCGACCTGTTCCCGCACACGCCCCACGTGGAGTCGGTGGCGCTGTTTGCGCGCGAGGGGGCGTAGCGCAGCTCGGCCGGCTTTCGGCGGGCGCACTTCTCGTTCTCGGCTGGCGAGGCAGGCAGGGCAGAGGCAGCCCGGGTGGCAGGAGCGAGCAGGTGGCAAAGGCGGCTCGGGTGGCAAGGGGGGGCAGAGCTGGGGCAGAGCGCGGAGAGGGCAGCTCCTGGCCGGCACGGCAGGGACATGGCGCAGCTCGCGCTGCAGAGGGAACACGAAGCGCAGAGCGCAGCTCGGCCCCGAGGCGCGTAGAGAGGTGCGTGGCGCAGGTCGGGCGCCAAGGGGGAGTAGAGAGGGGCAGAGGCGGCTCGGGCGACCTTTGGCGGACGAGGCGGAGAGGAGCGAGTCAGGGCGGGAGCGCGCAGAGAGGGGTAGAGGTAGCTCGGGCACCGGGGGGGGCGGGCAGAGTTGGAGCGAAGCGCAGCTCGGCAGCTGGTTGCCGGCGAGGCGGCGGGGGCATGCGCAGCCTGACGGTGTGAGCGCGACAGAGAAGGCGGAGTCGGCTCGGGCACCAGGAGCCCGGAGAGTTGTCACAGTTTCATGACGCTTCTGTGACAGATCGTGCGAAATCCGTGCGCTCTTCTCGGCTGGCCTCCCCCGGGTGGTTGGTTGGGGGCGGGCTGCCTAGATGCTGCGGCCAGGGTCGCCAAGGCCGCGCGCGCCGCTTGCCGGCTGGGCGGCCCTCGTGGCTGGCCCTCGCACGGTTATCGCACAGCGGGCCGGCGCCGAGCTGCCGCCGGCAGGCTCGGCATCCACCAGCCGCGATGGCCCATCACAAGAGGCCTGAGGGCCGCTGGCGTCTCGCAAGCTCGACGAGCGCCATCGATCGCGGCTGGTTCCGCTAGAGGTGTGGGGCCGGCTGAGGTCGAACCACCGCCGGCCGTGGACTGCGATGAGGCGGTCGGTGCTCGCGATCACGAAGCCCGCCGACAGGAGCGGCAAGGCCGCGAAGCCGCCTCGGTCGAGCAACGCCGCGAGCGTGATCGTTCCGCCAAAGGAGCACGCCAAAGGAGCACGCCATCAGGAGCCACGCGAGCCCCGGCCGCAGACGGAACTTCTTGGCAGCTGCGAGGAACAGGGCGAAAAAGAGCACGTCGGGCAGGCCCAGCTGGCTGAACGCAACCTCGCCGGGGATTGGGAACGAGACGCTGAAGGTGTTGAAGACCCCTGGGGCTTCCTCGACGATCGTGCGCGTCGGGCCGAGCGCGACCGAGATCAGATCGATCGGCACGATCAGCACCGCCACGAGCAGCACCAAGGCGACATGGTCCAAGAAACGCAGAATCCACCAGCCCGCGCCGGCCACGGCAGCGAACTTCGTGAAGTTGGCGGCGATATCGAGCCCGCTCACCTCCAGGATCGCGCTCAGGGCGCCAAGCGCAACGACGCCGAGGCCGAGGAGCGGCGCCTGCCGCGAGGGAAGCGCGAGGCCGATCACGCCAAACATGGCCGGGAAGACGGCCGCGCCCAGGCCGGGAAGACGGCCGCGCCCATGAACGCAATCTCGGGCCAGGTCGACAGGTCGGGCAGCTCACCGCTCGCCGCGTAGTAGGCGGCGAGCGCGGCCAGGAGCGTCAGTAGGGCGGTAGCTCGGCCCACCATGGCCCGAGGGCCTTGAACGCCTCCCAGAAGTCTCGCTTTGCGTCCTGCTCGTTCAGTGACTCGTCGATGCATGGCGTCACGAGCGCGCTGATCGTCGCCGTGAACGGCTGGATCTCGCCCAGCGTCGCCTTCACCGGGCTCGACAGCGGGAACTGGAGGGCGTTCAGGCATCTGCGCGCGTCCTCCCCCATGATGACGATCATTTTCGCTTGGACGATATGAAGCTCGCGGGCGAGCCAGCCGAGCGCGTCCTCCTCGCTCTCGCCGGCGATCTTGAGCACCGTTGTCCCGTAGATCGCCATCGGATCGATGCGCAGCCGCTGGATCGACTTGAGGATTGCCTGCCCAGCGCGGCCGAAGTAGGCGACGCCCTCCTGAAGCTCCGCCTGCTGGGGACGATGCTTGAGCATGAGCACATCTGCCTGCGGATTACCCGATCCGAGCACGTGCGCCCCGTCGGCTCCCGGAGCCCGCGAGATCTCGGTCCCGAGCTCGTTGATCTCGGCGATCGCCTTCTTCAGGTACCGCTCGGCAATGTCGTCGGCTGCTCCGCTCACCAGTTCGGAGGTTCGGGGTTCCGGTGCGTGCTCCTACCGCTCGGCTGCGGTTCGCACGTACCGCTCGCGCGCCTGAGCAGCCCACTTGAGGCTCTGCAGGTACAGGAGCGACTTGGGCCGCCGCACGATATCTACGGTCTGCAGGCTGACGACGAACTCCTCCGGATCCCGGAACGCCCGCATGCGGACCATGCCTGTGCCGACGCCCTGGAGCACGTGTGCGTCTGAGCCTGCCCCGATCAGCAGGTTGTACTTGCGAGCGAAGCGCAGCGCCTCATCGTTGTACGCGTCGAAGAGGAGGCGGGCGTTGTAGACCTCGATGATGTCGATCTCGGCGAGCAGGCGGCGCAGCGTCTCGGGTCGTGGAATGGCATGCAGCCGGTCGAAGGGGTGAGGGAGGTAGACGAGCCCTTCCTGCTCGCGGATCGCTGCGATCGTCTCTGCCATGGTCATGCCCTGCGGGATCTCGTGGCTGAGGAACAGCCCGATCACCTCCCCCTCGTCCGTCTTCATCTCCTCTCCCGGGATGACGGTGAGGTCGCGGCCCCGGGCCAGCTCGACGGCTGCGGCCGCGCCGGAGAAGACGTTGTGGTCGGTGATGGCGATGGCTCCGAGCTCGAGTGCCTCAGCGTGGTCGAGCAGCTCATCGATCGGCGAGGCGCAGTCGTGGGAGTGCTCGGTGTGCGTGTGCAGGTCACAGAAGATCCAGGGACGGCTGGCAAGCGGGTCGGCCGTGCCGCGCGGGCGGCGGCGACCGAGGAGGTTCGAGTAGGTACGGTCGAGCACCGTGCCGAGCGCGTCGATGCCATGGACGGCGTGGGCCTGCTCGCTCTCTGCGCGCCGCGCCGCGGCCTCGTCTGAGAGCCCGACGAGCGTGGCGCCGAGCTCGCCGGGCGCGCTTGGGTCGAGCACGTGCAGCCCGCACGCCTGCGCCTCGAGGCGCGCCCGCGTGCTGCCGTCGGCAGCCGGCATGAACGCGAGCGCCCTGCCATAGACCTCCGCGCGTTTGGCCGAGTCGAGCGCGGTGACCGTCGACGCTCGTCCGCGCAGCCAGCGCGGCAGCGAAGGCCGGCTCGAGAGCGGGACCGTTCTCATGATCACGGTCCGCCACTGCTCGAGCTCGCGAAGCGACCGCAGGGCGGCTCGCGTCGCCGGCCGCTCGTCGGGCCGCCACTCGATGACGACGGTTCGGGGCGGCGTCGTCTCGCTGGGGATCAGAACGGGGTCGAGACCGATGGGCAGCAGGAGGAAGTCGCCCGGGAAGCGCAGCGCGGCCGCCTCGCCAGCGGCCTCGCTCGTCGCGGTGAGGGCATCGGCGCGTCCCAGGAGGCGCTCACGCTGGCGCCGACTCGGTAGGTGCGACAGGCGCTCAGGCGAGTGGAAGGTGGCGACCGTGAGGGCGTCAGCAGTTCGCAGAGCAAGGTAGGAGAGGCTTGGGAGGCCCGGCTCGTGCGCGTGCACGACATCGAAGCGCCCGGCGGTCAGGGCGAGGCGCACGTTGGCTCGCATCCCGACCGGAAGCCCGACGAGGCTTCGACGCGAGATCGGGAATGCCGGGCCGATGGCGAGGAGGCCCTTGGGCGGCGGGCTGCCGTGGCTGAGCTCGCGCAATGAGCGGCGCCCGAGCGCGAGGTCTGCGGCACGGTTGGAGGGCGCGATGATCGTGACCGCATGCCCGTGGCGCTCCAAGGCCGAGGCGGAGGCTGCGACGTGCTCGTTCACCTCGTGCGACTGCGACCAGGCGAACGGCGTAACCAGGCAAACGCGGAGCCTCACACCCCAATTCTATTTCGGCGGCTCGCCGTGTCGAGCGCGCGTGGGTTCGCTGTACGATCGCCTCTCGACCGCCTCAGCCAAGCACCGGCCGGCCAAGGAGGGTGCGAGCATGGAGTTCGGCATTGCATTCAAGGGCGACCTGGGCATGCCCCGAATGGTCGCCCTGGGCCGCCAGGCTGAGGCGGCGGGCTTCGACTACATCTGGTTCTTCGATTCCCACATCCTCTGGTCGGACCCCTACACGGAGGTGGCCGTCTGCATGGAGCACACAGAGCGGGTGCGGTTCGACCCCCTGGTGACGACGAACCCGAAGGTCCGCGACTGGTCGGTTGCCGGCGCCACGTTCGCCGTGCTGGCCGACATGAGCGGCGGCCGCTTCGACCTGGGTGTCGGGCGCGGGGACAGCTCGATGCGCGTCATGGGCCGAAAGCCGGCGACGCTCGCCGAGACGGCGGAGTTTGTCCACGCGATGAAGACGCTCGTTCGCGGCGATGCGATCGAGTATGAGGGGAGCACGACGCCCGTGCAGTTCGAGTGGACGCACGGGCACGAGCTCCCGGTGTGGTTTGCCGCCTACGGCCCGAAGGCGCTCACGACTGCGGGCGCTCACGGGGATGGGCTCGTGGTTCAGCTGGCCGATCCGGGCCTGACGACGTTCTTCGCGAGCTAGGCGCTTGCCGCCGGCCGTCAGGCCGGCCGTGACATGCCTGCCCACCGCATCCTCTCGTGCGCCCCCGTCTGGGTCGGCGACCAGGAGCAGGGGGTTGCTCAGACGAAGTGGTTTCCGGCCGTCGTGGGCAACCACGTCGCGGACATCGTCGAGAAGTACGGCGCCGACACCGAGCTCGTGCCGGCGAGCCTGACGGCCTTCATCGAGCGGCGGCGGGGGGTTGGCGCCGGCGGCGAGGGGTACGACTACCGCCAGCACGGGGAGGTCGAGTCCGACAACACGTACTTCGTCAGTGACGAGATCACCGACTCCTTCTGCATTCTCGGGCCTGCCGAGGCGCACGTCGAGCGGCTTCGCCAGCTGGAGGACGTTGGCGTGAAGCAGTTCACCATCTACCTCACGGGTGGCGAGGAAGAGCGGCTCCTCGCCGAGTACGCAGAGCACGTTCTGCCGGCGTTCTGCTAGCTGCTCGAGGCTCGATCGCGCGCCGGCCTGCCAGAGCTGCCCATTGGCAGCCCAGCCACCGCTTGGTACCTGGAGCAGCTCGTGGAGGTGCCCTGAGGACGCGCCGGCCACGCCGCGCCCCGTGGGCCTGGCCTTGCAGGCGAACTGCTTGGTCTAGACGGCGGCCGGTTGGGCCGCCTCGGTCACCGCGTTCTCAGCGATGAACGCCTCGACGGCTTCGTAGGCATCATCGTCGGGAATTTGCTGAGGCGGCGACTTCATCAGGTATGCGCTCGGTCCGTCGAGGGCTCCCGCGACGCCGTTGTTCATCGCGAGCTTGGCCAGCCTGACGGCGTCGATGACGATGCCCGCCGAGTTCGGGGAATCCCACACCTCGAGCTTCAGCTCGAGGTTCAGCGGGGCGCCGCCGAAAGACGATCCCTCAAGCCGGATGTAGGCCCACTTGCGGTCGGTCAGCCACGGGACGTGGTCGGAGGGGCCGATGTGGACGTTGCCGAGGCCGATGTCGTAGTCGAGCATCGACGTCACCGCGTTCGTCTTCGAGATCTTCTTTGACTGCAGCCGCTCGCGCTCGAGCATGTTGAGGAAGTCGGTGTTCCCGCCGACGTTCAACTGCATGGTGCGGTCGAGCCTCACGCCCCGCTCCCGGAACAGGCTCGTCAGGACACGGTGGGTGATGGTGGCGCCCACCTGGGACTTGATGTCGTCGCCGATGATCGGAACGCCGGACTCGACGAAGCGGCGCTGCCAGTATGCCTCCCGGGCAATGAACACCGGCATGCAGTTGACCATTGCGCAGCCCGCGTGGAGAACCTGCTCCGTGTACCACTTCGTCGCCTGCTCGGAGCCGACGGGAAGGTAGCTCACGACGACGTCGGTCTCCGTTTCCTGCAGGATGCGTACGACGTCGTCGGTCTGGCCTGGAGCTCTCGTGACGACATCCGCCGTGTACTTCCCGATTCCGTCGTGGGTCATTCCGCGTGACACCGTGACACCGGTTTTCGGCACGTCCGCGAAGCGGTAGGTGTCGTTTGGCGCAGCCCAGATGGCATCGCTGAGATCGAGACCGACCTTCTCGCTTGACACGTCGAAGGCGGCGGTGAACTCGACGTCGCGAACGTGGTATCCGCCGAGATCGACGTGCATGAGCCCCGGCACGAAGTCGGACGGATCTGCGTTCTTGTAGAACTCGACGCCCTGCACGAGCGAGTTCGCACAGTTGCCGACTCCGATCAGCGCGACGCGCACCGTGTGGCGCTGGCCTGGGTCGCCATTTCTGCTCCCGTTCGTTCGCTTCTGCTGTCTGTTTTGCATCGTCTGTCTGGGTCTCCCTCCTTCGAACAGAGCCGTCCGTCTGCTGCGCGTGCCCGGGAGGTCGACGCCGACCTCGCTCGCGAGCGTCTCGACGATCAGCTCGTTCACACTCGATCCTCTCTCAAGCGCTGCCTCATCGACCAGCCGCTTGAGTGCAGGCGGCAGGCGCAGGAGCACGGCCCCGCTGGTGCTGCGGGGGGCGCTGCGACGGCCGCTTGGGCTGAAGCTCGCTCCGACGCGCTCCGCGAGCACGCCGGCGAGCACGTCGTTGATGTTGCTGTCGCGGCGTCTGACCTCGGTCACGAGCGCGCGCTGGAGCACATCCGGCATACGAACGAGGACGCTGATGCGCTCACGGGCTGTCATGAGCTAGCAGTATAGTGACATTCTCGAGCTCGAGGGCGCACGGCTATCAGGATGGCCTATCAGCCCGGCGGCTCAGGGCGTGGGGTTGCGGGATTCCGGAGGCTGCGGCGGCTCGGGCTGAGCGTGCTCGTCTGCCGCCTCTAGCTGCCGGCGCACGGCGAGCACGCGCTGGGCCACCGTGATCCAGGCGGTCGCCGTCAGGACCACCATGACCCAGGGAAGCGAGCCGAGCGGCGCGAAGGCCAGGCCGAGGCAGATGATCGCCACCCGTTCGGTCCGGCCGACGAGCCCGACGGCGCCCGAGAGGCGGAGGTGCTCCGCGCGCGCGCGCGCGTAGCTGACGAGGAACGAACCGCCGAGGGCCGCCACCGCGAGCGCGACACCCCACTCGTTTCCCTTGCGCATGAGCACGAGCGCGATCGCACCCAGCATGAAGCCCTCGCCGACGCGGTCGACGGTCGAATCGAAGAACGCGCCAAACGGCGTCGAGAGACCGTGCGTCCGCGCGAGCGCACCGTCCAGGATGTCGAGGAGGGCGCCGAGGAAGAAGACGAAGGAGCCGACGAGGAACAGCCCCCAGTGGACGTACTCGAAGTAGACGATGACCGCGCCGGCGATGCTGAGCAGCACCCCGGCGCTCGTGAACGCCGTCGGCGTGATGCGAGACTGCCCCAGGCGCCGGACTGCGACATCGGCGAGCGCGCGGGCCCGGTTCGTGTAGGAGGCCTGGATGCGCGTGAGGAGGGTGCTCACAGGACCAGGCTACCGCGAGCTGCAGGTCTCTGAGGGGGTGCTGGTCACGAGGCGGACGGTTCCGCAGGGGCCGCGTTCACAGTCGTCTGCGGGCTCGGACGCGGCGACGAACGCCGGGGTGAGCACCGCACGGGCAGGGCGACGGCCCCTAGCCGCCGATGTAGGACATCTCCACCTTGGGAGACGATGCCGTGGCGCTCGCGCGAAGCTCTGAGTACCGGTCGCGCCGCTCACGCCAACGCAGCCCCAGCTCCTCGGAGATGGCCTCGTCGGAGGCCCCGCCGCGCACGAGGGCGCGCAGGTCGTGGCCCGTCGAGGCGAACAGGCAGGTGTAGAGCGTGCCCTCCGAGGAGATCCGCGCGCGCGTGCAATCGCCGCAGAACGGCTGCGTGACCGAGGCGATGACGCCGATCTCACCCGATCCGTCACGGTAGCGCCATCGTCGCGCGACCTCGCCCCGGTAGTTCGGCTCCGCCGGATCGATTCCGATGACGGAGTCGATCGAGTCGATGATCTCGCGAGCTGGCACCACGTCGTCGAGTCGCCAGCCGTTGGTCGAGCCCACGTCCATGTACTCGATGAACCGGACAATGTGTCCTGTACCTCGGAAGTGCTGAGCCATCGGCACGACGTCGGCATCGTTGACCCCTCGCTTCACCACCATGTTGATCTTGATCGGCGAGAAGCCTGTCGCGGCGGCCGCGTCGATTCCCGCCAGCACGCGTTCGACCGGGAAGTCGACATCGTTCATCGTGCGAAACGTCGCGTCGTCGAGCGAGTCGAGGCTGACTGTGAGCCGGTCGAGCCCGGCCAGTCTCAGCGCCGGCGCCTTCTCGGGCAGGAGGACTGCGTTCGTCGTGAGGGTGAGCTCGAGCCCGTCGATTGCCGCCAGCAGGGCGACAAGCTCCTCGATGTCCCGCCGCAGCAGCGGCTCTCCGCCCGTGAGCCGTACCTTCTGAACGCCGAAGCGGCTGAACAGGCGCACGAGCCGCTCGATCTCCTCGAAGGTGAGGAGTTCGCTGTGGCGCAGGAACTCGTAGTTGCGGCTGAACACCGACTTCGGCATGCAGTACGAGCAGCGGAAGTTGCACCGATCGGTCACCGAGACACGGAGATCCCGAACCGGCCTGCCGAGCGTATCCCGCAACGTCATACCGCTCATGGTACGCCGTCTCGACGAGGAGCAGCAAGCATCGATGCTGCCGGTGCGGCCGCCTCCCCGCGCGGAGCGACTCCCCAGAAAGGCTCCAGAGACACGGTCCCTGCGCCCCCGTATCCTCGCTCAGCCCGCCGTGTCGCCTCCTCTCGCCCGAGGACCGACCGTTCGGGCGGCTGAGAGATCTGCTACAGTTAGGCTTAGATTTTACACTAACTTCATGTGCACCTATAGGAGGAGCGTTTCATGGCGAAGGCAATCGGCATCGATCTGGGAACGACGAACTCGGCGATGGCTGTCCTCGAGGGCGGCGAGCCGACCGTTATCCCGAACGCCGAGGGCGGGCGGACGACGCCGTCCGTTGTCGCCTTCACGAAGGACGGCGAGCGGCTGGTCGGTGCTCCCGCAAAGCGTCAGGCCATTACGAATCCAGGCAAGACCGTCTTCTCGATCAAGCGGTTCATGGGCCGGAAGTTCTCTGAGGTCTCGGAGGAGATGAAGATCGTCCCCTATCCGGTCATCTCCGGGCCGAATCAGGACGCGCGCGTGAGCCTCGAAGATCGCGAGTACGCACCGCCCGAGATCTCGGCGATGATTCTGCAGAAGCTGAAGGCGGACGCGGAGGCATACCTCGGCGAGACCGTCACCGACGCCGTCATCACCGTCCCGGCCTACTTCAACAACGCGCAGCGTGAGGCGACGAAGGACGCGGGCAAGATCGCGGGGCTGAACGTCCTGCGCATCATCAACGAGCCAACCGCGGCCGCCCTCGCGTACGGGCTAGAACGGGAGGACGACCAGACGATCCTGGTCTGGGACCTGGGCGGCGGCACGTTCGACGTGTCCGTGCTCGAGCTGGGCGAGGGCGTCTTCGAGGTGAAGGCGACGAACGGCGACAACCACCTCGGTGGCGACAACTTCGACAAGGCGATCGTCGACTGGATGGTCGCCGAGTTCCTCCGAGACCAGGGCATCGACCTCTCGAAGGACCCGATGGCGCTACAGCGTCTCTACGAGGCTGCCGAGAAAGCGAAGATCGAGCTGTCGTCGACAACGTCGACGCAGATCAACCTCCCGTTCGTCACCGCGACCCAGGAAGGGCCCAAGCACCTCGACCTCCAACTCTCTCGCGCCAAGCTCGACGAGCTGTGCGCCGACCTGCTTGAGCGCACGGTCGCGCCGACGACGCAGGCCCTCGACGACGCGAGCATCACCGCCGACAACATCGCGCAGGTCGTGCTGGTCGGCGGCATGACGCGGATACCGTCGGTCGTCGAGAAGATCACCGTGCTCGCGGGCAAGGAGCCCCACAAGGGCGTGAACCCGGATGAGGTCGTCGCCATCGGCGCGGCAATCCAGGCCGGCGTGCTGAAGGGCGAGGTCAAGGACGTCCTCCTGCTGGACGTGACGCCCCTCTCGCTCGGTATCGAGACGAAGGGTGGCGTGTTCACAAAGCTCATCGAGCGCAACACGACGATTCCGTCGAAGAAGTCCGAGGTGTTTACGACCGCCGAGGACAACCAGCCGTCGGTCGAGGTGCACGTGCTCCAAGGCGAGTCGGAGATGTCGACGTTCAACAAGACGCTCGGCAAGTTCCAGCTCGTCGGCATCCCGCCGGCCCCGCGCGGTATGCCCCAGGTCGAGGTGGCGTTCGACATCGACGCGAACGGGATCATCAATGTCTCGGCGAAGGACCTCGGTACCGGCAACGAGCAGCAGATTCGCATCGAGGGCGGGTCAGGCCTCTCGGGCGAGGAGGTCGAGCGCATGGTCGAGGAGGCCGAGGCTCACTCGGAGGAGGCGGGTCGAATGCGCGAGCTCGCCGACGCACGGAACAACGCAGAGTCGCTCCTCTACCAGACCGAGAAGACGCTCGCCGAGCATCGGGAGTCGGTCGACGCCGAGACCGCCAGCGCTATCGAGGCCAAGGCTGCTGAGCTGAAGGAGCTGCTCGAGAGCGACGATGCCGCGGCCGTTCGGGCGAAGACCGAGGAGCTCGTCCAGAGCTCGCATCAGCTCGCTCAGGACGTCTACGAGCAGGCGCAGCAGGCACAGGCTGCTGGCCCGCCGACGGGCGACGTCGGCCCAGACAAGGAGGTCGTCGAGGACGCCGAGTACGAGATCATCGACGACGAGAAGCACGAGAAGCAGTAGCTGGCCGGGCTGCGGTGACCGTCCATGACTAGCAAGCTGACGAAGGCCGAGCTGGTCCTGCGCGTCCATGAGCTCGAGCGCCAGCTGGCCGAGCGCACCCAGCGGCTCGAGGAGATCGAGGGTGAGCGGCAGGAGTACCTCAGCGATCTCCAGCGCATCGCGGCCGAGTTCGAGAACTTCCGGAAGCGATCCGCGCGTGATCGCAAGACATTCCTCTCCCGGGCCAACGAGCGGTTCGCCCGCGAGCTCTTGCCGGTGCTCGACGATCTGGAGCGCGCGCGCGAGGTGGCGTGCCAGCGCGACGACGGCACGCTCGGCGAGGGAGTCTCGCTCGTTGAGCGCTCTTTGCGCGCGCTGCTCACCAAGGAGGGCGTCGAGGAGATCGACACGGACGGCGCGTTCGATCCGCACGTGCACGAGGCGATGGTGGCGCAGCCCTCCGAGGCGGCCGAGGGGACCGTGATCCAGGTGCTACAGAGGGGCTACCGCCTGGGCGACGTCATCCTGCGGCCAGCGCGCGTTGCGATCGCGTCGGCTGGCGGTAACGGCGATCAGGATGCCGCCCCGTCAGGCGAGGAGCAGGGCGGGTAGTCGATGCGCGACCTCTACGGCATCCTGGGTGTGCCTCGCAACGCGTTTGCAGACGATCTCAAGAAGGCGCACCGCAAGCTCGCGCGGGAGTATCATCCCGACCGCAATCCGGACGATGCCGCCGCCGAGGAGCGCTTCAAGGAGGTGCAGGCGGCATACGACGTGCTGGGCGACCCGGAGAAGCGCAAGGCGTATGACGCGGGGGGCTTTCGGCCCGGAATGGGCGGCCCTGGGGTTGGCTCCTTCGGGGACTTCGACTTCGGTGATCTCTCGGACCTGTTTGGCGGCCTGTTCGGCCGTGGCCAAGGTCGTGCTTCGGGTGGGCCGAGCCCGGCGCGCGGCCGTGACCTCGAGACGTCGGTCACGCTGTCCTTCGAGGACTCGCTGCGCGGCATCACGGTCAAGGTGCCGGTTGAGGTGGAGGTTGGCTGCGGCCTCTGCGGCGGGAGCGGGGCCGCGGCGGGCACAGCCCCGGTCCCGTGTCTCCAGTGCCAAGGCCGCGGGGTCGTCTCCGAGAACCAGGGGCCGTTCGCGCTCTCGTCGCCGTGCCCGCGCTGCCGCGGCGGCGGCATCATCATCGAGAACCCATGCGCGCAGTGCCACGGAAGCGGCCGCGAATCGCAGACGAAGCGATATCAGGTGAAGATCCCAGCCGGCGCAAAGGATGGAACGACCATTCGGCTGCCCGGGCGTGGAGAAGCGGGTCACGCCGGCGGCCCGCCTGGTGATCTCTACGTCGTGGCACGTGTGGCCGACTCGCCGCTGTTCGAGCGGCGCGGCGCTGATCTGCTGGTCGAGGTACCGGTTACGTTCGCGGAGGCGGTGCTGGGGACCAACGTGGACGTGCCGACTCCGGATGGGCGCGTCTCGCTGAAGATCCCTGAGGGAACCGAGGACGGGCGCCTGCTGCGGATCAAGGGCCAGGGTGCCCCGCAGCTCAACGGCAGCGGACGCGGCGACCTCCTGGCCCGCATCCGGCTGACGGTGCCCCAGAAGCTGACCAAGCCCGAGCGCGAAGCGATCGAGAACCTCCGGAAGGTGTCGCGCGAGAACCCGCGTGCGAGGTTCGCGCCATGAGCGACTCGCCGCGGTACATGATCAGCGTTGCGGCCGAGTTGGTCGGCATGCACCCGCAGACGCTGCGCCTTTACGAGACTCGCGGCCTCGTTCGCCCGGGGCGCACGCCGGGCAACACGCGCCTCTATAGCGATGCCGACCTCGAGCGCCTGCGCACGATCTCTCGGCTGACCGGCGAGCTTGGTCTCAACCTTGCCGGCGTCGAGCGCGTGCTCGAGCTCGAGGACGAGGTCGCCTGGCTGCGGGCTCGGCTGGCACGGCTCGAGCGCGAGCTCGACCGGCGCGTGCAGGCGGTTCACCGCCAGTACCGACGCGATCTCGTGCTGTATGAGCCCGCGAAGCTGCCAGCTCGCATCGAGAGGACGTGAGCATGGACTTCCAGAGGCTCACGCAGCGATCGCAGGAGGCTGTCAGCCGCGCCGTCCAGCTCGCTCGTCAGCGCGGCAATCCCGAGGTCTCTCCGGAGCATCTGACCGTCGCGGTGCTCGAGCAGGACTTTCCGGTCGCGCTGCTCGAGCGCTCCGGCGCGGCCGTCGCAGAGCTTCAAACCGCTGCGGAGGCAGCGCTTGACGTGCGCCCGCAGGTGCAGGGAGTCGCCGCGCAACAGCCGCAGGTCTCGGCGGCGCTCTCGGCCGTGCTCGACAAGGCCGAGCAGGAGATGGGGACGCTCGGCGACGAGTTCGTCTCCACCGAGCACCTCGTGCTGGCGCTCGGCCTCACCGATCGCGGGGCGGTCACCGAGGCCTTGGACGAGATCCGGGGCAACCGGCGCGTGACGACGCTAAACCCGGAGGAGACCTACCAGGCTCTCGAGAAGTTCGGGCGGGACCTGACCGAGCAAGCCGAGGCGGGCAAGCTCGATCCGGTTATCGGTCGGGACGATGAGGTACGGCGGGTGATCCAGGTGCTGAGCCGTCGGACGAAGAACAACCCCGTTCTGATCGGGGAGCCTGGCGTCGGGAAGACCGCCATCGTCGAAGGGCTCGCTCAACGCATCGTCGCGGGCGATGTGCCCGAAGGCCTCAAGGGCCGTAGGGTCTGGGCGCTCGACATCGGGGCGCTGCTCGCCGGCTCGAAGTATCGGGGCGAGTTCGAGGAACGGCTGAGGGCGGTGCTCGCCGAGATCAAGGACGTCGACGGTCAGATCGTCCTGTTCATGGACGAGCTGCACACGATCGTGGGCGCGGGTGCAGCCGAGGGTGCGGTCGATGCGGCCAACCTGCTCAAGCCCATGCTCGCGCGGGGTGAGCTGCGCGCGATCGGCGCAACGACGCTCGATGAGTTCCGCAAGCACGTCGAGAAGGACGCCGCCCTCGAGCGCCGGTTCCAGCCGGTGCTCGTTGGTGAGCCGTCCGTCGCCGACTCGATCGCGATCCTGCGCGGCCTCAAGGAGCGATATGAGGCGCACCACGGTGTGCGGATTCGCGACGCGGCGCTCGTTGCGGCGGCGGTCCTCTCCGATCGCTACATCCCCGACCGGTTTCTGCCCGACAAGTCGATCGATCTCGTCGATGAGGCAGCGTCGAGGCTGCGGATGGAGATCGACTCGGTCCCCACCGAGCTCGACGAGGCCGACCGGCGCGTGCGCCAGCTCGAGATCGAGCTCGCGGCGATGGCGAAGGAAGCCGACGCTGTGCGGGAGCCCGTCGAGCGAGAGCTTGCCGAGGCGCAGGAGCGCCGGGACGGGCTCGCCGCGCGCTGGGCATCCGAGAAGGAGCAGCTCAACCGCATCAGCGAGGCGACGCGCCGGATCGACGAGCTGAAGATCGAGGCCGAGCGCGCCGAGCGGGTGAGCGATCTCGAACGGGTCGCGCAGATTCGCTACGGGGAGCTGCCGGCGCTCGAGAAGGAGCTCGGGGAACGGGGCGAGGTATCGGTCGAACCGATGGTCAAGGAGGAGGTCGACGAGGACGACATCGCCGAGGTCGTCGCAGGTTGGACGGGCATTCCCGCCTCGAGGCTGCTCGAGGCCGAGGCGCAGAAGCTCATCCGGATGGAGGAGCGCCTTCACGACCGGGTCATCGGTCAACAGCCGGCGATCGAGGCCGTGGCCAACGCCGTTCGTCGCTCCCGGTCTGGGCTCGGTGACCCCAACCGACCGATTGGCAGCTTCGTCTTCCTCGGACCCACGGGCATTGGCAAGACCGAGCTCGCCAAGGCGCTCGCCGAGTTCCTGTTCGACGACGAACGGGCGATGGTTCGGATCGACATGTCCGAGTACATCGAGAAGCACACGGTCTCCCGCCTGGTCGGAGCACCGCCTGGCTACGTGGGCTTCGAGGAGGGAGGTCAGCTGACGGAAGCCGTGCGCCGCCGCCCCTACTCGGTGCTGCTGCTCGACGAGATCGAGAAGGCGCACGCCGACGTCTTCAACGTGCTGTTGCAGCTGATGGACGATGGGCGGCTGACCGATGGGCATGGCCGCACGGTCGACTTCCGCAACACCGTCCTGATCATGACCTCGAACGTCCGCTCAGCCGACGAGATGGCCGACCACTTCCGGCCCGAGTTCCTCAACCGCATCGATGAGATCATCGAGTTCCACACGCTCACCCGCGAGCACCTGACCCAGATCGTCGAGCTTCAGCTCGAGCGCTTGGGCTCGCGGCTTGCCGAGCGCAACCTCAGCCTCGAGCTCAGCGATGCCGCGAAGGAGCTGATCGCCGAGGCGGGCTGGGACCCGGCCTACGGCGCGCGTCCGCTGAAGCGCGCGATCCAGCGGCTCGTCGAGAACCCGCTCTCGCAGAGGCTCCTGGCGGGGGACTTCGCCGAGGGCGGTGTGATCAGGGCTGATGCGACCGGACACGAGCTGACCTTCGAGCGCATCGACACGGCGCAGCCCGCTGCCGCGTAGACCCAGCCGGGAAGCGCGGCCTCGCAGGCGCCTGCGCGCGGCCTCGCCAGGAAGGAGCCCGGGGGTTGCTCGTTCGGGTGCGCCTCGTCGCTGCACCGAGGCCACCGGCATCCGGTGGAGGTCTGGTGGCCGTCCTGGGCTTTGGGGCCTGGCAGAGGCAGGCCGGCAAGGGCAGCCAGTCGCCGATCGGCTGTTGGCGCTCCCGGGGTGCCGTGGATTTCCAGGCAGATCGGCAGCCGGCGCTGCGATTCCCGCGTGGGCGCTCAGCCAGCCGAGCCGCCGAGCCAATGTGCCGTTGCGCCGAGCCAGGCGAAGCTGCCGGACCGCCGAGCCGCGGTGCCGAGCCGTGGTAAAAGGCAGCCCGCCTCCCACCCACCACCCGGGGGAGGGTAGCCCAGAATGGCGTACGGCTTTCGCACGATCTGTCACAGAAGTGTCATGAGACTGCGCCAATTCTGTTCGGCCGTGCGGCCTGGTGCGGACGCAGTGGAGGGACACTCCGGAGGAGCACCCTTGCGCCTCCCTTTCGTTCATCATTTTGCGAACTGGCAGGAACGCGTCGGCGGCCGCGTACACGTGACGTTGGCCCTGTATCACCTTGCGGCCTGTATGACCTTGCGGCTTCATCCGGGTCACTCCTGGCCTCACGCGGCCTTGCCTCGACACGCCTAGCTCCTCCACGCGTCCAGCCCCTCAAGAGACCCCGATTGAGCAGCGCGCCCAGAGCTCGCAGCCGCGTCCGCTTGCCGCGCGCCCCGGCACATAGCATGGGCGCATGAACGACGAGCTCGTCGACCGGCCGCTCCAGGTGGGTGAGGTCATCGCTGAGACGATTCGCATCTACGGGCGGCGGGCGTTCGTCTACTTTGCGATCGGAGCTATCTGGGCGCTGCCATCGTTCCTGCTGACGCAGACGACACCGGGCGCTGCCGACGTCGTCATCGTCGGCGTCGCGTTCGTCGTTGGCCTGTTGGTGACGATCCCGCTCGTCCTCCGGCTGTCCCTGAAGGCGTGGCTTCGCCGCGTTGCTGGGTCAGCCGTGATGCTCGTTCCGCTCGTCGCGGTCGTGGGCGTTCCGGCGGGCCTGGCCGCGCTTGAACCCTGGACGGCGGCGGCTGCCAGCGTTTGGCTTGCATTGGCCGTGTTCGCGCTGCCGGTCGTGCTGCTCGAGGAGGCCCCCGAAGGGACGTCGACGCTGCGCTACCTGCTGACGCGCTGTGTAAAGCTGGGACGCGTTGGCTACGTGCACGCGCTCATGACTGTCCTAGTGCTGCTCCTCGTGCCGCACCTGGTTGGCTTGCTGATGAGACTCGCGCTCGTGGCCTACGCCGACAACACCCAGGCGACGAGCCTCCTGATCGTGCAGGCTGTGCTGATGCCGTTCGTGTTCATCGGCTTGACCGTCCTCTACTGCGAGCAGAGCGCGCGCCTGCAAGAGCCCGTCCGTTCGGCGTTTTCTTGCGAGCCGCACGCCCGCGCATGAGCTCGTCGGGTCGACTACCCGAGTGGGTCCTGGCGGAGATCGGAACCTGGCCGCAGGATGCGTTTGGCGCCCATCAGACGAGGCTCCTACTGCGAGACGGACGCGTGATCGCTCCCGTCGCGGTGCTCCCAAGCGGCGACGTCGCTGGCTGGGGCACCGCTGGGCCCGTTGACTTCGAGCCGGAGGACATCGTTGCGATCGAACGAGTTGATGCATGAGCGTGCGTGCCGGTAGGAGCGCGCCTGCCGATGGGAGTGGCGGGGGCGCGGGTCTCAGGTGTTGACGACACCGATCGGGCGGTAGCGGCCAGGTCGGCACCAGGTAGTCCTGGCACTGTCTCTAAGAGAGTGCCAGAAGCCTGGTACGATACGGGTGTCCGCGATGCCGACCTACGAGTACCGGTGCCGGTCTGGGCACACCTTCGAGGTCTTCCAGCGCATGTCCGATGCGCCGCTCGAAGCGTGCGTTGTGTGTGGGGAGAACGGCGTCGAGAAGGTGCTCTTCGCGCCGGCGGTGCACTTCAAGGGCTCAGGGTTTTACTCGACCGACTACGGGCGAGGCGCCCAGAAGCGCGACGAGCGCATCTCTGCGGATGGCTCAAGCTCAAGCGCAGACTCCGGTGGAAAAGAGGGTGCTGCCAAGGACGCGAACGGCTCGGGCGGCGAGCGCGCGAAGGACAAAGGCGGCTTCAAGAGCGCTGCCAAGGGCGAGGGTGGCTCCAAGACCGGCGACACCGGCGCGAAGGCCTCCGAGTAGTAGCGCCGGCAGGTTCGATAGCGGGGGCTGAGCCCGAGCTGGTAGCGGGCCTGGAGAAGGCTTGGCGGAGATCTTGGGCAGGCTCTCACCGCCTCGTTCGGTCTGGGTCTCGCGGTTGGCCCCGACTGTGAGCTTGGCTCTCTGCTGCCGCGCTTCGGCCGGCTGGCGGAGCGGCCGCTCGGGCAGCCACCTAGGAGGGTTGGTGAAACGGTGGCGGAACGGGGAGGGCTTCGTGCGGGAGGGCCCGGACGGGCTGAGCGTAACGGCGCCTGTCTTCGGTCCAGACTCGGTGGGGCCAAGGGGGGTATGGGCAGATGCGCCCGGTCGGGCTGGGCGGGACAGAGGTGGCGCAACCCGCTGGGCTAGCCACTTTGGGCAAGCCGCTGGGGCAGCCGGCTAGGCCAACCCGCTGGGCGGAAGTTGGGCGCAAGTCCGGTAGGGGCAATCGTGGGTTAACCCTCTGCCGCCGCGGTCCAACCGGCTGGCCCACGCAACGAGGGCAGGGCTCGATGGTGCATATCGCCTTCTCATGATCGGCACGCTCCAGCCGGCCGGCGCGGCGAGCGCGGGGTTGCGAGCAAGGTTGGCACAGTTTCATGACACCTCTGTGACAGATCGTGCGAAAGCCGTGCGCTTTTGGTGGTGGTGGGTTTTGCAGGGGTTTTGGTTGTGGGTGGGGGGCGGGTCCGTACGGGGTCCGCGGGTTTGGGGTTTGCGGGTTCGGGGGTGTGAGGCCTGCCGGGTGTTGGGTCAGCCTCGGGTCTATCTGGCGCTACCGTGTTTGTACATCTCACGGTTGGGGCGGCGCCCCGGGGGCCGCGAGCTGTGGGGCCCGGCGCATTGGGTTTCGGCAGGTCACAGCTACCGGCGGGCTCGCTGCCCTTCCGCCGGGCTTGGAGGCTGGACGGCTGGCCATAAGCGGCGGGGCCGGCGCTTGGCCCCTGAAGGTGGGGCACCTGGGTGCCGCGCCGACAGCCGAAGGCGGGGCCGTCTGCGGCCGGCCGGCGGCCCCGGATCCCGCTGCGCCCCAGCCCGCTGCATAATCATGTCTGGGCTCGACCGGCCCGGATGGCGGCCCGAACCCACAGGCAGGCGGCCCCTGCTGCTGCTTTGGCCATTCGCCTGATCTCGACGATCGTCTCGAGCCTCCGTGGCAGCCCGGCGAAGCCAATCTCCAAG
>JAPOVR010000108.1 GCA_026708005.1 Actinomycetes bacterium
GTTCGACCCGGCGCTCGCCGAGCAACTCGCCCACACAATCACCCAGAGAATCCCGTAACCCACACCCCGCCACCCCGGCCACGGAGCAGGGGAGAAGAGAAGCGTCCCCGCCGCCCGCCCAGACACCAATGCTCAGCGCTTCCAACCCAGAAAGGGCACACGCCGCTTCGCCCCCCGCGGTGGGTAAAAACCGGCGGAATCGTGGGTAACCGCCCAGAGCCCCCACCAGCAGACCCGCATGGACACAGACATCCCGCGTTTCGCTTGACCTTCCTAGGCAACGCCGCTCAGCGCACGGGAAGCCAGGGCATGTCTCGATTGATCGGGTCACGTCGTGCGACTGCAGACCACTGATGCGCACCGTCCGCGCGCGACGCTGGAGCTCAAGGCCTGAGCCACGCCGACTGGCAACCGGTGCGACCGTGGGCGTAGGGTGAGCCCGTGGAGATCGAGGCGCTCTTCTGGCTCGGAACGCGAACGGCGAAGTTCGACGAGATGGTTGCGTTCACGAGGGACGTCCTCGGCTTGAGCACGACGATGGAAGAGCCCGGTATGGCCTTCTTCGAGCTTCCGAACGGCGATCAGTTCGAGGTGTTCGGGCCAGATCACCACGGTGGCGGGCATCCGGCATCCGGCGTCGCGGCGGCGTTCAAGGTCGCTGACGCCGCGGCTGCACGGGACGAGCTCGAGGCAGCCGGGGTCGAGGTGTCCGAGCTTCGGTCGCTCTTCGGCTACTCGTGGGCGTACTTCACGGCACCCGACGACAACGCCTACCTGATCCTCAGCGGCGGCCCGGCTGAGGAGCCTGCGTGAGGCACCCGTCGGCGGCACCAAAGCCCGCGCGCCGCCCCGGGCCCCAGGCGAGCGAGACACGACCGATTCGAGCTGACGACTGCGGGAGGAGCGAACGATGGATTTTGGCCTGTGCATTGTGACGACGAGGAACGTCGACGACGTGCTCTTTGCCTTCCGGCACGCCGAGAACTACGGCTTCACGTTCGTCGGCCTCTTCGACTCGCCGTACAACTTCATGGACATCTACCCGTTCCTCGGCGTCGCCGCAATGGAGACCGAGAAGGTCGAGCTGGGCCGTACGTGACCAACCCGTTGACACGCCATCCGAGCGTGACCGCAAGCGCGGTCGCGACGTTGGACGCGATGTCCGACGGGAGGGCGTTCCTCGGTCTCGGCCGCGGCGATAGCGCTGTCAAGATGCTCGGCTGGAAGCCGGCGAAGTGGAAGGACTACGAGCCGGCCATCCACGATATGCGCGCCTGGATGAAGGGCGAGCCGGTGCACGTCGAGGGGGCGCCCGCGCCAGTGCAGCTCTCCTGGGCACAACAGGACATCCCGATGGTCCTCGGCGTGTTCGGCCCCCCGAGGGGCGAAACTCGCCGGCGAGTTTGCCGATGTCGCCACGGCAGAGTGCGCCGAGCTCGGCGCGGTCGCGTGGTTCAACAAGGACGTCCAGGCTGCGGCCAAGGCAGTCGGCCGCGGCGAGGTCGCCTTCGAGGTCAGCATCTGCTGCCACGTCTCGAACGACATGGCCAAGGCGCGCGACATGTGCCGCTGGGAGCCCGACATCATCACGAACCTCCTGTGGCAGCTCATGCGCACGTACGGGTTTGACGCCCTGCCCGCATCGATGACGAAGGGACTCGAGTGGCTCGCCGAGAAGGAGGACTGGTGGGGCGAGCGCGACTGGTCGCTGCACGCCCAGCCCGACGAGAAGCACAAGGAGATCATCTCGGACGAGATCGTCGACGCCTACTGCGTGCTGGGTAGCCCGCAGAACTGCATCGACAAGCTGAAGGAGCTCGAGAAGCTCGGCGTCAGCCGCTTCTGCGTCTACCTCGCCGTCCTGGAGTCCCAGGACGAGATCCTCGAGCAGATCCGCCTCTGGGGCGAGGAGATTATCCCCGAGCTCGGCTAGCTTGAAACCCTGCGCGCTGCTCCAATCCGGGTCGCCTCAGGGCCGAAGCACCGAGGCGACCCGGTGCGGAGCCCGCGCTGCACAGGTCTTCGGCCCGCGCGACGCGCACGCTCCCCGTGTGTGCGCAGCCTGACCGTGTCTACGACTCGAACGCCTGCGCCGCGTCGAGCATCGCGTGGGCAACGTCGAGCTTGGGCGTCGCCGGGCTCGGGTGACCGGGGCGGCTGTGCGTAAGCCGAAGGCCAAGCAGGAGCTCAGCCAGCTTGTACGTGAGCGGCCCCGGGTTGATCACAGGCACCGGCAGGTGCTCCGCGAGGTGGTCGCCCGCTTGGTGCAGCGTCGTCGAGCCGAGGATGACGACGTCGGCTCCGTCCTCGACGCACTGGTGCCCGGCTTCCACCATGAGCGACAAGGCCTGCTCCTCCTTACCCGTCAGGAGGTTCTCCCAGTCGGAATCGATGGCGACGCCTCGAATCGAGGCGCACCGGTCGGAGACGCCGTACTCCTTCTGCGTCTTCTTGTAGAGCATCGCGATCGGGTCGTTCGCGAGCCTGCCGCCGTCGGGATCGCCGTACGACACGATCGAGAACGTGTTGCCGAGCGTGAGCGCCACCATGTAGGCGGTTCTCGCCGGGGCGATCACGGGGATGTCAAGGACGGAGCGAAGCGCGCCGAGACCCGAGTCGCTCATCGAATCGATACAGACCGCGTCGTAGCCGTCCTCCTGCGCGCTGACACCCGCCTCGTACACACCCACGTCGGCGAGCAGCCAGTCGTGCGGGCTGTCGAAGTTGGCGCAGGATGCCTTGACCGGCCGGTAGTCGAACTCAATGTCCGGACCGAGGCTGACCCACTGCTTCTGCGCCCGGCGGTTCTCGACGCCGCTGTCGCTGAGAGGGAACGGAACGATGACCAAGACCTTGTGCATGAGCTCTCCCGTCTCGCTGAGGTGATCGTCGTGACCGCTTGTACTGCTTCCCGGGCGCGGTGTCAACACGGCCGGGCACCCACACCGTCTCATGCTGGAACACGCTGGGCGCACGATGCGAGCTCGAGAAGACCGGCCTCCCTTCAGGCGCGCACCGCGGGTGAGGGAAGGCGCGCTCGCTGCGCAGCGGCCCTCACGCAATCGCCGTCCCGTGTGCCGTGCTGATCACCGCTCTCGGCAATCCACCCGACCGGCGCAGCCCCAGAGGCACGACAGGCACCCCTGAGCCACCGATCATCTAGCCTCGTGCCGACGGAGTCGCTGGAAGGACGAGGCAGGGCATGCTGCGAGTCGGCGTCGATGTGGGTGGAACCTTCACCGACGTCGTGCTCTGGGACGCCGACGCGCGACAGGCGACAGTCTACAAGCTGCCCTCGACTCCCGATGATCTGGCCGACGCTGCCCGTCGCGACGTGGAGACGGTCGCCACCATGGCAGTCCGCGGCCTCTCGGAGTTCGCTCAGGTGTTCCACGGAACGACGCTGGCGACGAACATCGTGCTCGAGCGGTGCGGCGCGCGGGTCGGCTTCCTCACGACGGAGGGCTTCCGCGATGTGCTCCACGCTGCCCGCCACAAGAAGCCGCACGCGTTCAGCCTCTTCCAGGATCTCCCCTGGTAGCGCCATCCGATCGTGCGCAGGCGCGACCGGCTCGTGGTGCTCGAGCGCATCGCCCCGCCCGCCGGCGAGGTCCTGACCCCGCTCGACGAAGGCGCCGTCGAGGCGGCGCCGATCAGGCTGCGCGACGCGGGCGTCGAGGCGATCGCGATCGGGTTCCTCTTCTCGTTCCTCAACCCCGAGCACGAAGAACGGGCGACGGCGATCTGCCAGCGGATCGCGCCCGAGGTCTACGTCTGCACGAGCTCGGAGGTGCTACCGCAGTTTCGCGAGTACGAGCGGTTCTCGACGACCGCGCTCTGGCCTGTCTCTTGGTGTGTGTGGGGGTTTGTGGGGTGGGGGTGTGGGTTGTTGGG
>JAPOVR010000098.1:0-3754 GCA_026708005.1 Actinomycetes bacterium
GTGGCCGGCTGGCCAAGGAAACCAACGCCCGGCCCCGGCCCGCATGTCCGTCTAGGGAGCGTCTCGACCGCGGCGGCCGTGAGGTCCTGGATGAGCCGCAAGACCTCCTCACTTAAGCGGGAGCGGACTCTTCCGCTGCTCCCGGGCGGGGAGAAGGGGCAACCGGAGTCCTAGCTAAGGCCGGTGAGCGATCATAGCGGCCGGCCCGTCTGCCGGCCCGTCTGAAGGGAGGACGCCGCGTGCTACCTGCTGGCCGCCGTCCTCGCGGCCGCTCTAGCCGTCGTCGCGCTCACGTCCTGCGGAGGCGGATAGGGAGGCGAGGAAGCCAACCCGCGGCTTTCCCTCACAGACACCTTCGACCAGACCCGGGCCGGCGCCCGGCTGATCATGAGCTACGACTAGACCGCTAACGCGTTCACCGGCACAGTCGAGAACACCACGGGCGGCGCGATCGCAAAAGTCAGGATCGAGATCCACCTCTCCAACGGCGTCGAGCTCGGGCCAACCCCGGGAATCGACCTCGCGGCCGGCGAGACCAGGCCGGTCGAGCTGCGAGTCGACAGCGAACCCGACGGCGGCCCCTTCGACTACTGGAGCGCCCATCCCGAGGTCGGAGCGCAAGGCCAAGGCGCAGGCTAGACGTGAGCTTCCTGACGGTGGTCCCGTACGGTGCCGAGGAAGCGACCAAGCGCCTCGCCACCCAGCTCGACCTTTCCAGTTCGCAGTCGCTTGAGGGAATCGGCCTGTTCGCGGCCGCCTGCGAACTCGCCGCGAACGGCCAAGAGATCAAAGAGATCCGCGACAGTCTCGCCGAACTACAGCACGACCTACGCGAGCGCAACGAACTCGGCGTCTAAATCAGGATCAACGTCGCGGCGTAGACCGCGCCGGCAATAAGCAGCAGCGGCGACACGATCAGAAACAACGACGCCCGCACGGCGCGCGAAGCTAGCAAACACACCGGATAGAAACCCCTCAACCAAGCCAAAACACACCCCAACCGTATTTCGCCAAAGACTCCAGGGGCCGCCGGGTCAGATGAAGAGCGGACGGGTAACCGGCCGCGGCCAAGCCAGGCCGGCGCGGCCCGGTCGGTGAACCCCGGGGTGGATTGTCCGCGCCCCGGCGGGCGGGAAACGACCTGTGGGCAGTCGGGCAGCCCCTCTGTGAGGCTGCGGGGGCACACTTGCCGGCCCGGGAATGTGTTGGGCCACCCCGGCCGCAAGGGCCGCCCGTTTGTGGGTTCGGGCCGCCGACCGGACCGGATCGGCCCAGACGTGGATATGCGGCAGGCTGGGGCGCAGCCGGATCCTGGGGCAGCCGGCCGGCTACAGGCGGCCCCGCCTTCGGCTGCCGGTGCGGCACCCCGGGCCCCTCCTCCCGCCAGACGCAGCCCCAGCCGCCTGTGGCTGGACGAAACCGCATACCACCACACCCCTCACACCAGCGGTAGTACATCCGTCACCGTCACCCTCAGCGCCCTGCAAACCCCCGCCACCGACCGTCCTCGTGCCGAACACGGTGCTGGCGTACGCCGTCAAGGCGCCAAAGCGTCCCCTCCCGCGACTCACACCCCACATCGAGGGTGAACCACCTTCAAAGGTACAAGTGACGGTAGGCCGCGCTGGCAAGCCCGACGACAAAGATGCGTCTCGGCAAGCGGCTACAACAAGCCCGGGCTAGGCTTCTCCCCGCATACACGGCTGGCAAGGGGCGGGCGCAGTTCGGTCCGCAGGTGGTCCCAGGTCGTGTGGCCCGGCCTTCTGTTGCCTGTTCAGGCACCATTTTTGTACCAACCTGACATGGCTTAACCATGCGGGTTTGTGCCTGACATGACCTGAACCGGTCGGACTCATAACCCGGGAGATGCGGGTTCGAATCCTGCCCCGTTACTCGTGGAATCCCTGCTGGTGTTGTGTTTGTGTTCTGGGGTGGTTCGACGGGGCGCTGTGGGCGGTGTGGCTGGGTTGGTTGCCGGGGTTTACGCCCCCGGGGTGTGTTTCCTTGTGTGTGCTGTTGCGGCCAGGTGGGTTGTGGTGTCCTGGTGGGCTGTTGCCGGGTCGTTTGGTAGGGTGGGGTTGATGTTGTGGCGGGCGGTTGTTGTTGGTGTGTTGGTGTTCGTGGTTTCTGGGTGTGGCGGCTCGGACCGTGAGGGGCCTTTCGTGGTTGGGGCGATGGACGCTTTGACGGGGGTTGGCGAGTCGTATGGGAATCCGTTGCATCAGGCGAAGCTGTTGGCTGTGGAGGAGATCAACGCCGCTGGGGGCGTGAACGGGCGGTTGTTGGAGCTTGTTGTTGAGGACTCCAAGTGTGCTGCTCAGGATGCGATCGCGGCGTACAACAAGCTGACTGACGTGGACGGCGTCAGGATCATTCTGGGCACCACCTGCAGCGGCTCGATGCTGGGTGCGGCCCCTTTGGCGGAAAGGGACGGTGTCATCCTGTTGTCGGCGTCGGCTACCAGTCCCGATGTCGCTTCGGCTGGTGAGTACATTTTCCGGACGGCGATTAACGACTTGCGGCTCGGCGTTGATATCGGAAACACTCTCTGGGCGGACGGGGCCCGCACGGTCGCCACGATCAGCGAGGCTACTGATTACGCGGAGGGCGCCCGCCGCACCGCTGTGGAGCGGTTCGAGCAGCTCGGTGGCGCTGTCGTGGCCGCGGAGAGCTATCCCTCTGAGGCGGTTGACTTCCGCAGCCAGCTGACGAAGCTGCTGGCCAGCAGCCCTGACGCTGTTTTGTTGGCCGCCCAGGGTGAGGCCTCCGGCGGCACGATCGTCAAGCAGGCCCGGGAGCTCGGCTATCGGGGCCCGATCTACTCTGAGATCGTGCCGACGGCACCGGAGGCTCTCGGCATCGCCGGGGACGCCGCCACCGGCCTGAAAGCGATCATCCCCAACCCTGACCTGACCAGCGCCGCCGGCAAACGGTTCCTGGAGAGCTTCAAGGCCCGGTACGGCACTGTCGCGTCGCTGCCGTGGTTCCAGGGGTCGGCCTACGACGGCGTCTACATCACCGCCCACTGCCTCAAGCAAACCAATGACGACCAGGACGCAGACGGCTTCCGCGACTGCCTCAACAGCCTCGCCTGGAGCGGAGCGATCGGCGACAACTACCGCTTCGACGAGAACGGGGACGTCGCCGGGCTCTCCAACGTCCTCGTCGAAGTCCTACCCGCCGCGGAGCGGACAGACGACAACCTCGGCTACCGCGTCCTCGGGCCCGCCCCCACCCCCTAACCGCCAACCCAGCCCGGGCCGCAGTGTTCCGCAGGCCTCTGCTAGCAGGGGGAGCAGCAAAGCCTGGAAGGTCTCTGCTGTGTGGGGTTGCGATGTGCGGCCGGAGAGCGCACCTTCGCGCTCGCATGGTGCCCGCAGAGGCCGGCCCCGGGGTTTGTCGTTTGTTTCTGATCTCTTTGGGCTTGTCGGTGTGAGCGCTGAGAGCGTTGCGGGCCGCGCCAATGTCAGCGGTCGGGCTGTCCGTTGCGGTCTTTCCTGCTGCTGGGGGTTCTATGGGTGGTGGGTCAGGCCTGGGGTGCTTCGCGGCGTCCCGGCGGGCAGGTACGCGGAGGCGGCGCTGAGGGGGCTTCTCTGCGTCGGTATCGCTCCTGGGAGGCTGGGCAGCGACACGACGATCCGGTCGCGGGTGATCGGCGATCATTTGGGCGGAAGCGTGGGCTTTTCAGCATTCCGGCTTAGTGGCCTGTCTCTTGGTGTGTGTGGGGGTTTGTGGGGTGGGGGTGTGGGTTGTT
>JAPOVR010000098.1:3823-3890 GCA_026708005.1 Actinomycetes bacterium
GGGGGGGGGGGGGGGGGGGGGGGGCCGGCCGCGGCCATGCCAGGCTGGCGTGGCCTGGTTGGTGAGC
>JAPOVR010000011.1 GCA_026708005.1 Actinomycetes bacterium
CAACGGCAAGCCCCGACGACCGGCCACACAGACCGCCAGATCCTCTCCACCCCCCAGAAAGCCCAGGCCCCCGGCCGAGGGCCGACGCCACACCCAACAACCCACACCCCCACCCCACAAACCCCCACACACACCAAGAGACAGGCCACCCTCACACTCCACAACCCCAGGGAAACACCAACCAACCACAACCCCACACAACACCACCAACACAAACCCCCGCACACACACCGGGGCCAGGTCAATGTCAACGCTCCGAGACCGCCAACACCCCGCCGCGCCTGTGTGACAGCCCGCCACCCGACGCCCCGAGCTCAGAAGAGTTCCCCCCTCGGCCGCTTCCCCCACAGGCCCAGCTGGCGACCATCAAGCCGGCCACCGGCCCCGCCCCCGGCCGCGCGCCCCCCGGCCCCAACCGCCCCGGCCGCCTGGCCTTGGGCGACCCGCACGCCACCGCATCCCCTTTACGCCAGCGCCGGCACAACTGCCCCTGTCACTTCCAGCAGCCCCCAAGACCCCCGCCACCAACCAACTCCCGCGCCAAGACCACCCCAACCCCAACCCCGAGATGATCCGCTGCGGCGCCTACCGCCGACCCGCCACCACCCACAACCCACACCCCGCAACAAGGACAGACAAACCCCCAAAGGGCAGGTCACAACTCCATGGCCGTAGCCCTTTAGCGACGGCGAAGAGTTCCCGGTCTTCGTCGGAGTGGGCGGGCCCGTGGCTGCTGGAGGTGGTTGGGAGCATTTGGCGGCTGGGGGTTCCGGTGTCGGTTTGGAGGTGGGCGAGGGCCCGGCCGCGGCTGGTAGATGATGTGATCACACACCGGCGGGGCTGCTAGCCATCACCCGTTGGCTTACCGCCTTTCGGGTGTGGGGCGAGGTGGGCTTGGCTGGCACCGGCGGCCCAGGCCAGTGCCGTAAGCATGCGTACAGGGTTCAGTATCTGCCAGAGGACTTCGTTGTTGACGAAGTAGCCGTTGGCGAAAACAAGGGCGCCCAGCGCCACCGAAACCAGCGCGCCCACGCGGCCCGCGGAGCATCCGCGGGACCACAGAGCCACCGCTGCCACGCTGGAGGAACCGATGAACAGCGGGTTGACGGTTCTCCACACGTCACCCCGGTAGTCGCCGAACAGGCCGCTGTACCCGTTGGCGAGCACCACCAAGGCGACTATCCCCAACGCCAGGCTGGGCACCCAGGGGACGCGGCGGCTGCTCAACCAGACCCACCAGACGCCGCCGAGCCCGATCAGCAGCGGGCCGATTTGCCAGAGCTTCCAAGGCCAGTAGGGGACAGACAGCCCTTCCGGGTCAACGATGACGGTCCTCTCTGTCCAGGCGAACACCGCCAAGGCCACAAACGCCGCGGCGACGGCGGCAGGGATCGCGCCTAAGTCTCGCGGAGCGACCAGTTTGAACATCGGCCAAGCTTGCTACTACAGGCTTTCGGCATGCCGAAACCTCCTGCGTCTGCCCGGCAGGCAGGGGCGTTCCCTGGATACTCTACGACAACCACGCAGAGCGGGCTCCGCATGACCCGGCAGAATCGAGGCTCTGGCTATAGACCCACAACGAGCCCCAACACGAAGGCTCTCGATTTTGCAGTTGGGTGGATCTGAGTGAACGTTAGAGAAGGGCCGTCCTCGAGATGCGGCTTGGCCTCCGAGGCTACCGAGGCCCTCGGCCCCGGCATTTGGTGGGGTGGAGCAGAGGATTTCAAGAAGCCGGTGGTGGCCCTGTCCGGCTCGTCCCCTAACTTGCGTCGGGCTATCTAGGTCTTCCCTCTCTCGGGGCAACTCGGTCACGCGGATGTGATTGGTCTCCGAGTGGCAGGTTGAGACAGATGTGCCATTTGGGGCCTCACTGTCTCCGCTGTGACGTTGGCTGCCAGCGTCAACGATCACGATCAGCCAGGGCAGCAGTGCTCATCTTTCCAAGAGCAGCTAATACTAGCTGCCCACGGGCTATGTCCCACGTTGAATTAGAAAGGTATGTCGCCCTCTAAAACGGACGGATGTAGCTGATATCCATCGATCCCATAACCGTTTCCGGTCCATCCCTTAGATGATCTGAAATCCTTTGCCAGTCATATGCTTCGTGGACTTGTCTATTGCCATTATAGGCCTCTACTAACGCTGCTTCTTGAGCAGAATTCAGCTGTCTAATCTTTGGCAAATATGTTGCTAGCTGCCTAGAGCATTTGTAGCTATCAGAATTTCTGACCGCCAAGATGAACGAATCTATGGCTACATCCTCTAGACTGTCCTCGTCGAAAGCGTATGCAAGTAGTTCGTTCTCTATGTCACTGCTTTCTAAGCTGCCCGATATCGCCTGATATCTTTCCATAAAGCCGTAGAGGTCTTTCCCCATGCGGACTGGGATAACGTGCACCCCACGCCCGATCGCAACACCAACCTCTTGGTCGGCCCACTTGCTTTGACTGAAGTCTTCGGTCAGTAAGGCAAGCAAGAGGTGCATGCTCATCAAGGCTTTCTCTATTTCTCCTTCTCACTCCTTCATGGGCTCAATGTCTTCGTGAGCAACGAAAGAGGCTACTCGAAGGCCATCCAAGTACTGCTGTCTGTCTTTGGCGACCTGTTTATTTTCGGCAGTATGACTCACGAAAACCCGGAACTCACCTTCACCCCACAGCTATAGCAGCTCCTCTTCCCGCCTAGCGTCCACCATCACCTCCTTTCAGCATATGGAGTTTCAGGCAGACAGGGATAGAGCACCACCCTAACCGGCGCCGCCCAGCCGGGCGAGACGCTGACGGCAACCACGTCCGGCGCCGCCGACGCAGACAGGATGGACACAATGGTCCAGGGCGCCGGGACGACGGACACGGACACCCAGTGTGCGACCGGCTCGACCTGCACCTCGAAGGCCGGAGACGAGGGCAAACCCGACGGTGCGCGCGCCGTCCACCGGCGACAGCTGGAACGGGGACAGCCTCGCCAGCACCTCTACTGGCCCGGCCGCCGCCGCCCCTACCGAGCCGCTGACTGCCGGCCTGCACAACACACCGCAGCCCGAAGAAGACACGGGCGCCTTCACGTTCGAACCCTGGTTCAGCGAGCAGGTCAAACCAAGCTACCACACCCTACAGGACCCCTCGCCTACGGGGGGCCCCTCGCGCTGGCTGATCGCGATTGTCTCCGACTCCAACGCCGACGTGGCCGCCGTCCTGCCCGCCACCGAGAACTGCGACGACGAGAGCACCATGAGCACGCAAACCGGCAGATCGCTCGGAACATAGGTCAGCGCCCAGCTACAGCATCACGGGAGAAGGCACAAGCGTTAGGGCAGATGTGCTGGCCGCGCGGCCGACAGTAATGAAGCGACGATGCAAGTAGTACCGTCGACGGCTTCGCTGGGTACAGGATCACAGCCGGCGAACCGGCGAAAAAAATACCTGCAAATAAATATTTTGTTCAGGATCTAAAACCGCTACATGCCGTGAGGTGCGTCCTGAGTTCGAATCTCTCCCCCTCGCCCAACCTGTGTGATCGGGAGCGGCACGACTTCCAGTCCGCCGTAGTCCGTTGTTCTCGGTGACGGCTGGCGCACGGGACCCAGCCGCTTCGCTTTCCAGCCGCTTCGCTTTCCGATTAGGCAGCAGGGGAACGACTACGACGGCTAGATCTCGACGACCTGTCCTGTCCGGCGGGGCTTGTCCGTTGTCGCCCCGGCCGGCATCGCCCCAGGGGGTGCTGGGTCGTTTTGGGTTGTTGGCGGTTCTGGCTTGCTGCCGGCTTCTGGTGGTTGGA
>JAPOVR010000046.1 GCA_026708005.1 Actinomycetes bacterium
GCCCCGGATCGCCTGCTCAAGCGCCGCCTGCTCCACACCCAGACTCGTGGCGACATCCGCGAGCATCGCCTGCTCTTGTGAGCTTTCTGCCACGGGCGCCAAGCGGCTCACGTCCCGCGCACCCTGCTCGCTCAGAGCGCCAGCCGGCTACCGGGACGCTGCCGCGTACCGTGTGTTCCTCTCCCCTAGATCACGGGTCTGTTCCTGCTGTCTGGGAGAACGTGGATAAGTCACATCCATGAGGGTCAAGAGTCCGGGACGCGCTGGTGTGCCTCTGTGGCATCGGGGACGGCATCCCGTTGTGTCTACCCAGCGTTGCGAGGCCCTGCCCGGAGAGCAGATACGGCCGCCGCTGTGATCTCGAGCGTCCGCGCAGGGCCACTGGTTGTTGGCTGGCTTGTTCTCGTGTCGCTCCTGGTGCCTTCGGCGGGGGATGCCAGCAGCCGCTGGAAACAGGCGGCTGGCCAGACAAGCCGTGCCCGGGCCGGGTGGCAGGAGCAGGTTCACGCTTTCCGTCGACCTCTGCACAACTCGACGGGAGGCGGCGCCTGGTGCAGCCCATTCTCTGAGCCTGCGACACCGGGCAGGATCATGCCGCTTGGCCCTGCAACTACCAGGAGGCGCTATGCCGGTACCGGTTAGGGCTTGGCTCTCATCCTCTTCGCTGGCGCCAGAGGTTCACGGTTCTTGGCTCTCTGCTCGCATGAGACCATTCTCCTGGAAGAAGTGTTCCCAGAATGCCAGCGCTTCGTGAATCACGTCCTCGAGCGACAGTTTGCTCCCGTCTTCAACGATCAGCTCGAGTCCCCCTATATCGAAACCTCGGCTGAACGCATTGCTGAAAGAACCGGGTTTGATAGCCGCAGTAAGCGTGACAGATCTTGGTGGCTTCAGTTCCCGGTGCTTAAGGAAATTCGCCAACTCTTGAAGGCATCCAAGCGCAGGGCATTGCTCCTGATATGATCATGCTGACTAGGCTGTCTAAGCTCTACTGAAACCCAGTCAAACATTGACCAGGAAATGATGGCGGTGTACTTCGCCAACCGTGGGTTAATGCGGTCCCTCTTTAGATCGGAAACTGCCTTTTGAATCTGTTCAAGTAAATCGACGCATCACGACAACCCGGATGTAGGGGGATTTGTCACCGTTTAATCTTAATCGACGACTCAGCTAGCTGCCCAGCATTTCGGCAGACCGGGAGGCGAGTTCCCTTTCCGCACGGTGCCTTCCTGCCGCCGAGGCCGCCTTGGCCGCATCAATCACGCCCCCACACGATCCACATCGTCGTGCCGCACTTCGCCGGGCATCCTGCTGAAACCAGGCGGCATCTCGAAACCACCCACAACGCGCGAGAGCCCCTTTACCCTCCCCGGCCCGCGAATCCGTAAACGCCCCGCTGCTCCAACGGCCCTCAGCCCGAGAGACACAACGCTGCTTCAGCCGCCGTGTCGCACTCTTGGGCATCCGGTAAACCGACATCGGGTTTGTTGAAGATGCAGTACCTGGGACCGTCTGCTCCTCGCCAAGCTTCCGGCGCAGGTTCTCGATCGTCCAGAGCAGGTTGCCGGTGTTGCGTCCGACGAGTCTGTCGTGGAGGGCTGCGGGGAAGACGTAGCCGCCGGCGCGGGCGACATCGGGGGCTCGCCGTTGCCGCAGAAAACAGCACGACACTGTCGGCCTCCACCCAGCGGGGCAGCGCCACGCATCGCGCCGCTGCAGGAGGACACCAGGAAGACCTCGACGCCGTCCATGACGGCCAGCTTGTTGTAGGCGACGATCGCGTCCTGGACGCTGCAGCGGGTACGTCCGACGACCAGCTCCAGGCGACGCCCGTCGATGCCGTCTGTGTGTTGGCATCGGTGTTTGGTGGGGGCTTGCGGGCGGGGGTGACGGTTGTCCGGGCTGGACCGAAGGCGGAGGGTTTTGTGGATCCACTTGCGGAGGTCGCTTGGGCCGGCTGGCCCTGTGGTTCGCGGGTACTGCTGCGCTGCACGACGCCGGGGCGTGCCACCAGCGACCTGCGGGCTGTGGGCGGCCGGCCGCAAACGGGTGGCAGGAGGCATCTGGTCCCGGTGGGGGGCCTCGGGGTTGCGCAGGTGAAGCCCGAGGCGGGGCCGCCTGTCGCTTGCCGGCTGCTCCCAGATCCGGCCATGCCCCATCGGCTTTCTCTCACGTCTCAGCCCCCAGGTCTGGCTGGCAGCCTTAACACACCGGCAGGCGGCGCCTTGCTGCCAGCCATTGTGACGAGGCGAGGCAGACCCGGCAACCCTCCTGGCGACGAGGCTGGCCCGGCACATCCCGGGCCGGCAGTTGCACCCCGCAACCCGACAGAGGCTGCCTGCTCACCAACAGTGTTTCCCACCTAGATTGCCTGAATGAGCGATGCTCTCGATCCGGGCGCCGGCGCGGCGGCGGAGTGGACATCCTTCGGAGTGTCCGAGCTGGTCTCTGCGGCGGCCGGTTCGCAGCGGGTGCTCGACGCGGGTTGCGGTAGCGGGCGACTGACGGTGATGCTCGCGCGGGCGGGAGCGAAGGTGACGGGCATCGACACCAGCAACGAGCGACTCGGCCAGGCGAGGCGACGAGCCGTCGGTGCGGGCGTTGGGCTACGGCTTGTCGAGGCCGACCTGAACGTGTCGCTGCCGTTCGCCGACGCTTCGTTCGACGCGGTCACCAGTCGGCTCGCGCTGATGGCCGCCGAAGACCCGGTTGCCACGCTATGTGAGCTGCGGCGCGTGCTCGGTCCGGAGGGCCGACTCGCGACCGTGATCTGGGCCTCGCTCAAGGAGAACCCGTGGTTCGCGGAGCCGCGCGAGGCAATCGCCGCGGTGCTCGGCGACTCACGGGCCTCGTTCGCCCGCGCCTTCGGACGGCTAGGCGGCCCGGACGAAGCCGCGGCTGTTCATCGCGCGGCAGGGCTGCGTGCCGTCGAAGCGTGCGTGCTGCGTGAGCGAGTCGCGGCGGCGGACGCTGCCCAGCATTGGCAGCGCCTGGCCCGTGAGAATGGCCACTTCCGTCGCGTCGCTGCCGATCTGAGCGACGAAGAGGATGCCGCGGTCGTGGACGAGATCGCGACGCGGCTCGTAGGCTACCAGGAGAAGGGCTGCCTGCTCTTGCCGCGGGCAATCGTGCTCGTCAGCGCACACCGCTAGAAGGATGACCGGCGTTACGGTTCAGAACAAGCCCCGTGCGAAGGAGCCCAGGTCTCGAACCAACCGAGGGGGTAGTAGACGCCGAGTCGGGTCTTGTGCGCGAGAAGCGTCTGGAGTGCCTTGTTTTGTGGGTGTCTGGACATTTGGCGGGTGTTGTCTTCTCGGGCAGGAGGGGTGTTCGCCTGTGCCGGGGGATTGGGCTGCTGGGAGCCCTGTCGGCTAGGGTTCCGGCGCGAGGCGGTCGGGCTCGTCGGGGGGAGGCGGCTGTCCCGTGACCGGGATCGCCCGCGGGCTCGGCGTCTCGGATGAGTCGTTGAGCCAGGTGGCTGGGCCAAGCCGCGCTCTCGTGCCGGCGAGCGCGAGGGCCTAGGAGGGGAGAGCGCCAGGAGCTGTCTGGGATGCGCCAGCGCGTCCGGACGCGGCTCATCTCAACGCCGTCCCCCGTGAGTTGTCCTTTTGGGTCTGGTTGGGCCTTGGTGGGGGGGTGGTTGGTGGCGGGGGGTTGGTGCCCCTGGTGGTGTGGGGCCTGTCGGGTGTTGGGCCAA
>JAPOVR010000085.1 GCA_026708005.1 Actinomycetes bacterium
AGGCTCACACCACCCCACCAACACAAACCCCCGCACAAACACCAGGGGCAAGTCAACGTTGCCTTGGATCGACAGCTACGGTTTGTCTTCGCCGCCGCCGAGCAGGTCCTTGCCCTTGTTGACCGCCCCGCTCGCGACGTCCTTCACCTTGTCGGCTGCGTCGTCAAGGCCGGTCTTGTTGGCGACGTCGCCGACGACGTCCATCCCCTTGTCTGCAGCGGCCTTTCCACGGCCTAGCAGCTTGTCCAACAGCCCCATGCTCGATCCTCCTTCTCCACCTGCGACAGCACAGCTCGACGGTCTGTGCCGCCGGGCAGCTTACCACGGGGGGTCTACGCGTCCGGCGTGCGCCGGACGCCGGCTGGCGCAGCCTCGATCTGACCAGAGTCATGGTGGCGCTCGTTGCCTCTCTGCCCTCCTCCGCCCTTCCGGTTCGGGCGTTGACCTCGACGGGATTGCCGCTGCCAGTCCGCGGCTGCTCGCTCGCACCGGGCTGAGGCCGTGCGGCTCCGGGTGGTCGCTCTGGCACCGTTGAGTGGATGGCGATCCTCGGCGAGCTGCGCAAGCTTCAGCAGCGGATCGGCGACCGCAGGCTCGTCCAGGGTCTGCTGGCGGCCGTCGCTGTCGCTGCTGTTGCGTCTACCGTGCTCGGGCTCGTGCTGCGGGATGGTGGAAGCCCACCGCGCGACGAGGGCACGACGGCGCAGCTCGAGCGGGCGGCCGCCTTCGGGGCGAGCCACGTGCTGTACCGCGCTCTTCCCGGGGGTGTGGTTTCGGCTGCCGAGCAGACAGCCCGATACCGCACGCTGGTCGAGGAGCTGTCGGCCGGAAGCGGCTTCGATGCAGACCTCATCGAAGCGCTCATCCTGCTCGAGAGCGCCGGCCAGCCTGACGTGATTGCCGGCGACGATCTCGTCAACGCCTCGGGTCTTACCCAGATCCTCGCGGAGACGGCGACGAGCTTCCTGGGCATGCGCGTCGATCTTGAGCGGAGCCGTCGCCTCACTGTCCTCATCGGCACCGCCGCCAGCGACGGCAACGAGTTCGCCGCCGAGTGGTTCCGTGCACGCCGGCGGGAGATCGATGAGCGGTTCGACCCCGCCAAGGCAGTCGCAGGCACCCTGAGGTATCTCACGCAGGCGTACGAGACGTTCGGCCGCGTCGACCTCTCGCTCGTCTCCTACCACATGGGCATCGGGAACCTGCTCGGGGTCCTGCGGGCATTCGCGGGAGGCAGCGCTGGTACGCCGCGTGAGCTCACGAGGAACGGCTCGCTGTCCTACGCATCGCTCTACTTCAGCTCCACGCCGGTTCAGCATCCGGAGGCCTGGCAGCGACTCGCGAGCCTCAGCGACGACTCGGCCAACTACTACTGGAAGCTCCTCGCTGCTCGCGAGATCATGCGCCTGCTGCGGGAGGACCGAGCCGGCCTCGAGCGGCTCGCTGCGCTCCACGGCCGCAAGGCCTCCGCCGAGGAGGTCCTGCATCCGCCCGAGAGCACAGCCTCGTTCGCAGACCCCGACGAGATCGAGGCCGCCTGGGGCAGGGACGAGCTCGTGCGCATTCCCCACGATCCCGAGCGGCTCCACTTCGTCGTAGATCAGACGCTGGGAGAGCATGCCGCGGAGCTTGGCCGCGAGCGCGAGCTCTACCGAGGGCTCCGGCCCGATGCGCTGGCGGTTCTCCACCACATTGCCAGCGAGGTGCACACGATCAGCGGGGTCGAGACGCCGCTGCGCGTAACGAGCGCTGTTCGCGATCTCGAGTACCAGCGTGTGCTCGCGCGGTACAACTCGCAGGCAGCGCGGAACTTCTCCCTCCACACGAGCGGCTTCTCGTTCGATGTGCTGCGCGAGTACGGCTCGCCGGCTCAGGCGGCGGCGTTCCAGTTCGTGCTCGAGCGCTTCGAGATCTTGGGACTCATCGCCTGGGCCCGCGAGCCGGCCGCGATCCACATCACCGTTGCGGCCGACGCCGCCGAGCGCCTGTGGGCAGGGGGGGATGGTGCGGGCGATCAGCCCGCAGACCGCTGAGGGGCCACCGAGGGCTTCTCCCCGTGGGGCCTCGTGAGGCTGCCTGGTCTGGGTCCTCGTTGGGTTGACGCAGCGAAGCGGTACGGGGGCCAGCCGAGGCTCGGCAGCCGCGTGTGAAGCTGTCGTTCAGCGAGGCCTGACGCCGTTCCTGGATGCGGGGGCCGGGTGAGGCTTGGGGAACAGCGCGTGGGTGCTCGCGACTCTTGGCTGTCGTGTGGTTGTGTGTCTGGGCGCAACGGCTGGGCGCAGTTGCGCTCGCTCGTGACGCTTCTGTGGCGGGAGATGCTTCTGTGGCGGGAGGTGCGCGGCCGCGTCCACCGGATCGTCGATCAGATGGGAGAGTTGGCGCACTTTCGTCACACTTCTGTGACAGTCCGTGTGAAAGCTGTGCGCATATCTCGGCTACCCTCCCCCGGGTGGTGGGTGGGAGGCGGGTTGGTCCTTAGCGGCGTCTGGTCGGCGGCTCAGCGGCTCGGCGGCCGAGCGACTCGGCGCGGCAGCTCGGTGGGTAGCTGGAAATCGCGCCTTCGCTACTGGACAGCGGCTCGGGGCATGACGCTCGCCTGGGCCGGCGGCTCGTTCCTGCTCGCCGCGGCCCCGCTGCACGGAGACACGGCCCGTCGTAGTCGCTCTGGACCACACAGGTGTCTCCGGGGAGCGCGCGCAAGGGACCGTGTTAACCAACTCGAACGTGCTGCAGCTCGATGACCCTCAGCCCTCTGCAGCCGCCGAGGAGCGCCGTCGACCGGCGCGACGACCTCTCTCGACAGCTCATGACGGCCTGCACAGACCCCAATTGGCCACCGCGACGGCCGCTTCCGCGCAGGCGGGGCGGCTCGACCCAACTCCACCGCGACGGCGGCCACCGCACGGGCGAGGTGGCCGGGCGGCTCAGCGCGGAAGCTTGGCGCAGCGGCCTAGACGGGTTGGCCTACTGGCCTGGCGGCTTGTGACCCGTGCCTACGAGCCGGTTTGCCCGCCGGGAAGCCCGAGCGCGCCAGGGTTCATGAGGCCATGCGGGTCGAGCGTGGTCTTGAGCTCGGTCAGGGTCTTCCAGGCGGCGGGCTCCAGAACCGATTCGTAGGCGTAGTAGCGGCCCAGCTGGAGCTGCGCGCCGCCGAGCCGCGCGAAGAGATCGCTTACCTCGCGGCGCAGGCGCAGACCTTCCCGCCGCGCCTCGGGGTTGGCCGGGATCGAGGCGAAGCGCTCGGCCTCCGACGGGTCGATCTTCTCGAGTCGGAACCGACCGACCTCGTCGGGCCAGTAGAAGGCAACCTCGAAGATCCAATGGGGTCCGACGGCAACCGTCTGGTAGGAGGTCGTGATCGCGTAGCGCTCGAGCGTGGCTGCCTCACGGTCGAGCAGCTCCCCGATCTTCCTCGCTGCCTGATGGGCGCGTGAGAACGGGATGATGCCGTGCGTCGGCATCCAGATCTCGCCATCGCGATTCAGGAGCGCCCAGCGAACTCCGCCGAACGGGTCCTCGCGCAGCGCTGTGGGCAGGGCGGGCTCGAGCTCGCGGCCGTGACGGGCGCCGACCTCGCGCAGCAGCGCGGCACCCGCCTGGGCACTCTGATCGTCGGCGGCCTCGACCGTGAGGTGGATCGACCATTCGAGACCCTCGAGGAACGCGAAACCGGCGTTGGCCAACGACCTGTGGTAGTGGGGATCGAGGGAGTAAATCTCGGACGCGAGCCCGAAGCGGGCCATCCCGGCCATCGTGTCGATCGATGCCGCAAACGTGTCGAAGGCAAACGAGAGAGACCGGGCGTGGGCGGGAATCGGCAGCAGCTTCAGCGTCGCCGCGGTCTTCACGCCGAAGGCCCCGGTGTCTGCGAGGAAGATTCCCGTCAGGTCGGGCCCGAGGTACCGGAAGAACGGCACGCCGCTTGCATGGCCGCCGGAGCCAGTGCGCACGAGCCTGCCGCCCGCCGTGACCACCTCGAGCCCGAGCACCGAGTCTGCGGCGGTGCCGAAGCGGCTGCAGCCGAGAAAGACCCCATTCGTCGACAGCGTGCCGCCCACGGTCGCGTACCGGCCCGAGGACGTTCCCGCAAACGGCGTTCGCAGGCCCTGCTCGCGCAGCTCGAGGTACAGCTTCTCCCACGTGCAGCCGCACTCGGCCGTGACGTAGAGGTCGTCGCCGTTGATCTCGCAGATGCTGTTCAGGCGGCTCATATCGAGGAGCACGGTGCCCCGCCTCGTTGGGGTGTAGGCGCCCGTGTACGTCATGCCGCCGCCGCGCGCCGTGATCGCAACGCCCGCCGCATGCGCGCACTCGACGACGGAGGCGACCTCGGCCGCGCTGCTCGGCCGCACGACCGCGTCGGCGGGCTCCACGGGCCCGTAGCTCATGTCGGTGGAGTAGAACTCGCGCTCGGCTCGCTCGGCGACGAGGTGCCCAGCACCGACGATCCGGCTGAGTTCCCGTAGCAGATCGGCGCCCGCTGTGGTCATGCTACAGCGCGCGGGGTCACGCTTGGCCTCACAACCTCGCGACGGCCACGATGATCATGACAATGAGCGTTGTGTTGATCCCGACGACGATCGACATGATCCGATCGAGGCTGCGCGTGAATCGGCGCTCGCGCTCTGGTGTAGATCCCGAGCTCTGGATCTCGCTCAGGATCAGGAACGGGTTCGGTAACGCAAAGGCAACGATTGCCGCGAGCATGATGCCGGCGAACAGGCCCACCTTGATCATCAGGAAGGCGACGTTGATCCCGCCGTCCCCAAACGATGTGGCGAGGACGATCAGCGCGACGATCGCAACAGAAAGCCGCAGGAGCTGGTCGGAGATGAAGAATCCCTTCAGCCCGTGGAACGACTTCTGGAGCGCCGTGAACCAGAAGTTGGCGATGAACCAGACGAAGCACGCGCAGGCGGCGAGCCAGAGCAGCCAGACCGGAACACCCTGCAGGCCCCAGCCCCCAACGCGAAGCAAGCCCATGCCGGTCGGGATGAGCAGGATCGTCGAGTTACGCGAGAACTGGTCGATTACCCGGAGGATCTCGACGATCTGCAGCCTGGTGGCCCACTCGAACTTCGGGACGCGCGCGAGCCAGGCGACATACCAGGAGACGAGGTCAGGGCCGAGCCACAGGACGACGAGGATCACGTGGAGCGTTAGTAGTGCCTCGTACTTCCACACGGTTCGGTTCCCTCAGCTCGCGGTAGACGTCGATGCCGCGCTCGGCGCCGTGCAATATACGCAATTGCTCGGCGATACTGGGCCTGGGCAGCCGCTCGGCCTCGAGTGCACCCACAGGATGCCAGCCGCCACCGACCAGCCACACGCGTATGCCTGACTACGTGACGACGCGAGGGAAGATCCTCTACCTCTCCGACGGGACGGGCGAGTGTGGTCGCGAGTGGTTCCACCGCACCGAGCACCCCGACGGCACGCGCACCTACCGCACCGTGTCAGAGATCGACGAGCTGCCGCTGCTGCGTGATGTCACGCACACGGCGTTGGCAGATTTCCGGCCGCTCGAGTGCTACGCGCGGATCCGGCTCGGAGGGGAGTGGAGCGCAGCCTGGTTCCTGTTCGACGACGACCACGTGACGTGTGAAGCACAGCTTGCCGGGATGGGACGCATCACCCAGCGGATTGCCGTACCCGAGCGAGCTCCGTACTTCGGGCCCCATCCCGTGTGCGGCGACGCGTGGGTGATGGCGTCCTACGATCTCGGCTCGCCTGGCCGTAAGGCGATCGACGGCTTCCTGAGCTCGAAGCTTGTGACCGGCTCCGACGGTCCGTGGATCGCACCTTACACGATCGACATCGATGAGCTTCCCCGCGAGACCGTTGAGGTGCTGGGCGGCACGTTCGACACGAGGCACTTCCGCATCTTCTACGACGAGGCCAAGCAGCAGGACACCTGGGTCACCGACGACTTCCACTTCGTCAAGCTACGCAACAACGAGCTCGCGGTCGAGTGCGTGCTGATCGAGATGGAGCAGGTCTGAGCTCGAGCCGAGGCGCTGCCCCGCCGCTTGGCATCGCGATCATCGGCGTCGAGAGCCTTGAGCGCTCGACCCGCTTCTACCGGGATGTCGTCGGACTCGACGCGTCCGAGCCCTGCCGCTGGCATGGTCCGGCGTTCGAGCGCCACTGGTGTCTTCCAGCCGGCTCGGAGGGGGCGGCCGTCCTGCTCACGGGCTGCGGAAGCGATGTTGGGCGCATCCTGCTGGCCGAATTTCATGCGCCGGCCAGAGTGCGCGTCCGGGCCAACGCCGAGCGTGTCTTCCTCGGGCTCGCGAACCTCAACTTCTACACCGCGGACATCGCACGCTCCGTCGGCGATCTTCTCGACGCCGGCTGCACGTCCTGGACTGACCCCGTCGCCTACGTCGTGGGCGCGGACGAGGGTGTTCCGACGGAGGTCATCGTCGAGGGTCCCGACGGCGTCCTGTTCAACCTCGTCCAGCCGGAAGGTGACCCCGGCACGCCCGTCGGTGAGATCCGCCGCTTCTTCGACGAGCGAGGAGCGACGCGCACCGGGCTCAGCGAGGTCGTGACGAGCGGGCACGCCGTTCGCTCGATCGATGACGCCCTGCGCCTCTACGTCGGTGTGCTCCGGCAGGAGATCTGGCTCGACGCGATCTTCAGTCAGCCTCCGAGCAACCGGCTGCTGAGCCTTCCCGAGGATGCGCGCTCGCGCGTGACCTTCGTAATCGGCAGTCACCCATTCGGCAAGGTGGCCCTGATCGAGGCGCAGAACTACGACGTCGACGACCTCGTTGGGCGTGCGGTCGCTCCGAACGTCGGCTACCTCGCGATGAGCTTCGAGGTTGCCGACCTTGACGCAACGCTCGCTGCCTGTCAGACGAACGACGTCGAGCTCGCGAGTGAGCTGCAGACACTCGAGGTTCCCGGGCTCGGGCCCCGGCGCGCTGCGATGGTCGAGACGCCCGGCAGCGGCGCGCTCGTGCAGCTGCTCGAGGTGCCCTCGCCGGCGTGAGCGCCCGCGGCGCTCGCGAGCGCCGGCAGCGGCGCGCTCTACCTGCCTGCCCGCAGCCTCGCGGCGTAGGCCCTGTTCTGCTCGACCGTGGCGTTCGGGTTGTCGATCCAGTAGGCAGTGAGCTCGCCGTGACCGCGGAGAAAGACGAGCAGGCCGGTCTCGGAGCGGTAGGGCCCGTGGGTGATGTAGGCGGGGCGCCAGAGGTAGTCGCCGGCGCGAACCGAGACCGTTTCGTTGCCCACATCGCCCTCCAGCACGAAGATCTCCTCGGGACACTCGTGGAACTCGGGCCCGGAGTCGTAGCGGGGGACGTTGCCGACCAGGAGCGTGACCGGCTCGCCGTCCGTGCCGCTGCGAATGACCTTCACGCCGACGCCCGCTGGGGCGCCGTGGAGCTCCTTCTCCCAGGGGAGCCCCTCGCCCTCCACGACGAGCGTCTCGCTGGGCGCGTCGTCCGCTCGCGCCGGATCGACCATGAGCAGAACCGCGCTCGGTGCGCTCGCCGTGACCTCCGCCCCGTCGGCGAGCTCGGCGTAGCCAAGGCGGCCAAGCGCTGCCCCGCCGAGCTCCAGCTCGCCGCGCACAACGAACAGCTCGACCAGCCCCGCCAGCGCACCGGGCGCGCCCGACCACCCGCCGGCTGCCTCCACGAGGGCGGTCATGGCTCCCGTCTGGTCGTCCTCGCTCAAGATGCACCGGGCCGCGCCGCGAAGCGGCCCGCTCGGGACCGGGACCGGGCGGATGTCCTCGCGGCCCAGCCATTCGCGGTGCTCGCGCGCCATCAACGCGATTCTCGCAGCCTGGTCTTGCTCACGCGGGGCCTGTCTCGATGAACTCGAAGAGCTCGTCGCTCGGTCCACGCGCGAGCAGTCGGCGCGTACCGGCAGGCGCTCCGTCCGGGACGCGCCTGGCAGCCATGGTGAGCTCGGCGCCGCCGGCGGCAAGGCGCTCGCTCAGACTGTCGAGGTTGTCGATCCGGTGGCTGTAGAGGGAGAGGCCCAGCAGCCCCGGCTGCATCCGGTGGCGTAGGCGTCCGGTCGAGGCCGAGAAGTAGTGCAGGAGGAGGTACTTGCCGCTTGGCTCGTCAGCGTCCTTGAAGGGCAGCATGTGGATTCGAGTGCCCGCTGGGACGCCGGTCAGCTCACAGACGAGCTCGCGAAGGTCCGGCTCGACCTCGGCGTCGAGCGCCAGCTCGAGCCCGAGGGTCTCACCGTAGAACCATCGGCTCTCGTCGAGATCGCCGCACACGATCGAGACGGTTGGGATCTCGCTGTAGCCCGTCGGCGTGCCGGTCGATCACTGGAACCTGGGGCCATGGTCTGCGTTCATGACGAGAATGGAGAGCCCGTCGGGCCCGGTGAACAGGAGCTCCTCGGTCTGCACCGGCCTGATCTGATATCGGATCGGCGGAGAGCGGGGCGGAAACCCTGCCCGCTCGAGCTCGGTGACCGCGGGGGCGATCGGCTTGCTCGTATACAGGTCGAGCGCCTTCGGGCCGATGTCAGCGCCGAGTTCGGCCCGGAGTGGGCATCTGCCTGTACCGCTGCCGTGGGCGCGGGCTCGTAGAGGATGAGCTGCAGGCGCCCCGCCTCATCCCCTCGCACGAGAGCTCGACGAGCCGAGCGCTCGTTGCTGCCGGCAGGCCCCATGCTGTGAGCAGCGGTGGCGTGATGGTCTGCTCGGACTCGACGCGCAGCCCGATCACGTCGCGAAAGAGCCCCAGTCCGGTCTCGAGATCGCGGACACGGACGGGCACGGCGCGTATCGGGCCGATGCTCATGCCTGATCAGGGAGGAGTGTTCGCTCGAGCCACTCACGAGACCGGGCAGGATCGTCGGGCTCACCCACGGCTCCATGTGCGAGCGGTATGAAGGCGCCGACAGGCACGGGGATGACCGTGTCGGCGGGCACCTCACCGAGCTCGCGAACGAAGCGTTGCGGCGTCGTTACCAGGATCAGCTCGCGAACTGCCTCCTCGGGGAGGGCTGTCGCCGCTCGGCGCAGCTCGCCGGCCGCGACGAGCGAGACGATGTCCTCGTAGACGCTCGCGGGCGCCACCTCGCGCAGGCGCGACCCAAGCTACGACAGGGTCAGGGCGGCCGTGAACTCTGCGCGTGCCCGCTCAAGTGGGGCGGCCTCGTCATCGTCAATCGAGACGAGCAGTCCGGCGGACGTGATCAGCTCTCTGCCGCCACGTCCACGGCCGCAGCGATGCGGTCACCGATCTGGCTCAGCGGCGTCAATAGGTGCACCATGAGACCATCGGCGAGCTTTCCGGCAAGGGCCACCGTGGCAGGGTTCGTGGCTTGAAGGAGTAGCGGAACCGTCGAAGCATCGAGGCCATGTCCGTGCCCCCGCGCGTGATGGTGCGGCGTCTCGATCTCGATCCACGCCTCACGCTCTCCTCGCAGGAGCGCCTCGACGCACCGGTAGAAGCCGTGCATGCGATTGACCGGCGGTCTGTACGGCCGCCCGTGCATGGAGTCCGTCGTCGCGGGGTTGCCGGCTGCGAGCACGATCGGCACGATGCGTGCAGCGCCTGCGAGCTCGAGACGCTCCGCGCGGCGGCAGTGATCGAGCCACGGCTGGGTGGACATGACGAAGCGGGCGAGGGCAGGTCGCGCCATGAGAGGTTCTCTAGCGCATCGTTGCACCGGGCCGGGGCCGTCTCAAGTTCGGGGTTGTCGGCTACGATCGGCGGCCTGCCCTGCACGGGAGCCACAGCGTGAGCAAGCTGCCGTTTCGCGCAATTGGGATGTACCTCGAGCATCCCGGCGTCAACCTGCGCGAGGCGCTTTCGTTCGCGGCGCTCGCCGAGCAGCGCGGCTTTGGCATCTCGGCCGTCGGCGAGGGGTGGGAGGACAACTACGCGCTTGTCGGCGCGCTCTGCGCTCGCACGACGCAGGTCGAGGTCGTCTCGGCAATCGCGACGTGGACCCGAACGCCGGTCGCGGCGGCGCTCGCGGCCACGACGAGCGCCGAGCTCTCGGGCGGTCGGTACCGGCTCGGGCTTGGCGCCATTCCGCGGAGCTGGAGCGAAGCCTGGCATGACATCGAGTACGGCGATCCCGTCGCGCGCATGCGCGACTACGTCGCTGCCATTCGGGCTGCGTGGCGCTCCCGTCCTGGAACTCCGGTCGACCACGAGGGGCCGTATTACCGGTTCCGGGGCTATGAGCGTCCCTCACCGCCACCGGAGGCAGCCATCCCGCTGTACCTGGGAGCGTGCCGGCAGCGCATGACCGAGCTCGCCGGTGAGATCGCCGACGGGATCGTGCTCTCCTCGACCCTGCCCCTCGGGTGGCTCAGGGACGTCTCGTGGCCTGCGCTCGAGCGTGGGCTCGAGATCGCTGGGAGGGCCCGCTCAGGCTTCGACGTTGGCTCGGTCGTCTTCTGCGCGATCGGCGAGAGCACGCCGGAGGCGCGCGACCGTATGCGCCTCTGTGTTGCCCACCATGCGGTGCGGTTTCCCGATATCACCCGCGGTGGTGGGTTCGAGACCGAGCTTGGGGCGATGCAGCGGGGGCTCGCGGCCGGTGATCCGGCCATGCTGGCAGCGGGGGCATCCGACGCCATGGTCGAGGCGATGGCGGTGGTCGGGACACGCGAGGAGGCGCGCGAGAAGCTTCTACGCTACCGGGGTCTCATCGACTGGCCTGTGCTCATGCCGCCACTCGGGCTCTCTCCGACAGAGTCCAGGGAGCAGATCGAGCGCATCATCGAGACGTTTGGCTTAAGCTCAGAGCGTGAGGAGGGGACATGAAGCGGGGCTATGCGGATACCGAGGTAGGGCAGGTTCACTACCGGGAGCAGGGCGCGGGCGACCCGGTTGTGCTGCTCCACCACACGGCCAGCAGCTCGATCACGTTTCACCGGGTGATGCCGATCCTGGCCGAGCGGTTTCGCGCCATCGCCGTCGATACGCCTGGGTTCGGCGCGTCCGACGGCCCTCCTGAGATCCCGGGCGACATGCGCTACTACGCCCGGGCGATCCTCGGCCTGCTCGACAGTCTCGGTCTCGATCGCGCGAGCGTCGTCGGCGTACGCACAGGTGCGAGCATCGGGCTCGAGCTGGCCGCGAGCCACCCCGAGCGCATCGAGAAGCTCGCGCTCTGTTCCACCCTGTTTCTCCAGACCGACGAGGACCGGCGCTACTGGGGCGAGGAGTTCGCCGTCCCCAAGGTCTGGGAGCCGGATGGGAAGGGCCAGTTCCTCCAAGACCACGTGCTCGACTGGGTCAGCTACTTCGCGCGACAGGACGACCCCGAGCAGTACCTGCTCGAGCTGATCGCTGCGCTCCAGGCGGGGCCAAACTATTGGTGGGCCTACCGCTCGGTCGTCGCCCACGACGCCTATGCGCTGCTGCCGAAGGTTCAGGCCCCGCTGCTGTTCGTGGCTCCCTTGAACGACAACCAGTACGAGCTCACGAGGCGCGCGCACGAGGCAACTCCGGGGAGCCAGTACGTCGAGATCCCGGGACCCACCGAGGATGAGCCGGGCTGGGTGGGTTTCCCGACGCAGTACCCGGGGGAGTTCGCGACCGTGCTCCTCGAGTTCCTCGACGACGGGGGACCGTAGCTCGAAGCTCCACGAGCGGCTTGCGTGCCCTGCGGTTCGCGAAGTCGTCTCGCCAACGCCATGTTGCGCTCCGGGCAGGTGGGGCACGCCACAGGGCCGTCTCTCGCCCGTTGCGTCGGCGCGTACACCCGGTGTGGCCGCGCCGGCTGGCTGTTGGGACCAATCGCCGCTCCCGGATAGCGGTGGGCCCCGGCGTGATCGCCCGCAGCCTCTCGGGCTGAAACAGCCAGGCGTAGGAGGAGCGCCATCTCATACGGCAGGTTGCCTACGCCTGGACCGAGAGCGGACGGCTCCTTCAGGCAGTGAGCGGATTGTTGTCCTCCAAGGGCGGACGGTTTGTCCTGATCGCTTCTGTATCGCCTTGACGAGCTCAGCGGCGAGGTAGTAGCGGCCCTTCCTGGCGCCGTGCGGCACGAGCAGACCAGCATCGGCAAGGACCTTCAGGTCTCAGCCCGCGGTAACCGAGGAGATCTCCTCGCCTTCCGCTATACCTACGAGTCTCCGGTAGGTCTGGTTGCGTATCCGCAATCCGAGCGCGGCGTGCGAGAGGGCCGCGACTGTGCGCCCGGGCAGCCGGTGCTGCGCCGCCAGCTCGCTGCATTCGAGGCAGCGTTGGGTGGTTTCGTTGATCCGGAGTAGATAGGTGGCCGCCTGCCGGTAGTGGACGGTGAGGCAAAACCGAATCCATGGGCGGGCGCTTCTGTGCGGGCTCCACGAGCTGCGGCCGACCTTCCGGAGGACGGCATAGTAGTCCTGCGTGTTGCGCCCGAGATACTCCTCAGGTGGCACCGGGTGGCCCGCATCGACGAGCGGTGGAGCTTCGACCTGTGGTGGATGCCGGGCCTCTGACCCGCGTCTACTACCGCGTCGGCCGCGAAAACGGACGTCAGCTAACCCTGTTCCGGGACCAGAGGGGGGCCTGCTGGTACCGGCAGGGCGCCTAGGGCCGGTGCCCTCCTGTGGCTGCTGGCTACGCCGAGCTGCATGCCAAGAGCTTCTACTCCTTCGGGTCGGGGGCGTCCCACTGCCATGAGCTGCTGGCCCAGGCCGCGGAGTACGGCTACCCCGCCCTGGCCCTGACCGACACCAACCTGTGTGTTGCCCTGGAGTTCGCGCGGCTCGCGAACAGCCTGGGGGGGCCAGCCGATCACCGGCGGGGAGTTGACGCTCAAGGACGGCTCTCGGCTGGTTCTGTTGGCAAAAACGCGGCGGGGTTACGCCAACATCTGCCGGCTGTTCACGCTAGCCAACGCCGTCGACCGCAGGCAGCCGCGGCGGGCGCCTCTCGAAGCTGGTGCTGGACGGTCGGCTGCACAGAAGCCCGCGGGCTTCTCAAGGGGCACATGGAGTGGTTCGGGCCCGGCTCCGTGTACCTGAGGCTTCAGTACAGCCTCCTCCTCGGCGACACCGCACGCAACCGGGGCTGGCACGGCTGGCCCGGGACACAGGAGCACCGCTTGCCGCCACCAACAACGTCCACTACCATATCTATGAGCGCTACCGGCTCCAGCACGCGCTGGTCGCCGCCAGGCGCAACACCACCGTCGACCAAGCGCTCCTCTTCATCAGGCCCAACCACCACCTCCACCTGAAGTCCTCGGCCGAGCTGAGGCACCTGTTCCGGGAGTGCCCTGAGGCGGTCGCGAACACGCTGTGCATCGCGGAGCAGTGCGCCTTCGACCTCAGCACCGACCTGGGCTACACCCTGCCCGAGCCTGCGGTGCCGGCGGATCACGCCCCCGAGAGCTACCTGCGGCAGCTGTGAACCGAAGCAGCGCTGCGCCGTTACGGCCCGGTGCCGGGGCGGGTGCAAAGCGTCTGCGAGAGGAGTTTCGACGCATCCGCAAGCGCTGCCTCGCCGGCTTCCTGCTCCTCTACCGGGAGATCGTTCTCATCGCCCAACAGATCATGGAGGAGAACGGCATGGCACACCCCGGGACCCCCTGGAGCAGCGGCCGCCGGACCGGGGCCGGGGCTCGTCGGTGGCCCTGCTGGTTGGCTACCTAATCGGGATCAGCCACGTCGACCCGCTCAGGTGGAACCTGACCCTGGAGCGGTTCATCCCCGAGGACGTATCGACGCTTCCCGACATCGACCTGGACTGCCCCCGGATCCTCAGGGACGAGCTGATCCGGCGGGTACACCAGTATTTCGGGCCCGACTACGCCGTCCTTGCCGGGGCGATCAGCACCTACTCGACCAAAGGGATCATCCAGGATCTGGGCAAAGGCCTGGGGCTGTCCAAGCAGGACCTGAAGCTCCTCTCCCGTCAGCTCCACTCCCACAACACCGCCAGCCTCTGGAAAGAGATGGCGGAGCTCCCTGCCTCCCGGGACAAGGTAGAAGCCCCAGGCTGGCGGGACATGATCCAGCTCCCCCCAGCTGATTGACGCGCCCAAGGGCCTGGGCCAGCACGTCGGCGGCATGGGGTTCAGCAGCACTCCTATCCCGGAGATGGTCCCTACTCGGGCTGGGGCCACCGAGGGCTGCCAGATCATGGACTGGGACAAGGACTCGGTCGCCGACACCGCTTTCGCCAAGATCGATCTGCTCTCCCTGCCAGTGCTCGACCAGAGCGAGGAGGCGCTGGACCTCATCGAAGAGCGCGAGGGGAAACGGCCCGACCTGAGCAGGATCGATCCTGAGGACCCCAACGTGTGCGACCTGATCAACGCGGGCAGATCCAAGGGGTCTTTCCGCTCCAGTCGCCTGCCCAGCTCAAGATGGGGCAGCGCTTCAAATCCCGAAGCGTGCTGGATTTCGCCCATCAGGTCGCTCTGATCCGCTCCGGCGTCGGTGTCCAAGGAAGCGCCGTCTCCCGGTCGTCGAGCGCTACCGCCACGGGGGGGGCCCCTGGGACTACGACCACCCCCTCGAGCAACAGGCCCTCGAGCGAGGCTACGGCATCATCATCTGGCAGGAGTAGGTCATCCAGCTGATCATGGACGTGGCGGGCATGACCGCCGCCCAGGCCGACGAGCTACGACGGGCCTTCGCCAGACCCCACAGAGAGCATCTCATCGCCACCCACCGGCAACGGTTCCTGGAAGGCGCCCGCAGGAACGGCGTTCCCGAACAAGCCGCCGGGGGGGGATCTTCGCCAAGATCAACGGCCACTACATGTTCCCTGAATCTCACTCCCACGCCTTCGCGGTCACCGCCTACCAGGCCGCCTGGCTGAAGCGCTACCACCCCCTCGAGTTCTTCGTCACCCTCCTCAACAACCAGCCGATGGGCTTCTACCCCCTGGAGACACTCAAGCAGGACGCCCGGCGCTTCGGCGTTCCCTTTCTCAACCTATGCATCAACCACAGCCAGACACCGTGCACCCCCCACAACGGTTCCGTCCTGCTCGGTCTCGACCGCATCAAAGACGTTGGCGCGGAGGCGTCCAGGCTGATCGTGGAAGAACGCTGGAAAAACGGCCCCTACACCAGCCCGGGAGACCTGGCAGGGCGAGCAGCCTCAAACCCTAGGCCGTGCTGTCCCTGACCAAGGCCGGCGCCTTCGACGGCATCACGCCCAACCGCAGGGAGGCGCTGTGGGATGACGGTCTCCCCACCCTGCCCACCACCAACAGCCAACAACTCCTCCCCATATCAGAAGCAACCAGCACGCCTCAGCTCGCCGACCTCACCGACTACGAAAAGATGGCCGGCGAGTACCAGACCATGGGTCTCTATCCCAAAGGGCACCTCATGGAGTTCGTACGGCCCATACTCGACTCCCACGTGCTGCCCACAGCCGCCGTCGAAACCGCCAACCACGGGGAAACCGCCAACCACGGGGAAACAGCATAGGTAGCCTACCTCTCCTACATGGTCGAGCGGCTACTGCAAATGCAGGTGATCCTCAAGCCGACGGGCAGCCTGTACCTGCACTGCGACCCGACCGCCAGCCACTACATCAAGGCGATGCTAGATGCGATCTTCGGGCACCAGAACTTCCGCAACGAGATCATCTGAAGCGCATCATTGCCCACAGCTCCGCCAAGCGCTTCGGGCCAGTCCACGACACCATCTTCCTCTACACGAAGACGGACAACTACACCTGGAACCCAGTTCGCCAGCCCTACGACCAGAAATACATCGACTCGAACTACCGGAGCAAAGACGAGGACGGCCGACGTTACACGGTCGGTGACCTCGCCGGGGCGGGCGTGAGGCATGGCGAGAGCGGCATACCGTGGCGCGGCCATGACTCCGCTGCTAAGGGAAGGCACTGGGCGGTACCTAGAAGCTTCCCCGGCGGGGACGCCGTCCCCGAAGGGGTCATTGTCGCCCTGGACTACCTTGACTCGATCGGCCGGGTCTACTGGCCGACACGGCGCGGGGGCGCGTCCCTCGCTTCAAGCGCTACCTCGAAGACATGGAAGGCGTCTATGCCCAGGAACGTGATCGCCGACATAGCGCCGGTGACCCCGCAGAGCAAGGAACGAATGGGCTACGCAACACAGAAGCCACTCGGGCTTCTAGAGCGGCTCATCGAAGCCAGCTCCAATCCAGGCGATGTCGTGTTCGATCCGTTCTGGGGGTGCGAGACTACGCTGGAGGCCGCCCACAGGCTAGGAAGGCGCTGGATAGGGATAGACGTCGCCATTCACGCGATCAAGCGCGTGGTGAGCGTCAGACTGCACGACAGATGCGGCTTAGAGGAGAACACCGACTTCGCGATCGCCGGGGTACCCGAGACCCTTTAAGGCGCAAAAGACCTGTGGGAGTCCGACAAGCACCAGTTTCAGCGGTGGGCGGTCGAGCAGGTTGAAGGATTCGTGACCACCAGGAAGACGGCCGACGGAGGCGTGGACGGGCGGATCTGCTTCTACCTTCTCGGCAGCCAAGATCACGCGAGCATGGTTATCGAGGTTAAGGGCGGTAAGCACGTCACCATCCAGGCCCTGCGAGCGCTACGAGGCGTTCTCGAACGCGACGAAGCCGTGCTGGCTGGACTCATCATCATGTAGCCGCTCGGCCCCACCCAAGGCCGTAACTTCCGCCGCTTTATGGCCGAAGCGGGAACCTCGAAGTCGAAGAGAGACCCTACCCCCGTATGCAGATGTTCACGGCCGCCGACATCCTTGACGGTAAGCGATTCGATACACCAAGCGTCGTCGGTCGAGGACTAGCCGAAGCCACCCTGCCGTCCAAGTACCAGCGCCGCTGAGACTTCTGTCAAGTCCCTATCTACTCGTTCCCCTGATTCGTACGTGAGCCCAGAGCTAGCTGTCCCCCGGACAGCAACCGGCCGTCTAGTCCCCCCAGACGGCCGATCGCCCACATACGAACCCCAGAGAGAGAGGGGATGGTCACTGCGACGACTCGCAGCGTAGCCGCCAAGCCGGACACCCCCAACCTGTCCCAACCACTGATCCGGGCGAAGGGCTAACCCTTCGCGGCGGTCCCGCGGGCACTTAGACGCGATCCTTCGATCCCAGAATCCGGAGGCTCCGGCTATCCCAGCCTGACCTTGCTCCTCAGAGGTCTGACCGCCGCCACTCGCCGCCGCCGCTTCTATAAGGCGCCACCTTCGCCATCCGTGTTGTCTAGTATTTGTGGTTGTTGCCTTCCGCGTCGCCCTTGCCGAGCTTCCGCCACTCTTTATGCAGCACCGGGTTGCCGTCGCCATCGAGAGGGCCCGGTGTTGAGTCATCGTTCATGACTTGGTTGATGTCGTCGACGTGCTCGAAGCCGGCGCGGTGACCGACCTCGTGGACAACAATGCTGAGGATGTCGTAGCGGCCCTCCACCCCGATACCCCAGCAGGTATCATCGGCGTAGGCGGGCCTACACGATCCCCGGAGGTAGTGGAGAAGATGCCCGTTGAGGCGGATATCGCTGTCGACGATCTCTGGCGTGCCGCTCGGCGCGGGAGCGGTCCACTCGATGTTCTGGCTCGCGCACGCGATAGAGCGCGCACGCGATAGAGCGGTTATCGCAGCCGATCGACGACAGCAACCCGTAGTCGAGCGTGAAGACCTCGTCGTAGTCCTCGTCGCCGGCGGTGTCTTCGAACCGGGCGGTCGTCGTGCCGCCATAGGTGAAGTTGAGGCTGCTCCCGTCGGAGACGCCGCAACCACTTGGTGCTGTACTCCCAGCGGTTGTGGGCGAGAACCGGCTGGTTTTTCACCTGGATCGTCCGGAGGCTGGAATGGAACGACCCCTCTTTCCATCGCCACGGCGTCGTCCCAAAGAAGAAGGTGGGCATCGTTGCTGTGACCGCTGGTGGAGCAGCCAAGCGACGCCGCCAGCTGACGCCGCGCCGCCAGCTGCCCGCTACCTGCGTCGCTGGCTCTGCTGTTTAGAGCATGTGGATGATCTTGGCGGTGCGCCCGTCCTCGTCGAAGTACTCCATCCTCACCGTCCGGCCCAGCCCGTCACGGACGCTCTCGGCGAACCGGGTCCCATCCCGGCGGAACAGCGTGCAGACGCTGTTACCGGCCCCACCCGCCCCCAACCTCATCAGCCCGCCCTCGGGCAGCCCGAACGCCGGCGCAGAACCCGGGGCAGTCCCCGGAGGCGGCGCTGCACCCGCACGCGCCCGCGGTCTCTCATTGTCCCCAGCGTTGTCCGGCAGCGTCCCCGTGCTCAACGCCCCGCTACGCCCGCACCCAACGCCAACCACACACCCACCACCACCTACCAAACCCGAACCCCAGCGCCGCCGGCTAACGGCCGGCCCGCCCAACCCGCGGCCTGGCGCGCGCTTCACGCCGCGCGACTAAGCTAGGCACCCAGTCAGCATCGGCCAGCGAGCGAGGAGAGACGATGGCGCTTCAGGTAGGCGAGGCGGTGCCCGAGTTCTCGGTGATCACGGGCCCCGGGGAGACGGCAACCGGCAGCGAGCTGTTCGCGCTCGGGCCGACGGCAATCCACTTTTACGTCTTCGACTTCACCGGCTCGATGGAGGGCGGCTGACAGCTCCAGCTCGCTCGCTTCGGCGACAAGGCCTCCGAGTTTCGGAGCCTCGACGTTCATCAGTACGGTGTCAGCGCTGATACCCCATTCGCGCATGCGGCGTTCGCAGAGAAGGTTGGCATCGACTATCCGCTCCTCTCCGACTACAACTGGGATGCGGCCAAGGCGTTCGGCGTCTACTCCGAGCGCGGCGCGGATGTCCACGAGCTGCTTGGCGACTACAACCCGGCCAACACGCGGGGTGCCTTCCTAGTCGATACCGATGGGGCCGTGCGCTACGCGTGGTACGCGCCCGACGTGACGACGCTGCCCGACCCCGACGAGCTGCTGGAGGCGGCGCGCGCTCTCGTCGGCACGTGAGGTGAGCGCGCAGAAGGCCGCGGCCACGCGGTACCTCGACGACGTGCTCAGCACGCGGCGGATCGAGATGGCGGATGAGCTCCTGACCGATGACGTCGTCGTGACGGCGCCCGGCGTGACCATGGAGGGAATCGCCGAGCTCAAGGAGTTCCTGAGCGCCGGCGCAGTCTCATTCCCCACACGCGATGTCGTCATCGAGGAGCAGATCGAGGAGGGCGACCAGCTGGCCTGTATCTTTCGCCTCGTTATGGAGCATGTGGGCGAGTACCAGGGGCTTCCGCCGACTGGGAGGCCGGTCGATGTCACCGGCGTCAACGTCTTCCGGTTCGAGGGTGAGCGCATCGGCGAGATCCGCGTCTTCTACAACGCGATGGAGGTCATGGAGCAGCTCGGCGCGTTGGACTCCGCGTCTTGAGCCCAGTCGAGCGCTCTGGTCCAAGCGGCCTCGGGAACGAGCCCGTCCTCTCTGGTCGTGTGGGCACGGGCCGCGCTCTCCGGCCGGGTCCGCTTGCCCCTGCCATGGCCGACGTCACGGCGTGAGATGACGCACGCTCGCTGGCGCGTCGCGGTCGACACCGGCGGCACGTTCACCGACGTCGTTGCCGTCGAGGAGGCCACGGGCAAGCGCGTCGTTCGCAAGCTCGCGAGCACGCCGGATGATCCGAGCGCGGCGTTCGCCGCCGCCCTGGACGCGCTGCCGCTTCACAGCGGAGACGTCTCGATGGTCGTGCACGGCACAACGGTCGCGACCAACGCGATCCTCGAGGCCGACTACGCGCGCCTCGGGCTGATTGTCACCGAGGGCTATCGCGAGATGCTCGAGGTCGGACGGCAGACCGTGCCGGGCGACTTCGGCGACATCACCTGGTGGATTAAGCCGCCCCGTGTCGTGCCGCTTGAGCTCGTTCGCGAGGTCGGTGGCCGTCTCGACCATGAGGGCGCCGAGCTGCGCGCTCTCGATGAACAGGCGGTTCGCCGGGCGGCGCGCGAGTTTCGCGCGCTCGGAATCGGCGCGGTCGCCGTGTCGATGATCCACTCCTACCGCAACCCGAGCCACGAGGAGCGCGCGCGCGAGCTCGTGCTGGCTGAGCACCCCGACTGCTTCGTCTCGATCTCCGCTGATGTCATCCGCGAGTACCGCGAGTACGAACGGACGCTGACGACGTGTCTCAACACCGGGCTCATGCCGGGGCTCTCCGCCTACGTCGGGCGGCTCGAGGCCAGGCTGGCCGACGAGGGCGTGCAGCTCCTGATCATGAAGTCGAGCGGCGGGGTGGCCGCGGCGCGCGAGCTCGTCGAGCGTCCGGTCGGTGCCGTCCTCTCAGGCCCGGCGGCTGGCGTCGTGGGCGCCTGCGCGGCCGCGTCCTCGGCCGGCCACGACGACGTCCTCACACTGGACATGGGTGGAACCAGCACCGACATCGCGCTCGTGAGCGGCGGCATGCCACAGCTTCTGAGCGAGGGCCGCATCGACGTCTACGACCTGAAGGTCCCGATGATCGACATGACCGCCGTCGGCGCGGGCGGCGGGTCGATCGCCTGGCTGACCGGCGGCAACGCGCTGCGGGTTGGGCCGCGCAGCGCGGGATCGGTGCCCGGGCCTGTCGCCTACGGGCGGGGCGGGGAGGAGCTGACGGTGACCGATGCGAACCTCGTGCTCGGCAGGATCGGCTCGACGCTCGCCGGCGGCGTGGTCGAGCTCGACCGCAATCTGGCGCTCGGCGCGCTGCGGGACAGGGTCGCCGAGCCGCTCGGACTCTCCGTGGAGGAAGCGGCCGCCGGCGTCCTCGAGCTCGCGGTCGCGAACATCACGGGCGGTATTCGGGTTGTCTCGGTCAAGCGGGGCCGCGACCCGCGCGACTACGCGCTCGTGGCCTCTGGCGGCGCCGGCCCGCTGCACGCGTGCCTGATCGCAGGCGCGCTTGGGCTGGAGACAGTCGTCGTGCCGCCCTCGCCGGGTGCAAGCTCGGCCGCGGGCCTGCTTCATGCCGACGTGCGGGTCGACGACATCGTCACCGACGTCCAGCAGGAGGACACGCTCGACACCGAGCGGCTCTCGCAGGCGCTCGCGAAGGCCTCGGCGCGGGTGTCTGAAACACTGGAGCAGCAGGGATTCGGCCTTGGCGAGGCCCGGCTCGAGGGCTTCCTCGACGTCCGCTACGTCGGGCAGGCCTACGAGCTCCGCGTGCCCATCGACGCGGCGCTGGATGCCATCACCGAGGAGGTGCTCTCGCGCGCGCTCGACCGCTTCCACCGCACCCACGAGGAGCGCTATGGGTACTCCTACCGGGGTCGCGAGCCCGTCGAGATTGTCAATGCGGTGGTGACCGGGCTCGAGCTGCTCGCGGTGCCCGAGCCGGGCCCGGCTTTGGGCCGGGCGAGCACCTGGAGCATGCGTGAGACCACTCAGCGTGACGTGTACTTCGCGGGCAGCGGCTGGGTCGAGACGGCGGTGTACGAGCGCCCGCCCGCCACAGCCGGGCACCTGAGCGGGCCCGCGATCATCGAGGAGTACGACGCGACAACGGTTGTCGATCCAGGCTGGACGGTGCACGCGAACGACCTCGGTCAGCTCGTGCTTGCACGTGGCGCAACGACAGATGGCACCTGAGAGCGATCCGCATCCGGCCGCCGCCCGCATCGACGAGAGCGCCTATGCGCCGCCGGCGTTCGAGCCGTTTCGCACCCAGGAGTGGCCCCGAGCCGGCGGGGAGCTCGAGCGCATCGCGCGTGCCCGAGAGCGCCTTGACCCGATCACGGTCGACGTCGTGGAGGGGGCGCTCGAGTCGGCGATCGCGGAGGCCGAGGCGGGGGTCGAGCGCACGGCGCGCTCCACGCTGATCCGCGAGCAGCACGACTTCAGGGCCTCGGTGAACACGGTTGACTGCCAGAGCGTGACGCACGTCTCCTTCGCGGCCACCGCAGATGCGGTCAGGGCCCACTACCCGCTCGAGGAGATCCACGAGGGCGATGTGTTCCTCTTCAACGACGTCTACGACTCGCACGGCACGCTCAGCCAGCTGCCCGACTTCTCGGTGGCCGTGCCGGTGTTCGAGGCCGGGCGGCTGCTGGCCTTCGCACAGATCTTCGGACACCTCTCGGATGTCGGCGGACGGGTGAGCGGCAGCCTCCCGCTGACCTCGGTGAGCATCTTCGAGGAGGGCCTCCAGGTGCCGCCGGTGCGCCTCTACGAGCAGGGGGAGCTCAACACCGCGGTCTGGAAGGTCGTGCTGCGCAACACGCGGTTCCCCGACGAGGTGCGCGCCGACATCGATGCGTTCGTCGGGGCAACCCGGCTGATCGAGCGGCGCATCCACGAGCTGGTCGAGCGCCTCGACGCCGACCGGGTCGAGGCGGCGATGGCCGAGCTGATCGAGCGGTGCGCGCGCACGCTGCGGGACGTCGTCCTACCGAAGCTCTCTGACGGCGAGTTCCTCGGCGAGGACTTCGCCGACAACGACAACGTCGAGCTCGACCATCCGGTCAGGCTCCAGGTGATGGTGCGGAAGGACCCCGATAAGATCATCCTCGACTGGAGCGGCACGAGCCCGCAGACGGCCGGGCCGATCAACTGGGTGACGAACGGGCGCTACGTCGCGAAGTGGCTCGGAGCCTTCCTCAAGGTGTTCGATCCGGGGATGGTCGTCAACGAGGGGGTCACGGACGTCCTGCGGTGCTACATTCCGCCGGGCACGGTCTTGAGCCCCAGCTATCCGGCCGCGATCTCCAATCGGATGCCGACGATGCTGCGGGCGGTCAGCGCCTACCGCGCCGCGCTCGTGCGCGCCTTCGGTGGCCAGTCGGTCGCCGACTTCAACTGCGGGCAGCTCTACGGGTTCCACGGGGTGGTGGACGGTGAGGCGTTCCTCTTCCGGGAGGTCTTCGGGGCCGGCTCGGGCGCGCGGCCCTTCGCCGACGGCACCGACGCCGTCGGCATGGTGCCGAACTCCAAGAACCTCCCTGCGGAGTTCATCGAGCAGCGGTTCCCGGTCGTTGTCGAGCGCGTGGGTCTCAGCCCGGACTCGGCCGGGCCGGGCACGTTCCGCGGCGGGTTCGGCTACGTGAAGGACCTGCGCGTGCTCGTGGCTGGAAGCTTCATGAGCATGGCCGAGCGCACCGGCTTCGGGCCGTGGGGCATACACGGCGGCCGTGCGGGTCAGCCCGGCGGGCTGTGGATCAATCCCGGCAGCGCCAAGGAGCGGCACGTCCGGTTCCGGCGAGAGGTGACACCGGTCAGCGCTGGGGATCTCGTTCGGATCGTCACGCCCGGCGGCGGCGGCTTCGGCGACCCGCTCGAGCGTGATGTCGAGGCCGTTCGGCTGGATGTGCTGCGACGGCTGGTCTCTCCCGAGAGTGCGGCCGAGGACTACGGCGTGGTTCTGCGCGAGGTCGCGGGCGCCGCGCCCGACGTCGCGGTTGACGCCGCCGCCACCGAGGCCACCCGCGCCGCGCTGCGCGGGTCACGCCCGCCGCTTGCGCTCATCGACCGGGGCGCCTACGCGCAGGAGTGCCGGGCTGCCGGCAGGATCGACTTCGACGAGCCGCTGCTCGGGCCGTGAAGGCAGCATGACGGGCCAACGACCCCGGCTATCATCGAGTCCCCTTCTTAGGCGGGCATGAGGATGGATGCCATCGAGCTCTACTACGAGCGTGCGGGCGACGGCGAGGTCGTTGTCGGGGCCGGCGGCTGGGGCGTGCGTCCAGCGGCCGATCTGGCGGCGCTCCTGCCGAGGATCTTCGCAGACCGCCAGGCGCTGACCTTCCACTACCGCGGCATGGGCAACAGCGAGCTCGGGCCCGACGTTCCCCACACGAGCACGCTCTACGCCCACGACGTCCTGGGCATCCTCGACCGCGCGGGCGTCGAGCGCGCCCACCTCGTCGGCATGGGCGGGATGGGGGCGATCGTCCTGGGCGAGCTGGCCATCCTCGCCCCCGACCGTGTCGCGAGCGCCGTCCTCCACGAGCCCTGGGCGGTCTGCGACACCTCGTTGCGCTGGCAGATCGAGACGCTTCGCGACCTCCACGAGCACGTCGGCTTCGAGGCCTACCAGAAGGCGGCCGCGGCCCTGTGCTTCACGCCGGCCTACATCGAGGAGCACAGCCAGCAGATCCTCGACAACATCTGGGTCAACCTCCGAGGCAACCTTCGAACCCACCTGCGCTACATCGACGTCTGTCTCGGGCACGATGCGCGCGATCGGCTGCACCGGCTCGTCGCGCCGACGCTCCTCATCACCGGCGACGAGGCGGATCTCATGACCGGTGCGCGGCTCCTGCCCGCGCTCGCCTCGAGGATTCCGAACGCCGAGACGCACGTGATGGCGGACGCGCCGCACGCGTTCTTCGAGTCCGCCGAGAAGGTGCGGGAGTTCGACGAGGTGGTGTCGGCCTTCCTCGACCGCCATCCCATCGACCCATGAGCGACGCGGCGGAAAGCACGGGCAACGGCACGGCCAGCGGGAGCCTCATGGGCGCTCGCCAGCCGCAGATCGCCGGCGCCAGGCTCGTGCAGGGACAGGCCGTCTTCGCCGCCGACGTCAGCCTGTCGGGGATGCTGCACGCCTCGATTCTGCGCAGCCCGGTCCCGCACGCCCGCATCGGGAGGATCGACGCCGACGCCGCTCGCCGTGCTCCCGGCGTGGAGTACGTCCTGACGGGCGCCGAGGCGGCGCAGCTCTCCGACCCGATCCCCCACTACCTCGACCCGGCTCCGATCGGCGGCAAGCACGCCGACGTCCGCTGCCTCGCGGTCGACACGGTCGTCTATGCAGGCCAGCCGGTCGCCGTCGTCGCGGCGAGCAGCCCGAACGAGGCGAAGGCCGCGGCCGAGCTGATCGAGGTCGACTACCAGCCGCTCCCGCACGTCCTCGATGCACAGGCGGCGCTCGCGCCGGACGCTCCGCGCCTCTACGACGGGTGGGACGACAACGTCGTCCTCTCGTTCGGGCAGAAGGCGGGAGACGTCGAGGCTGCGTTCGAGCAGGCCGAGCATGTGATCTCGGGCTCGGTGTCGGTTCAGCGCTCCGCCGCCTCGCCGCTGGAGCCCCGCGCGTACGTCGCGAGCTGGAACGCAGCCTCCGGCCGCCTGACGCTGTACGCGGCGACCCAGAACCCCCACACGCTGCGCGAGATGCTCGCGCGCTCGCTGCGGCTGCGCGAGAGCGACGTTCGGATCATCACGCCGTCGCTCGGTGGCGCGTTCGGGAGCAAGATGCCGAGCCACCCGGAGGAGACGCTCATCCCGCTCCTGGCGAGGCTCGCCGGCGCGCCCGTGAGGTGGGTCGAGGACCGCCGCGAGAGCCTCCTCGTCGGCGGCCGTGAGCAGGTCCACCAGTTCGAGGTCGCCGCCGACGGCGACGGGCGCGTGCGGGCGATTCGCAACGACATCGTCGGCTCGACCGGCGCCGTCGCCTCGCTGCCGGGCTGGGCGATGGTCCTCATGGCCGCGCTCGCGATGCCCTGCGGCTACAACGTCCAGGACTGCGAGATCACCTACACCGCGGTCGCGACGAACAAGGCTCCCTGGAACGCGCAGCGCGGCTTCGGCAAGGAGGCTGCGAACCTCGTGATGGAACGCATCATGGATGCTGTCGCGCGCCAGCTCGAGCTCGATCCGGCCGAGGTCCGCCGGCGCAACCTCGTTGGGGCCGACGCGTTCCCGTACACGACGGCGACGGGGTTCGTGCTCGACAGCGGCGACTACGACGCCGTCCTCTCCGACGCGCTCGAGCTGTTTGGCTACGAGGACGAGCGCAGGCGCCAGCGGGCGGCGCGTGAGCAGGGGCGCCACCTCGGCATCGGCGTTGCCTTCGAGGTGATGCCCGAAGGCGGCGCGATCCCCGGCGTGGGCGGCGGCTTCGACTCGGCGACGGTGCGGATCAATCCATCCGGGCAGGTCACCGTGCTCACCGGGGTCACGTCGCCCGGCGGGGGTAACGATACGGCGCTTGCCCAGATCGTCGCGGATGAGCTCGGCGCCGAGCTCGGCGAGATCGAGGTCGTTCAGGGCGATACCGACGTGTGCCCGTTCGGCTTCGGCAACGGCACGGGCCGAAGCGTCGTCACCGGCGGGTCGGCCGCAGCCCTGGCCGCGCGCGACCTGCGGGAGCGGCTCGTGTCGGTCGCGGCCGTCATGCTCGAGGCCGACGTGGGCGATCTGGTCGCCCGCGGCGGGAAGGTGGTCGTTGCGCAGGAGCCCGAGCGCGCCGTGGCGCTGGGAGATGTCGCGCGCAGCGTCGTCACGCTCTCGCACCTCACCGCGATGGGGGTCGAGCCGTCGCTCGAGGCATCCCGCGTGTACCGCGCCCCCCACGTCAACCACATTCCTGATGAGCAGGGCCGGATGAACCCGTATCCGACCTACGGCAACGCCGCCTACGCGGCGCTCGTCGAGGTCGATATCGAGACGGGAACGGTCACGCCCGTACGGGTCGCGGTCTGCCACGACTGCGGCACGGTGGTGAACCCGCTGCTCGTCGACGGTCAGATCCAGGGCGGCATCGTGATGGGCCTCGGGGTGGCGCTCGGAGAGGAAGTCGCCTACGGCGCCGACGGTGTCCCCGCGGTCACGACGTTCGCCGAGTACCTGATGCCGCGCGCGGCGGATGTGCCGGAGATTCTCATCACCCATCGGGAGACCCCGAGCCCGTACACGCTGCTCGGGACGAAGGGCGCGGGCGAGGCCGGGCTCGCGGGCGCGCAGGCGGCGATCGTCAGTGCCGTCGAGGATGCGATCGCTCCGCTCGGCGGACGGGTCACCGAGCTGCCCCTGCGTCCGCCCGCGGTGCTCGACGCGATGGATCGGCGGGCCACGTGATCGCGGGCGCTCTGCGCTACGAGCGGCCCGAGTCGCTCGACGAGGTGCTTGACCTGCTCGCCGAGCACGGGTCTGACGCCGCCGTTCTCGCGGGCGGCCAGGACCTCGTGCCGCAGCTCTCGCTTGGCACCGCCTCGCCTGGCGTGATCGTCGATATCGGACGGCTCGGCGGCCTCACGGGCCTGCGAGCGCTGAACGGCCTGCTGACGCTCGGCGCTCGCGTGTCGCATCGGGAGATCGAGCGCTCCGACGACGTGCGCGGTCGGTGCGGGCTGCTCTCATGCGCGGCCGCGCAGATCGGCGGGGGGCCCCAGGTGCGCAACCGCGGCACGATCGGCGGCGCTGTCGCCGCGGCGAGCCCGGTCTACGACTACCTGCCCTGTCTGGTTGCACTTGACGCGACGGTCCACCTGGCCAGCAAGGAGCGGCACCGCGCCGTTCCAGTCGGCGAGCTGGTACTCGGTGCAGGGCAGACGGCGCGCGAGCCGGATGAGCTTGTGACCGAGATCTCGGTTGCCGCGGCCGGCGGCGGGCAACGCTACGCCTACGAGAAGCTGAAGTTCAGCGACGGCTGCTACCTGATCGCCGGTGTCGCCTGCATCGCGGACGTCGACGATGCAGGCGTCCCGCGGGCGCTGCGGATTGCGGTCGGCGGGGCGACACCCGCTCCGCTGCGGCTCGACGAGGTCGAGGCGCTGTGCGCAGGCAACGAGCTCAGCGACGAGCTGCTTGCGGAGGCGGCCGTCGGCGCTCGGCGAGCGGTTGCCGAGCCGATCACCGACGCGCTGGCCGACGGCCGGTACCGGCGCCGGGTGACCGGCGCCCTCGTCAAGCGGGCGCTTGCCGCGGTCGCAGGCGGTGGGGGAGATTCTGCGTGAGCCAGCAGGTGCAGATCAGGCTGCGCGTGAACGGGGATGCCCACGAGGTGGCCGCCGACGCGCGCACGCTGCTCGTTGACCTGATTCGTGACGAGCTCGGCCTGACCGGCACCCATGTCGGCTGCCGCACCGGGCACTGCGGGGCCTGCACGGTCGTGCTCGATGGCCGGGTGAGCAAGAGCTGCACGGTGCTTGCCGCCGCCGCCGACGGGGCCGAGGTCACGACCATCGAGGGCCTCGCGGCCGACGGAGTGCTCCATCCCGTGCAGGAGGCGCTGTGGCAGGAGCACGGTGTCCAGTGCGGTTTCTGCACACCGGGCATGGTGCTCGCGGCCGCGGAGCTCCTTGCGGAGAACCGCTCGCCGGTGGATGATGAGATACGGCGCGCAATCGCCGGGAACCTGTGCCGCTGCACCGGCTATGAGAACATCGTGAACGCCATTCGACGCGCATCGGCGTCGTAGCGAGGGCCCAGGGCTGCCAGTCGAGAGGAGAGGCCGATGAATCGCGAAGACCCGCAGTTCTACAACATCTACGAGCTCCCCTGGCGCACCGACAGAGGCGAGCACGAGATCCTGCACGGGCTCGAGTCGCGCCTGCTCTCGAGGAACCGGCGCACCGGCGCCGCGACGTACATGGCCCGGCTCCCCGCGGGCTGGCGCACCTCGATCAAGGCCGACCAGGACACGGTCGAGTGCTTCGTCCTCGAGGGCGACATCACGGTCAACGATCGCTCGCTCGGCTCCACGGGCTTCGCGGGCATTCCGCAGTGGACGGGCCCGGTGCGGCTCTCCTCGCAGGGTGGCGCGGTCGTTTACCTCTTCATCACGCCCGATCTGCCGCTGCCCGCGTACACCGCAGGCATCACGATCAGCGACGTGTGGAACGAGCCGTGGCAGCTGATCGACATGACGGGCGTGCGCCACGGGATCATGTTCAAGTCGCTCCGGATCCCCGATCCCGCGCAGGGTGCGCTCCACGGCGGCCCCGGCGGCTTCCTGCGGATGACGCTCTGCACGCCCGGGTTCATGGAGCCGCGCCACGAGATCCACCACAACTGCTGGGAGGAGATCCTCATCCTGCGCGGCGATCTCCTCATGCGCGACCGGGGGCTGCACACCGGCGGGACCTACTTGGGCAACCCGGCGCACCTGTGGCACTATCCGTCGGCCTCGCAGGGCGGATGTCTGCTCTTGATCCAGTGCGATGCGCCGATGGATGTGGAGTTCCGCGACTACCAGGGTGGCTACGAGACGCTGTGCAGCTACCTCCAGACAGCATCGTGGCTCGACGAGCCCGAGCACACAGATTGGCATGAGCCCGTCGAGCTGCAGTACAGCTACGGCGGCACCGCCTTCGGCATGGAGTCTGAGGCACCGCCGCTCGGAGCCTCGCCGAACGGGGCGCCCGACGGTCGTCCCCACATCGTCGTGCCGAGCGCGTCGGGGGAGCCGACGCCCGGCATCGAGCGCGCCGAGAGCGCGACGGGGTAGCGGCTCGAGTCTCCCGCACGCCGGTGTTCACCGGGTCGCAGCGCGCGTACGACGTCATCGTCGAGGAGAACGTGCCGGTCTGCGCACACGACGGCACGCGGCTTGCCACCGACCTCTACCGACCGGCGCTCGGGACGGCGCCGGCTGACGGTCGGTTCCCCGCGATCCTCTACCGAACGCCCTACGACAGGCAGCGTCTGCAATTTCACCACACGGGCCACTTCTTCGCGGTGCGCGGCTACGCGTTCGTGGCCCAGGACTGCCAGGGGCGCTACGGCTCGGAGGGGTCGTTCGCCTACCTCTACGACCAGCAGCACGAGGGCCTCGATGGCCACGACACGATCGAGTGGATCGCCGGCCAGCCGTGGTCGGACGGGAAGGTCGGTACGGCCGGCGTCTCCTACGAGGGGGCGATCCAGGAGGCTGCGGCCATCGTCAGCTCGCCGCACCTGGCCACCCAGGTCATTTTCGACGCCGGCTACAACTACCACACGAAGACCGTTCGCAACTCGGGCGCGTTCTCCGAGGGAACCTTCGTCGCGATAGCTTTCTGGCTCGCGTCGACCGGCAAGGAGGCACAGGCCGATCCGGCCGTGAAGCGCGCGCCGCGGGATGCGCTCGCACGGCTGCCCGAGTGGTTCGAGCGGCTTCCGCTGAAGCGCGGCGCCTCGCCGCTCACCCTCGCGGCGAGCTACGAGCAGTGGTTCTTCGACATCGCCACGGGCGGCGACTACGACGCCCCCTGGCAGAACCCGACGTCGAGCTTCGAGGACCACGTCGACGCCTACCCGGACATCCCGGTGCTGCTCTTGACGAGCTGGTACGGCCACCATTCCTGGGCCAACTTCGAGAAGCGGCGCGCCCTGCTCAACCACAGGAGGACGCAGCCGGTCAAACTGGTCTGCGGAACGTGGATCCACGGCTACGGGACGATGCAGGACCCCTGCGCGGGCGAGGTTGACTTCGGCGGCGCCGCCTCGCTTGGGTTAGTCGACGACTTCTTGCTTCGCTGGTTCGACGAGTGGCTGAAGGGCCACGACACGGGCGCGAGCGGCTGGGCGCTGATCCGCCTCTTCGTCATGGGAGGCGGCACCGGCTGCCTGCTCGACGTGGGTCTTGGGCGGCCAACGGGCCGGCTGAGCCATGCTGGCTTGGGGCGCGACGAGGAGGAGTGGCCCCCCGCGCGGGCCTGTCAGAGCGTTCTCTACCTCGGCGGGGCAGGAACGCTCAGCGCCGAGCCGCCCGCGGCCGACGGCAGCGCGACGACGTATGCGTACGATCCGGACGAACCCGCGCCCACCGTCGGCGGGTCGACCCAGAACGCCCAGATCGGCGTGTCGGGCATCCTCTACGGCGGCGGGTTCGACCAGCGTGGCCGCGAGAACCTGGTCGTTCCCAAGGACACGCTGCCGCTCTCGGCCCGGGCCGATGTGCTCGTCTTTCTCACCGGCATGCTCGCCGAGCCGCTCGATACGCTCGTGCCGGTCGAGGTGCGGCTGTACGTCGCATCCTCAGCCAGTGACACCGACTTCGTGGCGAAGCTGATCGACGAGTACCCGCCGAGCGAGGACTACCCGCACGGCTTCACGCTGAACCTCTGCGACGCGGTCGTGCGCATGCGCTACCGCAACGGGCGCCGCAAGGCCGGTCTGATCGAGCCCGGGACGGTCTATGAGGTGACAGTCGGGCCGCTGCTCACGAGCAACCTCTTCCTCGCCGGCTATCGCATCAGGCTCGACGTGTCGAGCTCGAACAGCCCACAGTTCGACGTCAACCCGAACACCGGTGGGCCGCTTGGCCTCAGCTCGAGATCGGTCGTCGCCCGCAACACCGTCTACTACTGCCGCGAGCATCCGTCATGCGTGTACCTGCCGACTGTCCCGACCGGTGCCCGGGCGACCGAGGCGCCCTCGTCTCGGGAAACCGGTGGGGAGGAGGAGTAGCGCGATGGCTCGCAAGGCGGTGCGAAGGCTCGAGATCGAGCAGGTGACTCGTGAGGTGTGGCAGGCCGACGGGCTGCCGACGGGCCTCGTCATCCGTGTGCTCAACGTCGATGAGGAGACGGGCGCCCGAACGATGATCGTCGACGTTCCGCCGGGCTGGGAGCACGCGACGCCGAGGTGGCACGGCTGCGACGAGGAGTTCCTCGTGCTCGAGGGCGAGCTCGAGATCGGGGCCTCGCGCTACCGGGAGGGCCACTACGTCTTCCGGCCGGCCGGTCTCGTGCACGGGCCGACCCGATCGTCGGGCGGCTGCCGGCTGCTCTACTGGCACGAGTCGGCGTTCGACGTCCGGCCGGGCTCAGCGGGCGCTGCCCCGTCTGGCAAGCCGTTCATCGACGGCCGGGATACGACGGTCCCCAAGGAGCAGTGGGAGCGCTTCCCTGTCCCGCTGCCGACGCCTGCGCTGATGATCCGCCTGCGAACGCAGGAGGAAACCGGCTGCGACACGACGCTCGAGTGGATCCCGCCCAACACGATGTCGCCCGCCCGTGAGTACCACACCGCCGACGAGGAGATCTACATCATGGACGGCTGGGCTGCGACCGACCCAAAGCACGTCTACCTGCCTGGCTCCTACCTCTTCTGGGAGGCCAAGACCGTTCACGGCCCCGTGCACGCCTGGGATCTCACCTGCATCGTCAAGCACTACGGCGTGCAGGAGACGGTTCACGTCGAGGAGGAGCGGGGGTAGCGGCGCCGGGCAGGCGCGCGAGCAATCGGCAGGGACACGCGCTCAGCAGGGGCCAGGCAAGGCCGGGGCGGCCAGGGTTGTTTCCGCCAGGGGCTGCCCGTCGCGGGGCGCGCGCCACGGGCCGATCGCCGGGTGCCTCAGAGGTCGCGGCCGAGCTTCTCGCCCTCGTAGATCGCCATCGTCGGTGTGCGCGGGGCGAGGGCATCGCCGATGCGCTCGACGCGCTCGAACCGGCCGCGGGCCGCGTCGAACAGCCTCGTCTGGGAGCTGCGCAGGAGCGATAGCACGACCGTGTCGACGTCGATAACGGTACGGGTGCCCGCGCCCCAGATGTCGTAGACCTGAACGCGGTCGCCGTCGACTGACTCGACGAAGTGCTGGGCGCTCATCCGGACGCCCGTAGCGGCAAGGCGCGGGAACAGGTGGCCTGCCTCCAGGGTCTTGATCACGTGCTCGCCGATGACGAGGTGGCGGCTCACGACCTCGACCTCGGCGCCAGCCTCGGCCATGATCTCCGCCAGCCCGAGGGGCAGGTAGAAGCCGGTGTCATCCACGATCACGACCCGCCGGCCAAGGGAGCTCGGGTCGGCCAGAGCTCGCTCGGCCGCCACGTCGAGGGCGAGCACGTTCTCCTGCTCGGCGCCGGGGATGCCGTCGCGCTCTGGCCGAAACGGCGTGAAGCCGGTTCGGTCGAAGTGCGACCCGGTGGCGCAGACGACGACCTCGGCGCCGCCGAGCAACGAGGCGTCTGCCTCCGTCCCCAGCTGCACGCGCGCGCCGCTTCTCTCGACGGCTCGGCTCAGGTTGTCGATCACGATCTGCCAGCCAGACCGGGTCGGAAAGCGCTTCAGGAGGTTCAGATGACCGCCCAGCTCCGAGCGCTGCTCGAAGAGCGTGACCTCGTGCCCCCGCGCTGCTGCGGTCGCTGCGACCTTCAAGCCGGCCGGGCCGCCGCCGACCACCGCGACCCGCTTGGCTGTCGCGGGCGTGAGGGTGCCGTGGCCGAGCGTGCGCTCGCGGCCGGTTGCCGGGTTCATCATGCAGATCATCTGGCGCCCGTCCGCGATGCGGGCGACGCACTCGTTGACCCCGGCGCAGCGGATGATCTCCCGGTCGCGCCCCGCGCGCGTCTTGGCGACGAGGAACGGGTCGGCGATGTGCGCACGGGTCATCCCGACCATGTCCGCCGAGCCCTCCGCGATCACGCGCTTGGCGAGCTCGATGTCGCGGATGCGGCCGACGATGAAGACCTTGGCGCGGTCGCCGACGATCTCCTTCGCGCGCCGGCCGAACGGGATCATGAACCCGTCCTCGACGGTCATCGAGGCGACCCCCAGGTGCAGCGTCGCATAGCTGCCGCCCGAGATGTCGAAGAAGTCGAACACGCCCCCGTCGGCCATGACGGCGAGCTGGGTCTCGGCCTGCTCTTGCGTGATGCCGGCCTCGCCCGTGAACTCCTCGAACGAGATGCGGATCCCAACTGTGAACTCCTCGCCGACCCGCGCGCGGATCGCGCGGCCAACCTCGATCGGGAACCGGCAGCGCCGCTCGGGGGAGCCCCCGTAGGCGTCCGTCCGCCGGTTGTAGGCGGGGCTCATGAAGTGCCCGACGAGGCTCGAGCTGTGCGCCGCGTGGATCTCGACCCCGTCGAGCCCGCCTGCCTGGACGTTCGCCGCCGAGGCGGCAAAGGCGGCCGCGACCTCCTCGATCTGCTCCTGCTCCATCGCGACGGGCATCTCGCCGTCGCCCGCAGACGGGATCGGCGAAGGGCTCCACAGCTCATGGAAGTAGTCGATATGATCGGTGCCGCGGTCGCGCGCCCCCGGGGCGAACAGCTGCACGAACACGCGGCTGTCGTGCGCGTGCACGGCCTCGGCGAGCTGCGCGAAGCGAGGGATCGCCCGTTCGTCCCAGGCGACCGAGCCGACTGTGAAGGTCCCCCTGCTGAGGCGGTGCGCGGCATGTCCGGACGTGATCTGAAGCGCAACGCCGCCGCGAGCTCGCTCGGCGTAGTAGGCGATGTGGCGCTCGCTGAGGAGGTTGTCCTCGGCGTAGTAGGGCGAGTGGCCGGTGACCATGATCCGGTGGGGGACCGTGGTGGCGCCGATCTGGAGCGGGCTCCAGATGCTCGCAGCGTCGCTCACAGCTCGGGCAGGGTCGATGAGGCGCTGGGCGTGGTCGGGTCTGCGCGCGCTCGGCGCTACGCTCCGACCGGGATCTGGACAGCGAAGTCCGGCAGCTCGTCCCAGTCGGCCTGCGTCGTCTCGGCGAGGAACGACTCCGTATCCCGGTAGCCGTCAACGATCGCCTTGCCGCCGGGATACTCCCTCGGGATCTGGTTTGCGGGCGCGAGCGTCTGCACGAGCATGAGCGACCCTGCCTGGGTGGTCATCGGCGCGTGGTAAAAGCCCGCGGGGTTACCGAGGTACGTGCCGCGGGCGATTCGCCCGCGGGGCGGCATCAGCAGGTCGCCGCCGATGAAGATCAGCTCCTCCCAGCAGTCGTGGACGTGCTCGTCCGCGTCCGCGAACCCTGCCGGAAGCGAGGCGACCCGCAAGAGACCGCCTGGCCCGCCGTGCCACTCGCCTTCCGTCACGTCGGGTTTTCGCAGCGACTTGAACATCAGCCCGTGCAGTGCGGGTATGCCCTTGATGTCGATCCACGGCTCCTGCCAGAGGCGCGTCGTCCGCACCTCGGCGTCGTCGGAGAGCGGCTGATCGGGGTTGAAGTACATGACCGCCTGGGCGCCTGTCGCCGAGTGGAGGTCGCTCGTGCCGGAGCCTTCGGCGATGAAGAGGTAGCCGCCCGCGCCGACTGTCTCGCCGTTCAGGGCGAGGTCGCCCTCGAAGACGAAGAGCTCGACCGTCGCCTCGTCCGCGGCGTGCGAGCGCTGCCAGCCTGCGGGCACCCGCAGCATCAGCGTCTTGCTCCCCGACTGCGGGTCAGCGCTCAGCGTGCGCGTCTCGACGCCGTGGACGAGCGCTGCCTCGTCGCTGGGCTCCCAGTCGAGCTCGTGGACGTTGTAGAACTGCGGCTCGTCGCGCTTCGTGTGCGTGGCGCTCATCGTGCGTCCCTTTCGTTCTCGTCATGGCGGCCGCCGCTAGCCGGCCGAGGTCTCGTCGTGGGCGAGCGCCCGAAGCGCGTTGCCGGGATCGTAGAAGGACTGCATCCTGACGATCCTGCCATCGCTCACCGTCGTCACGTGGATCGTGGGCATGACGAAGTCGCGGCCCGTGCTCTTGACGCGGCCGTACGACATCGCGATGTCGACCACCTTGTCGCCGTCTGCGAAGAACTCACGGAACTCCGCCCCGGAGGCGTTCGCGTCGAGATACTCGAGCGCGCCCGTCAGATAGGCCCTGACGCCGCTCGGCCCCCGGTAGGTGCCTCCCCAGGGCAGGATGTCCGGGATGACCCACTCGACGTCGGGGTCGAGAAGCTCGCCGACGGCGTCCATGTCTCCGGCGCGGAAGGCCTTCCAGAGGCTGTGAACGGTGTCGAGGGCGGTCTGGGCCACGGCTCTCCTGGGCGAGGGCGACGTCTCGCCGTCACGGTATCTCGCAGGGGGAGGCCGGTCAAGCTCGCGCCCGATGGGCTGGTTTCATCAGCCAGCTTGTGATCCGGGGCGGCCCCCCTTGCACACGGTCTTGCCGGTGATGACGTAGATGCCTGTGCGCATGTCGCTGGCCGACCGGCGAACGACCATCCGGAACCTGCCCTGGCCCCCGCTGCGCCTCAGGTACCGGAGCCTGAGAACGTGGAGTCGCTCGCCTCGCGTGTGCCGGGCGCGGAAATAGCGCACGAGCGTCCTTCGCTCCCACTGCCGCCGGCGTTGCGCGAGCCAGGTGAGGAGGAGCGCGAACAGAGCCAGAGAGCGAGCCAGGAGATCAGGAGCTGGCCGATGCGTTCGTCGCCGGTGCCGCGGATCTCGACGACTGCCCATATCCCGACCGAGGCGACGACCGCGGCGAGCGCACCGCTGGCGACGGTCACCGCGATCCCGGCGAGCAGGTGCGGAGAGCGGCGCCCCGTCAAGTCAGCCGGGATCGCATAGGCCGGTCCCGAGGGGCGCGGAGCCTGCCGAGCCGCCGCTGGGGCCGCCGAGGCCGAACTCGAACTCGATTGGCAGCTCGATGGACGGGTAGCTCGGGTCGGGGTTACGGCCGATCAGGCAGTCCGCCTCGTGCGGGGTTACCCTGCAGATGGCTTTGTAGCCCCTGCGGGCGTCCTCGACCTTCCAGAACGTTCCGCACACCGCGGAGAGCTAACCGCGGTCGGGGTGCCCGGTGTGGTTTGCCTGCCAGCCGGCGATGACGCCGGTGCCGGCGCCGGCGAACACGGCGAGGAACACCGACAAACGGACGAGATTGGGCCGCCAGCCGGAGATCACGAAAAGACCAGCGGTCGCGGCAGCGACACCGGCAGCGATGGCGAGGAGCGCGGCCGCGCTCGCTGCGAGGGCCGCGGCTGCGGCGCCTCCGCCGGAGACGCCGCCAGCCACGAGCGGAATCAGCCATCTACCCACCGTCGGCTCCGGTGCGGCAGTCGAGGCTCCGATGGCTCGAGAAGTTAGTTCTCGTCCCGCCTTTGCCCTTGACGACCGCGTAGCCGACGGCGGGTCATGAATTGGGCGTGGCCATCCCCCGCGCACACCCTCCGCGGGTTCACCCAGATCCACCCGGCGCCCCACTTGAAGGCGAACTTCCCCGACGACGAGATCCGCCAGGAGCCTTGCCGGTTCGTCCACAGGCCCGACATGACCTGCATGTACGTCACGCCCTTCTTGCTGTCGGCGGAGGCGGGCTCGGGGAGCCCTGGAGGGGCGTAGCCGAGGTCCTCGTCGATGTTGACCATCACCATGTGTGAGTCGAACTCCGGGCATTCGGGGCCAGGCCTCTCGCTGATGCGTGCCCCTCGGGGAGCGGGCCGTGCTGCTCGACGAAGTGCGTGCAGCGGTGGCTGCCGGGCCGAACTCCAAGACTCGGCGACCGCGTCCTCCGCTGCCGGATCCCCGCGGGCGCGCCCACCTCCCCCACGGGCCCGCCGGGGTCGGCGCGGTCGTAGCGACAGCGATCGCCACCAGGACGAGCGAGGCAAGCGCCGCGGCCGCGAACTTGATAGCTATCCGCCTCAGAGAAGCTTCCCTCTGCAGGGAAGCGGGGACCCTACATGATGGAGACCACCACATCCCCGAGCAAGACGCGGCCGGGCTGCACCAGCTCAAGGCAGCCCCAACCGACCCGGCCAGCCCCCTCCCGCCGACGCCCAGCACGCCGCCAGTAAGCCAGCCCGGCCTGCAGGCGGCTGTTAGAACGGCACCGGCTCGAACGTCTCGAAGTGCCGCGAGTGGGTCACCTTGATTGTGTCGAGCGAGTCAGAACCCAAGAGCACGATCTCAAGGTCGTCGCGGCCCCAGTGCTCCAACTCCAGCTCGCGAAGTACACTTTGAGCGCCCTCTTGACGTTACGTCCGAACTCGAGGCACTCCAAGAGCTGCGCCTGCTTCACGTCGCAGATCAGGATGAAATGGTGCATCGGCATCGGCGTGACAGCCCCCCGTTCGATGTGAAGTAGTGCATCGCCCGTCCACCCCGACGTTCGCACCCCACCACAACGACGGTAGCGCCCCATCCACCAACCGCCCGCGCTCGCTGCGGCCGAGGGCGCGGCGATCCACCACTAGAATCACGCCATGGCAGACCTCGTGATCAGGAACGGGCGCTTCGTCTACGCGGACGGGAGGGTCGTCGAGGGCGACCTCCACGCTGTCGGCGGGACAGTTGCGGCGGTCACGGCGCGCGGCGCCCACCCTGCCTCAGCGGGGAGCGAGGAGGTCGATGCGGAGGGGCGGTATGTGCTTCCCGGCGCGATCGATCCTCACGTTCAGTTCCCGCCCGTCGGCGATTTCGACCACTACGCAACCGAGACGCGCTCGGCGGCGCTCGGCGGTGTGACGACGGTGCTGAAGATGCACCGGGACCTGGGGGGGTACGACGCTGCTTGGTTTCGCGAGGAGCTCGCCGGAGCCGAGCGCCGCGCGCACATCGACTTCGCATTCCATCTCGCGCTGATGGACGACGATCAGATCGCCCGCACCGCCGAGTACGCCGCCGAGTTCGAGACCAGTTCGTTCAAGCTCTTCATCGCCTACAAGGGCGAAGAGGGGCGGGAACGCAACATCGGCTCGGTTGACGATGGTCAGCTGCTCGAGGCGTTCGAGGCAGTCGCCCGGATCGGTGCGGTCGCGCTCACCCACTGCGAGAACCACGACCTGGCCACACGGTGCAAGCAGCGCGTCGTCGCCGCTGGCAGGGACGACCTGTGCGCGTTCAACGACAGCCGGCCGCCTCTCGCGGAGGCCGAGGCGGTGCAGCGTGCGGCGCTGCTTGCGCGGTACGCGGGATGTCCCCTCTACGTCGTCCACGTCTCAGCCAAGGAGAGCGTCGAGTATCTGGCTGCCGCCAAGGCCTCCGGGCAGGAGGTGTTCATCGAGACGATGCCGCACTACCTGGCCGTGACCTGCGAGACGCCGGCCGGCAACCTCGGGAAGGTGAACCCGCCGATTCGCACGCGCGAGCACACGGAGGCGCTGTGGCGGGCGTTCGCGAACGGTCACGTCGACACGATCGGCTCAGACCACGTCGCGACCTCCCGCGCGAGCAAGCAGGGTACGATCTGGGAGGCGGAGCTCGGCTTGCCAGGGGTCGGGACGATCCTGCCGGTGCTCATGTCCGAAGGTGTGAACAGCGGTCGGATCTCGCTCGGCCAACTCGTCGCCGCGACGAGCACCAACCCGGCCCGCATCTTCGGTCTCACACGCAAGGGCGCGCTGGTTCCGGGCAACGATGCCGACCTCGTCATCGTCGATCTCGAGCTTGAGCGTGAGGTCAGGGCGGAGATCCTCGGCTCGGCTGCCGATCAGACGATCTACGAAGGGCAGAGGCTGCGGGGCTGGCCGGTGCTCACCGTCTGCCGCGGCGTGCAGGTTGCGCGCGACGGCGAGCTGGCCGGGCCCGAAGGCCACGGCCGGTTCATCCGGCGGCCACTCGCGGCGTGAGCCGGCCGGCCGGCCGAGCGCTGCGCTCGCTGCTCTTCACGCCTGGCGATCAACCGAGGAAGCTCGCGAAGGTCGGCAGCTTCGGGGCTGATGGGTTCGTCCTCGATCTCGAGGATGCCGTCGCCGAGAGCGCGAAGGATGCCGCGCGCGGGACGGTCGCCGCGGCGCTCCCGACCTATGCGCCCGGCCCGATGGTGCTCGTCCGCGTCAACGGCGTACAGACCGGTCGCTGCGAGGACGACATGCTCGCGGTTGTCGTCGAGCGGCTCGACGGCATCATGGCGCCGAAGGTCGAGGATGCCGCGGCCCTGCACCGTCTCGACGCGCTGCTGACAGTGCTCGAGCGCGCGCGAGGGCTCCCGTCCGGTAGGGTACGGCTGCTGCCGACGATCGAGACCGCCGTGGGCCTCACAGCCTGCGAGCAGATCGCGGCGGCGGCGCCCGCGCGGGTGATCACCCTTCAGCTCGGTCCCGCCGACCTGGCGGTCGATCTCACCGTCGATCTGACGGTGGATGCGCGCGAGCTCCTCTACGCCCGGTCGCAGCTCGTCGCGGCGGCGCGGGCTGGCGGGCTCGAGCCCGCGGTGGACGGCGCCTACTTCGAGCTCCAGAACCTCGAAGGGCTGATCGCCGACTCGGTGCGCTCACGCGAGCTCGGCTTCCAGGGCCGGTGTGTCATCTACCCACCCCACGTCGAGCCCGTCCAGCAGGTGTATGGGGCTGGGTGACTCCCTGCCGCCATCGACAGTCGAGGGAGAGACCGCAGGCTCCGGGAGGCTCGCCCCATCGCGGAGCTACCAACCTCTATGTCTAGTACACGTAGAAGGCGGCGTCCGCTGCGCGGCGGGCTCGCTACAGGGCCGTGTAGCCGCCGTCCACGACGAGGGTGGAGCCCGTGATCCAGTCCGCGTCGGAGGAGGCCAAGAAAAGGGCTGCCTTGGCGATATCCTCCGGCGTTCCGCCTCGGGGCAGCGGCGTCAGCGACACCGCCTCCGCGATGATGGCCCCTGCATCGGCGCTCTCGAGCGCGAGGCGGGAGAGGGCCGTCTTGATGTAGCCCGGGCAGATCACGTTGACGTTGATCCGATGCGGGGCGTAGTCCGCGGCGAGCTGGCGGGTCAGCGATAGGATCGCGCCCTTCGAGGCCCCGTAGGCCGGCTCCTTCTCGACGCCGACGAGGGCGGCGGCGGAGGCGATGTTGATGATCTTGCCGCCCCTCTCCTGCTTCAGCATCTGCTCGATCGCGTACTTGCAGCCCAACCAGACGCCCTTGGTGTTCACGGCCAGCGTGAGATCGAACTCCTCCTCGGTCTCATCCACGATGGTGGCGGGGCCGGTAGTCGTGCCGGCGTTGTTGACCATGATGTCGAGGCCGCCGAACTCATTCGCGGCCGCGTGAACCGCATGCTGAACGTCGCTCGCCTTCGAGACGTCTCCTTCGATGAACGTCGACGAGCCGCCGGCTGCGCGGATGCAGTCGTCCGTGTCGAGCTCGATGTCGTCTTCGTAGCCCTCTCTCCGCGCCGATTTCTGCAGGTCGAAACACACGACGGCGGCGCCCTCCTCGGCCAGCTGGCGCGCAATCGAGCGTCCGAGACCGGAGCTCGACCCGGTCACCGCTGCCACCTTTCCCTCAAGCCTCACTGCCAGCGCTCCGTCTGGGGTAGGGACGTCCTCCCCGTGCAGGTTCCGGCTAGGACGTTCTCGGGCGTCCATCGTATCGGCACAAGACCGGGCGATAGTCGCGACGGTGCGCCGACCGACGCGGGCGCTGGCCGATCGCCGATACTGGGTCCTCGACGATTGGTACCGCAGGACCGCTCAACGAGGTCGGCCAGCTCAGGCGAGGAGGAAGCGGATGCTCCAGCTCGACAAGATCCGTCGTGAACCGGTCTTGATCCCAGACTCCCACGAGCTGAACTGGGTCTCGATCCAGGTCGGCGAGGACGACAACGTCCCCGGGCCCTCCAACAAGCTGCTCACGAGCGATCCCGCGACGGGCGCGCACACGCGCCTGCTGCACCTGCCGCCCGGCTGGCACGACGACGAACTCGACTGGCATCCGGCCGTCGAGGAGGGGCTGACGCTGCAAGGCACCTGCCAGATCGGCCCCAACCTGCTTGAGGAGGGCAGCTACCTGTACCGGCCGCCGGGTGTTCTCCACGGCCCCGTCTACGGCGACCGCGATGTCGGCGCGACCTTCATCGTTCACTGGACGGCCAGGTCTCGGATCTTGCGCTACAAGGGAGATACGTTGCCGCACGTGGACGGCCAGGCCATCACCGACGACTACAAGCACTTGCCGTTCGAGTGGCACCAGAAGCTCGATACCAACACGATCCCGTGGGTCGACGCCGAGCACGGCGGCTGGGCGGGAACCCGCTACCGGTGGATCAACCGCCACCGGGAGACGGGCGGCGGGGCGATCATGATCGACGTTCCCGCCGGCTGGGAGGGCTCGGGCAGCGAGGGGCGCGGTGCGATGGAGGAGTTCGTGCTCCAAGGGTCGCTGACCGCGGGCAAGCTGACGTTCGTGAAGTGGGGCTATGCGTGCCGCGAGCCGGGCACGCCCGCAGGCGCCTACAGCTCCGAGCAGGGTGCTCGCCTGCTCTGCTGGTGGGACGAGAGCGAGCTGTAGCTTCCTCTCGCTCTCAGTCTTCCTCTTGCTCTCAGCCACGCCGACGGTCGATCGGGCGCGCTCACGCTTCTCCGTGCGCTTCCCCGCAAACCGCTGATCGAGCCGATCGCGGGACCCGGCACGGCAGCGCGGCCGCGAGGAGCTGGCAGGAGTTTGTTGCAGTCTCGTGACGCTTCCGTGACAAAAAGCTCGTGTGGCCTGTGGCCATGCGGTTTCCGTTTGTTGACGGGTCTTGTGGGTTTCGGGCGTGTGGGCTTGGTGGGTTGTGGTTTCCCGGTGGTTGGTTTTTTGGTGGGCTGCGGGGCGGCGTGGCTGGTTGTTGGGTCGGTTGTTGCCCGGTGGGGGTGTGAGGGGTGGCGGTGGCTGCGCGAGAGGAGACGGTGGCCCCGAGGGGCGGGTCGGGTGTGGTTGTTCCGCAGGATCTGGAGGCGGAGGACTACGTGGTCGCGGCGGTGCTGGTCGCTGCTGTGGGCGGGGTGGCTCGGGCGGATGGGGTTGTGGCGCAAGCACGGCAGGCGGGGTTATCTGGCGGGTGTTTCTACCGGGCCAGCCGCCGGGTCTTGTGGGAGACGGCTGCAGGGCTCGTTGATCGGGGCGAGGCCCAGGAGATCCCGGTTGTGCTTGATGAGTTGGAGCGCGTCGGTCCGCTTGAGGAGGCGGGGGGTAGGGCCGCGGTGTTCGGGCTTGCTGTCCCGCCGGGTCATGTGGGTGGGGTTGCCGGCTGGGCGGCCGGGGTCGTGGCCAAGCACCGCCAGCGGCAGTTAGCGGCACTCGGGGACCGGCTCGTCCGGGCTGCGGTTGCGGGCGCTGACACGGGGAAGATCGGGGAGGGGTCTCGGGAGGCGCTCCATCCGGTGGAGGCGCGGGGCAGTCCGGGGTCGAGGTGGCGTTGCCGCTCGATCAGTTCCTCGCCCTGCAGCTGGATCCGGCGGAACCTTTGCTCGGCGATCACGGTGAGAACCTGGTCCCGGGGGGGGGGGGGGGGGGGGGCCGGCGCCCCCCCCCCCCCCCCCCCCCCCCCCCCCCCCCCCCCCCCCCCGCGCGGGGGGGG
>JAPOVR010000043.1 GCA_026708005.1 Actinomycetes bacterium
ACCGCCCGCCGCAACCGAGCGTTCTCACCCTCCAACTGCTTCAGCCGCTTGGCCTGAGCGACCTGCATGCCCCCATACTCCTTACGCCAGCGGTAGTACGTCTGCTCCGTCACTCCGAGTGCCCTGCAGACCTGCGCCACCGACTGCCCCTGCGCCAAGGCCACTTCGGCCTCCCGCAGTTTGGTGAAGATCTGCCCCGACGCCTACCGCCCACGCGCCACCACACCCCCCACCCACAACCCACACCCCCACATCGAGGGTCGACCAGCCCCAGAGGGGCAGGTCAGACCGGTCTCAAGGCAGGTGGCATCCTCAGAGAATCTCCGCGATCCGGCGCGTCGACGCCCAGGCGAGCCAGTTCCCGTCCCTATGCGGTGCGTAAGCCCAAGGAGTACCAGGTCAGGGAGCCGGGCGACATTGCTCAGGTGGACACCCTGGATGTCCGCCCCTGCCCGGAGTGGCGCTCAAACACCTCACGGCCAGAGACATGGTCTCCCGGTGGGACATGATCGAGGCGCATCCACGGGCCACGGCCACAATGGCAGCTCAGTTCCTCGATTCTATGCGCCTGCGCTTCCCCTTCCCCATCAGCCCATCCAGGCCGATGGCGGTTCCGAGTTCCGGGCCGACTTCGGGTCTGTGTGCAGGTAGCTCGGCATCAAGCTGTTCGTGCTGCCGCCGCGCTCCCCGAAGCTCAACGGTCACGTGGAGAGCGCAGCGCACTCACACCGAGGAATTCTACGAAGCGTACGACAGGGAGCTGGAGCTCGTCCCGCTGAACCAGGCGCTCCTCGAATGGAAACAGGTCTACGACTACCTGCGGCCGCACCAGTCTCTAGACGGTCGCACGCCAGCCGCGTATATTGACCAGTGCTATCCGAACTCGGTATCCTCAGCACTATCCCGTATGTACTGAACGAGTACAGGCGGAAGGAGCTGCGTTTCTGGCGCCCGCGGCGGATCGTCTCTGTCGTTCGCTGGCTGCCTTGCATGGCGCTGGGGCACAGGGTTGGAGACCCCTAGCAGGGTTGGTGTTTCTTTCTCGTGGTTTTGGCAGACGTGGGAGTCACCTTAGGTTTCTGCTACAGCAGCGCGACCGTGAGCCGTGTGAGGAGGCAGAGGTCGGTGTGGAGTTGGACGCGTTCGAGGCGTCTTGTCCGTAGTGGTGTGAGGGCGAGCCGGTGTTTGAGCCGGCCGAACTCGCGCTCCACGGCCGAGCGGGCCCGGTAGAGGCGGCGCCACTTCGACCGGCCGTGCCGGTGGTCTGTGCCGGCATAGCGCCACTCGCCGTGTTGGCAGGACGGGGGCAGGTGCCGGCCGGCTTTCACGCCGGGGGTTTCCCGGAGCGGCACCACCGGCAGCACCCCGTGGCGGTCGCAGGCGGTGTAGACGACGCCGATGTCGTAGCCTTTGTCCATCGCCACCGTCCGGGGTGTGAACCCTCTCCGCGCGAGCCGCTCCAGCACCACGGGGGCGACGGCCGCGTCGCTGTCCCTGGCGGTCCTCACCTCCCACGTAAGCGGCAAACCGGTGTTGGAGCAGGCGGCGAGGTGGAGCTTGTACCCGTAGAAGCCGCCGCCCCGCCGTGTTGAGATAGCCGACCGGTGGCCCCAGGAGGCGTCCGGGTCTGAGTAGCGCTCCCGCAGGGGCCCTCCTTTGGAGACGTAGCGTTGCCCGTTCGCGTAGCCGGGCAGGTCGGTCGAGTCCACACACACGTCCTCGCCCAGACCGGGGTTCTCCCCTCGCAGCCTTCCGATCACCCGTTCGGTGCAGCCCTCAAGCAGCCCCCGGTGGCTGCGGAGCTTGCCCGCGAACCGGTACAACGCCCACTGCGACGGCGCCCCACCCAAAACCTCCCGCAACGCGGCGTGCTCCCCAACCAGGCGGGCCGTCTCAGACCACGTCGAAAGCCCATACAGATGCTTGACCAAGCACGCCCCGACCAGGCAACGCACCGGGTAGCCCCTCCTACCCGTCCACCGCAAACCCTCCAACCCCCCGACCAGCCCCGAGATCTCGGGGAAGCCAAGAAGCCTCTCAACGGTGTCTGGTAGCGTCCCCGCCGCCACTGGAGCCTAAACCTCCTCTGGCCACGCCCCCGGAAGCGTCAACTTCGCGGGGGCACAAAAATTCAGTTGCTTACACAGGCAACACTACCAAACACCCCCGCCCCGTGCAGACCCCAACCACCCGGCCCCAAACCGACACACACCAAACACCCCCGCCCCCCGGGCGTCCAACCAGCACCCCAGCCCCCGGATCCCACCCAAGCAGCCACCAGCCCACCAACCGGAACCCATAAGGAAACCTTATACCCCCTGCAAGACCTCAACCAGCCACCCGCCCAGCGTTCCTCCAAACGTTCTACCAAACCCTCCTAGGTACCTGTACCGAGTAGCGCTCTTCGTAGAGTTTGGGGATGTCGTTGTTTCTGATGGGCTCCTGTTCACCGACAAGCGTCGCGATTTGGACGCTGAGGAGGCCGAGCGGCAGATCACTAAAGCGTCCTTCGGTGGCCGGTCTCGTTTCTCTGGGGGTCGCAGTCGAACTCGCCGGCGGCAGTGGTTGAGTCGGTGCCTGGCGAACGCGATCCCGCTCGTCGCTTCGGATCTCGTCTTGCAGGCCTTGTCTAGAGACGAGCAGGTCATTACCGTCTTGTCCGGCGGGGTCGGTTGTCTCGGGCTGGGTGGATCGAGATGTTGGAGAGCTGAGAAGCCGGTCGACGTTGCGATCTTCACTGGCTTCGGTCTCGGCTAGGGGCTCTCGTCTCGGCGGCCGCTGCGTCCTTTGGCGGCCTTCGGGCGGTTGTGCGGGTGTGCGTTCCCTGGCCGCAGAGGCGCTGTCGCTGGTGTTTTGAGACTGTGGCGGAGGTTGGTTTCGGGTGGGGCTGTCTCCGGCTGGTCTTGGTTCGCGATAGGAGGTGGCGGGTTCTTGTCCGGTCTGGAGGTTGAGCTGCTCTCTCTCGCTGGCGCCGGTTTGGCCGCGAAGTCGTGCGGCGAGGTAGTCGTTCGCCGGTTGCGCTCTCAGTGAGTTGAGGAGTCGGTTGATTTCGCCGCCTGGGTCCTGGGTGAAATCCCGGTGTCGGATCCGGTGGAAGACCCAGCCAGCCTGCTTGAGGAAGTCCTGGCGCTCGACGTCTTCGGGGATCAGCTGGCCGGCGAGGTCGGTGTGGTGTTGTTCCCCGTCGGCCTCGACCGCGAGCCGACGCCCGTTCGTATCAGTGACCACCAAGTCGATGAACTTGTCCCGGCTTGGCCACTGCGAGACCAGGTGAAGACCCTCGATCAGGGCGAGGCAGTCGTAGAGTTCGCGCTCGAAGTCGGATTGGAAGACCTCGTCTCCGGCATGGAGGCGTGCCTCGACCGGGCCGATCTCCCAGAAGTAGTCGGAACGGTCCTCGCGATCGATCTCTTGGGCGAGCACCTCCCCGACCTCGATGTACTCGGCTGGCTCTGGTTGTTCGCTGACCCTGACGGTGTCGAAGACACTCTCATCGGGAGCAGCGGCTACCTTGCTGGTGCTATCACCAAAGCGCTCTTTGACGCGTTCAACAGCTCGTTGGGGATCAGGGAGCGATTCTGTTGCTGGAACCCTTAACACTGTCCATCCGGCGCGCTCGAGGACACTGTGCGCGTCGATTCTTTCAAGGGCATCCGCCGGCCGTGAGGGATCGATCTCGGCATCAACGAAGACAGCCGCTCGCCGACCGGAGGCCGGGTCGGCTACGAGGAGGTCCAGGCACACACCGCAGGCGACGAAGTCCTCGGTTGTTTCGAAGCCGGCTTCGCTTAGGGCTGCGCCGACGCGCTTACGCGCCTGGCTGGCCGGGTCACGGTGGGCGTGCTGCTCCAACTCTCCCAGCAGGTTCTCCGGCTCGAGACAGTGTTTGAGGTATGCAGTCACGCTGCTGGCGACCGGGAACTTCTCGATTGGCGCGCTAATGAAGTGAACGGCCTGGTGTCGTGCGCGTGTGAGCGCGACGTTCATGCGCTGCTGGCCCCCCTCGCCGCCTGTGAACGCGAAGATCGAGGGCGATGACCCCGGTGCGAACCGCCACGAGTAGAGAATCACATCGCGTTCGTCGCCTGGAAGCCGTCAACTGTCGAGCAGATCACCTGGTGCCGGTCAAGCAGTTCTCTCAGGATCTCGTGCTCGACGAGAGTCTGGATATGCTCGATTTGCTCTCGAAAGAGAGACAGCACCCCGAAACTCAGGTTCTCGTATGCGGGTTCGTCGAGCCGGTGTCGGAGATCGTTCACGACGGCGCGCGCTTCTCTGTGGTTGATCTTGCTTGAGTTGGAAGCCTCGGGATCTTCGACTTCGCGTACGAGCAGCGCTGGTCCGAGCTCCCGGTTGTCGGCGCGGTCACGCATGATCGTCAGGGTGTTGCCGTAGTAGCGGTCGTTCGAGAACGCGGCGATCTCGGGTCGGCATCGGAAGTGCTCGTTCAAGAACACGGTGGCCTGTTGACGTCGAGCGGTGAGATCAAGCAGGCTGTTGCGGGTCTGGTCGAACAGCCCTCCCGGGTCGAGTTCGTCGAGGCCTGTTTGCCGCAGCAGTCCGCGGTTATTGGCATCCGAGAGGGTTCTCCGAAGATTCTCGTTGGAGAGCTGCTTCTGGTCACCGAACACGACGACCTTCTCGGCGCGGGCGAACAGCGGCAGCGCCTGGTCTGGGTTGGACTGCGAAGCCTCGTCGAAGATGACGACATCAAAGACGCCTGGCCGCAGCGGGAAAAGACGACAGGCGTCCTCAGGTCGCATGATTCAGCAGGGGAAGACATCGGTCATCACGTCGACATCGAAGTTGCTTGAACTCTTGAGGTCTTCGAACCGCTCGTGCCGCTTGGCCGATGCCCTACCGCCTTCTTGAATGCCTCCAAGCTCGCGAGAAAACTCGGTTTCCGGTTGCCTTGCAGGATGCGGTCCTGGATACGCAGCGCCAGAAGCCTTTGAGCATCAGAGAGCACCTGCGCATGGAGGTCGCGCAGGCTGTCAGCTAGTTCAGCTGTTGTGCGATTCGCAGCAAGCGCGGTGAAGCGAAGAAGGCCCTGGTGGAGCTCGAGGGCGAGTTCGATACCCTCAAGGAACGCTGGTGGTTTCTCGCCGCAAGCCGCAGCCGCCTCGATGGCTTCGACGGCGCGACGGAGGCGGCCTGCCGAGCCGGCCAGAGCCTGCCGCCTACGCGGGAGAGCCGGAACCGCGCGCGCGACTTCGCGCAGACGGTCGAGGGGTCTCTGCGCCCCAGCCGCATCCCCCGCATCGATAAGGCCGTCGATGTGCGCGAGCTGTGCGCGCAACGCTGCGAGTGCCGGAAGTCCGATCAGTTCCGTTGCCTTGTCGGTCCGCTGCAGCCGCTGCGAGCGCGGTTCCCCAGGTTCGGACAACGTCGTGCACGTCGCCCGACCTGTCGCTTGTCACGAGATCGTTCAACGGTAGTTCTGCCCGCGATCGGCCTACGAGTTGGTTGGCCTCTTCGAGCGCGTCGGCAAGCCCGAGGGCTCGCCGCTCCCTGAGCGTCAGGCGGGCGACAGCATCTGGCTCGTAACCCTCCGGAATCGTCTCCTTGAGACCCTCAGCAAGGCCGGACGTCAGCGTACGAAGGGCGCTCCAGGCGTCCCAGAACTCCCGCCAGCGCGTGACACACTCGGGCGTGAGCGCCGCGGACCCCGGCGCATTATCCACGAGCCACTTTCTCGCCCCGCGCCGCTTCAACAGTGATGCGAGCGCGTCGTGATGGAACTGCACCTCACCGCGGCGACGCGAGTCAGCCGTAACCTGATCCCGCGCGTCGGCGAGTTCGCGTGCCCGCTCAAAAAGAGCATCGAGCCGCGCGAGCTGCTGCCGACAGTCCTCGCGAAGCGTCGGGGACTCGACCAGCGCGATCGACGACAAACGCAAGTCGCTCCAGTCGGCCTGCCCGAGCACCTCGAGGAGGGACGGCACGAGGCGCTGTATGAGAGCATCGAGCGTCACTTGGACGGTGTCGATCTCCTCAGGAGCCGCATCGAAAACGGGATGCCACCCGGAGGCAAGCGCGCCAACCTCCTCGCCGGCCAAGGCCTCTACCCGGGCGTCCTGGGAATCGAGGAAGCGCTCGAGCAGCGCGGCGACCTCATCAAGATCATCACGCGAAGCGAGTCCCGCAGCCAGCAGCTCTTCCCAGACGTCGGCATGCTCGCGTGCCAGCGCGTCGATCAGCTGCAGGTCTGCCGCCGCTGCCTCATGCTCTGACGGGTCAAGCGCGGGGTCGTCAACAGGGAGCAGAGCATGCCCCTCGAAGCTGAAGTAGAGACCTGCCGCCTCGATCTGCTCAGGCTGCGCCCGCGCCAGGAACTCCTGACGCACTGCTGCGTACTCGACGCCGTTCTTTGCGCGTCGCTGTTCGATCTCCGCGAGCTGCTTGGCAAGCCGCTTCTGATCAGCCGCCCCCGCGAAGGCCTGAACGTTCGCGATCTGCGCCTGGAGCTCCCTCTTCGCCTCACGTAGCTCGCCGAGGAAAGAGGCATAGAGGAAATCGAGCTCGGTTTCGTTCAGCTTGTCCCGCACAATAGAAAGCGCCTGGTTCTTGTGGCTGGTCACGAGAACGCTCTTCCCCTGGGTCACCAGATCAGCGACCAGGTTTGCGATCGTGAGGCTCTTCCCCGTACCAGGCGGGCCGCTCACGACGACGAGCGAGTTCTTCTCAACAGCGTCCACGACTTGGCGCTGCGCCGGGTTCGACAGAAAAGGGAAACCCACCTCGTCGATCCTCCGGCTCTCGAGTCGAGGGCGCGGCTCACCCGACGGCTCGCTCAACAAGAGCCTGAACGGCCGATCAGCGCCCCCGCCCAGAAACGGCGCGGGATCGTCAGCTATGTCCTCGAGATCGCGAAGCAGGTAGTGGGAGGAGCGGTTGCTCAGGTAGAGCACCGCTCCCTCGAACAACCCGAGAGTTGGCTCCGCGTTGCGCACGCTCGCCGGCGGTTGCCGTGCAGGCCATGACTCAACGATCCCTTCCGGATACCCCGGTCTCGCGTATGGAAGCACCGCCGACACAGCCTGCAGCAGCGCTTCGACGCGCTCAGGATCGTAAGCCTCAGCTAGATCGCCCTGGGCATCGATGCCGAAGCCGAGGATCTGGCCTGCGTTCTCCGCCGAGCTGGATTCCTGCCACAGAGCAGTGTTGAAGCGGAGAGACTCGTCAAGCGCCTGAACGAGGACCGAGCCGTCCGCCTGAACCTTGGCCTCCACACCCTGGGTAAAAGCGGAGCGAGAACCTGATCGACACCCTTGCGCCCCTTTCTCGGCAAGTAGCCGCTGAGCATCGGCGCCCCATAGAAGATCTCCTTCGCGTACGGCTCCAGCGCAGCCTTTTGGACAAGCTCGCGGACACGCTCCCAGACCTGCAGCGCCCGTTCGTACCGGGCCAACTCCTCCCGGTACTCGGCCAGTAACCGCTCCGAACTCGATATCGGCTTCGAGGGCTTCTGCAGCGCCTCCAAGTGCAGGGCGCCTGTCGAGTGGAGCGTCTCCAAAGCCCCAATAGCACCAGGATCGCACGTCAGTGCCGCCTTCTTCGCGCTACGCACATCCTTCAGCGCCACATTCTGCGACCCGATAACACGGAGACAGCCCGCGTGGTAGCGCGCTACCGCACTAGCAAGACTGTCAACGTCGCTACCGTACTCCATCAAGACACCGTCGGCGCGAATCCTCGAAGCAGGATTGTCGATCACCTAGCCCAATATGTCCACGCCGATAATCGCCTCTCTGGCTCTCCGCGCAACACTCCGACGCTCGCCCCGCACCTAGCTTGCCTGAGGCACCCAAGACCCCTGCACACCAACAATCCCGGTGCGACAGGCGCAGCCCTCGCGCGGCCTTCAGACGAGCGGCCTCAGGCAACTCAACACCCCAGCGCTCGCTCATCGCCATACACGCCGCCCACTACAGAAGCCGCTTCCGAACCAAACCATCGACAAACCCTCAGCACCAGAAACACCTGTCCTGTCAAAATCTCATACTTGGCCGAGTTCGCCTCGACCGAGTCCCCGTGCCGCTCGACTCGCCCGTGGCCGCCGCAGGCTAGCAGGGTCGCCCTGAGGGGCGGGCGCGATTGCGCCAGCACGGCCCTCGAGATGTCTGGCTCGGTCCTGTGTTGCCTGTTGAGAAATCAAACTTGGCACCAATTTTGGCACCAACCTCAGCTGACCTCACATGACCTGAGAGCACCCTAGATGGCTTGACCATGCGTGTTCCTGCCTGGCAGCACCTGGGTTGGTTGGGCTCATAACCCAGGGTTGGGGCTCGGTTTGGTCTTGTCTGGTCACGACCTGGTGGCGGGTGCCGCAGGTGTGGAAGGGGCAGCTGTCTCTTTCTTAACGAGCGGCAGCGGTGTCTCGCCAGTGTCTGAGAGCGCCCGGCCGAACCGGGCTGTTAACCGGAGGCTCTGTCGCCAGGACCTGTGTGTCTAGGCGGCTGCAGCCGGTCCTAGGTCCCTCGGAGGCCTGCCTGTGGCGGGTTCTACTGGGTCGCGCAGCTCAAGCTGCGCTTCGGGCTTTGGCTTGCTGTCCTGTACGGCCTGCCGTCGGCAGGCCGCCAGCACACCCAGGCCTGCGGGCGCGTAGACGGGCCGCGGCGGACCCGGAAGCCTCAGCGGCCGGCAGGGTGACCCCGTATGCACACTGTGAGCGTTTGCGGTCTTGGTGGTGCCGCTATCCATGTCATACGGAGAGCTCGCCCCGCTATGTGGCGGGGCAAGCTCTTCCAATGTGGGTGGGCAAAGCAGCTAGACGGTTACAGGCTCTGGTTCGTGCTGTCTGTGCTCACCGGTCTCCGTGCCCTGTCTTGAGACGGCGGAGCACCGCGGCGGGTGATCGAGGAGGCCGGGTGGCGAGCAGAAGCAGCGCGGCCGCGACAGGGATCAGGACGACCGCGAGGAGAGCGCCGACCGAGGTGAGAATGCCGAACAGCAGAAGCGCGCTGCCGGCTGCCCAGAGGCCGATGGGAAACGAGCCGTCCCGCGCGCGGGCTGTCTTGTAGCGCCACAGGGCCGCCGCGGCGATGATGACTAGGAGTATCTGAACCGCGGTGATCTGCATAAGCCAGGTTCCTGTCCACGATGCCGAGCGTCGGTGGTGGTCACGACCAGAGCATTGTGTGGGCGAACACAGGCGCGCAGGCCCCGGTGAACTGGCTGTACCCTGTGATCGCGCCTGCAATGGCGCCGTTGCTCTTCCCGGTCGCGCGTATCCCTTGATAGTAGGTGCGGGATGTCAGCCCGGCCCATGCGCAGAAGGTGCTGTTCGTGAACTTCGCGTACGATGTCCGTGAGACCTCGTTGCAGGCAGTCTGATTGGAGCCGTAACCGTAGTTCTTTATCCAGCCGCTCCAGCTAGCCCAGCTAAAGAGAGAATACCGGGCTACCGCAGTAGCGCAGCTGTGACCCCACAGGAACGTCACATGCGAGGAAGTGCTGTTCAGCTCCAAGCCGGGCAGGTCGCGCCACCAGACCTTGTACTTCGCCGCTCTCACCTGGTGGGAAGCAAGACGCCGCACATTCGTCGAGGGGTTCTCATTAAGAGCCGCTTTCTTCGCGGCGATCATGCTCTCCGCCCGCAACCCGCTAACCACGCTCTGCGGTGGTTTACCGATCTCGAATGTCGCGTCGCATGTCGAGAAATCCGCGCTAAGTTGACGGCTCTCAAGAGCGTCCTCGCCGACAGGAAGCTCAAGTTCCGGATAGCTGAAAATACAAGACCCGGGTCCTGTCTTCGTCCCTCTCAACGTCACAGTCCTCGACTGATCAAGCGCATAGTCCTGAGTCGTTGCCACCCACTGCGGAGCGCCCGTCTCCGCCTCTCCTTCGGCCCTGGCTTGACCATGGACAACGAGACCGAATGCTGCTGCTGCCGCAAGCGCCACAAGCGTCGCCCGTAAAGACGGCCTTCTATTGTGCACAGAAGACAACATGCCAATCACCTCTCCCTTCCTTGTAGAAAGACTCTCCAAGGACCGACCCCTCCCATGCCTCCGACCGAGCCGGCCGGGGCTCCAGGGTCGCGGGCTCAACGAATCAACCACCCCCTCTCGGGACGTGACCTCGCTGAAACAGGTATCAGGGTAGGCGGCACCCTACCACACCCTGCTACGCAGCGCCTGCCCCCGGACAGCCACGCCCCAGCCCGCCAGGGACGCTCTCGTCGGCGGCAACAGCTCCCGCCGATCAGAACACAGGAGCGCTAGCCGCTACCGCCAGACCCCCTTAGCAGCCGGGGCCTCGCCCGCAGCCAACCCACAACCCCAAACCCCAACCCCAAACCCCAACACCTAGACCCAGACGCGTACTGCTCGAGCATGACCCGCCAGGCACTGCCGGTGCCAACAGCGAGTACGTAACCATCAGCCAGCAGCGCCCCCTCCCGGACAAAGGCCACACCGCCAAACCCCCGACCCCGCTAGCAAGTCGCCCCAGCAGCCATCACCGAGACCGATCATCCACATGACCAAGCCCGACTCCCGGTCACACGACGCGCCAGGCCGCATCTCCCCCTTCAGCCAGCGCCACAACCACCGCAGACTCCCTTCGACCCAGACGCGGCCTGGGTCGCCCAGCCCAACCTGCCTTGCGTTGCCTGTTCAGACATCAAACTTGGCACCAAATTTGGCACCAGCCTCAGCTGACCTCACATGGCCTGAGAACACCCTACATTGCTTAACCATGCGTGTTTACGCCTCATGGCACCTGGGTTGGCTGGGCTCATAACCCGGTGGTTGCCGCTGCGTGTCTTGACTGACTCGGTGGGCGCCGGTCTGCTGCGTCTCTGCGGTGCCCGGCGTAGGGGGCGTCTTCTCCTGTTGCTTGTGAGCCGGGGGGCGCAGCCCCACCGGGGTATCGGAAGCCCTGGCGCACAGCGGGGAGTGTTCCTGTGTGATGGTCCTGGCCGGAGCGCCCCGGTGCGGCCAGACAGGTTTGCGGCGCCGGTGTCTGCCAACAAGGCTGGCTGTACTCGCATGGCAACCGCGTGCGTCAGTGTCGGCGCCGGGGGCGGTTTCGCCGGTCGCTGTGAGGCACGATGTTGCTGGAGCTGGTTTCGCGGACAGTTTCTGCCGCCGATGTGTGCGTTGGGCTGGTTTGCGGAGTGGTGGCGGTTCCGGCCGAGAGCAGGTGGTTGATGGCGGTGTCGTGGTTCTGCTGTCGCCCGTGCCTGGGTGGTTCTGCTGCCGGGCTTGTGTGTGTTGCCGACGGTAGGAGTGGCGGGTGCGGGGTCGGGGCTGGTGGGGTGGGCTCCCAGGTTGGTTGTTTGACTAGGGCGAGCGCGATCTTGGTCGACACCTGGACGGTGCCGCCCTTGGGTGACCTGGCGGGTGGGGCCTCCTGGGAGCGGCACCTCGACGGTGTCTCGGCTGCCGATGCAGCGGGGCGCTAGCTCGCCTGTCTTGCGTGGGCGGCCGGGCTGCCGTAGCCGCGGCGGCGGGCCTCCTTGACCCAGTGCCCTCCGTCGTGCATGCCACGCCGGCCCCGGCAGTAATTGAGCGGGCCCGGGCCCAGACCCTGGCGTGGGGCGGCCCGAGAGGCCTCGGCGGCCGCTGGTAACACCCGCCCGGGCAGGGGCGCCTGTCGGGTTGGCAGGGGCGCCTGTCGGGTTTGGCCAGCGGCTGGTGGAACTCGATGGCGCCGCCTGCCGGCTCGGCCGCCCGAAATCGCCGCCTAGCCCAGCGGAGCGCCTCGGCAGCTGCCCCGACAAGCGGCTGTGTCGGCCTCGAAATAGAGCTCGTCGAGAACCCGCCGGCCACTTCCTTTAAGGGGCGGGGACCAGGTTGATCGCGGAACGCGCCCAGCTCGCCGGAACCCAGCCTGAGGGAAACTTGCTTGTGCGCGCTGCGGACCTGTTGTCGCCGTCGGTGAAAGCATCGGCTGCCGGGGCGTTTACCCCAAGAGCCGTCCCGTAGCCTGCTAACCATGCAGTCCGCAGCGTTTCGCCAAAGCATCCTAGAGCCGTGTTCCACAGGCGTGCGTGCCCGTCCTGTCGCGGCGCCCTCAGCTGGTGCCCTATAACGTGCATGCGCGGTGGCGTGATCGGCGAGCAGCCCCGGCCCGCGTCGTCCGGTCGGGCTAGACCGCGCCGATGTCGGAAGAGGCTCTACTCACAGCTTCGCTACAGAACCCCCGGACCGCCGTTGCCTCTTCCCAGAACGTGCGACCCGCTAGAGATTAGGAGGACACTCAACCGACCGTCCCCACCCCGAACAAGGAGCCCGCTATCGTCCTCACCGCTTGACCATCACACCGGGACCGCCCCACGAAAATCCACGGCAACCGGGACATCCTCCATGAGCAGGCACAGGTCGGTGTGTAGCTGCACCTTGCGCAGCCCGCGTACCCGCAGCGGGGTCAGGGCTAGGTGGTTCTTCAACCTCCCGAACTCGCGTTCGACCGACCCTCTTGCCCGAGGGGGTACAGGGTCTTGAATCTGTCTGAGCTTCGGTCGATCGGGCCGTCGCCTGTCCCGTTGTTGGTGCCCGAGGAGCGCACAGGACCAAAAACCATGGCCACTCGAGCACGTGGTGGGGCAAAACAGTCGCCGAAATGGGGTAGCTGAGTCAAGTGTTGCGGGTCTCGGGCAGGCGCCATAGCGCTGGGGTCGTGAACTCGACGCTGTTGCCGCCGGGGTCGCGGACGTAGATTGAGTGCCCGCCGTCTGGCCATGAGACCTCGGACTCGATGGGGACGCCGTGGCTGTTGAGGTGTGTCCGCCAAGCGTCGGTGTCGGATTCTCTCATCATGAACGCGACGTGGCCCTCACCCTGTACCCCGTGCATTGGGGTTCTCGCGTCGCCAACACCAAAAGGGGCGTTCGCCGTTCGTGCTTGCAGCGGCCCACGCGGACGCACTGCTAGAGGGAGTGATCTTGCGTCGGCAACCTTACGTTCCGTTAGAAGGTGCGCTGCTGGCGCAACACAGAATGGCGGTTGACTGCACAAGGCGGTCTCGGAGCTGGGGCTTCCCCAAAGTTCCATCGTGGAGGCGCTCGAAAAATCGGTGTGCTGGTTCCGAAACCGCGGCTACGCAAAAGCTGAGTGGCAAGCTGTTCGAAACGCCTGACGTTAACTCTGAAGCGTCGACCTCGACAGTCAGAGTCGCCTCTGGAGCCCCTTGAAAAGGGGACTACACCGCTAGGTTGACAAACTGTCTCTGAGCAGATAGAATAATCTCAAATCAACTGGAGGTGACACCGGTGGCAGGGCGTACCGACAGAGAAGACATCAGTTTACTAGAATTAGCAGAGATGTTCCCCGACGAGGAAGCCTCTCGCAAGTGGTGGGAATCAAAAATCTGGCCGAACGGCCGACGCTGCCCGCGCTGCGACAGCAACCGTACGCACTTCGCAAGCCATGCGAAGTGCCCCTACCGCTGCTCAGACTGCCGAGCCTACTTCTCGGTGAAGACCGGAACGCTCATGGAGGCGTCGAAGGTGCCGCTGCGCAAGTGGGCGTTCGCTCTCTACCTGGAGCTGACCTCGCTGAAGGGTGTTAGCTCACTGAAGCTGGCTCGGGACATCAGGGTCACGCAGACGACCGCCTGGTTCATGCTCCACCGGATTCGAGCGGCCTTCAGCTCTGACGGAGAACCCCCGTTCGAGGGGCCAATCGTCGAGTTCGACGAGACCTATGTTGGGGGCCGGGAGCGCAACAAGCACGCCAGCCGGAAGCTACGGGCCGGACGCGGCACAGTTGGCAAGGTGGCGGTGGCTGGTGCCAGAGACAAGGCCACGGGCCGCGTGAGCGCCTAGGTGGTGCCCAGGACGGACAGAGCAACGATGCACACGTTCGTTGGTCGTCATGTCACCGCCGGGGCCACGATCTGCACCGACGCTCACGCCGGATACCAGGGCATCCCCGGCGTCGAGCACCTGGTGGTCAGGCACGACAGCGGTGAGTACGTGACCGCTGACGGCGCGACCACGAACGGTGTGGAATCGTTCTGGTCGATGCTGAAGCGCGGGATCATCGGCACCTATCACCAGGTGTCCAGCAAGCATCTACAGGCGTACGTGGATGCGTTCGCGGGAAGACACAATGTTCGCTCGCTTGACACCGCCGAGCAGATGGGCGAGCTTGCGAGCGGAATGGCCGGTAAAAGACTCAGCTACCGAGAGCTGATCGCGTAATCGACGAGCTCCTCCATCTCTCGGAAGATTGGCTCATAGTGAATCCAATTCTCGGGATTGTCCATCAACGCTAAGCTCATAATCCTCTGTTGAGAGTTGCGCAGATAGGCTAGAATATCAAGCTGTTCCTGCGAGTCTGACTTCATGTGAATCCCCTTTCTGGTTGTCTCTCGCGGGATCGCGGAGAGTAGGTGCTGGTAACACCTGCCTCCATACTAACAAGGCCGGAGACTACGAATCTCCGGCCTTGTTGTCTTAGAACAACATCATGATGCCGTACACGGCCGCAAACGCCATAAAGCCAAAGATGGCAACCGTCGCAATGAACGCGATAACCGCGTTGACCTTCTCGCTAGGTCTCATTCATGGCGATTCTAGACGCCCCAGGAGCATCTGTCAACCCATCAATGTAGTCCCCCTTGAAAAGGTGTAGCCATGCGACCTCCGATCAGATCCCGCAAGAGCGCACCGGTCAGCCAGCGTAGTACGTAGTAGGGTAAGATGCAGTAGGATCTAGAATCACGTAGATAGAGGCCCCCGCGAAGCGCAAACTTCCGAGGGCCGTGACCAAGAGAGGTACACGCTCACTTGGTAGGCCAGACGGTACCAATTCGTCGTGACGGGCTCGCAGAGTCTGTCGCCGTCCTCCTCGATTCACCCGAGATCGCCCAGCTGATCGCGGAGCTGGAAGGGCTCCGTTGGACGGGCCGGAAGGGCTATCCGATCCGTTCGCTCGTCGGGGCGTGTCTTGCGAAGTCGCTCTACGCGATCCCTACGTGGAGCAAGACGGCCGCACTGATCGACGAGCACGCCGCGCTCCAGGAGGCTCTCGGCGGTTGCCCGAGCGTCTATGCCTGCTACCGCTTCGCGGCGAAGCTCCGAACGCACAGGCCGCTCCTTGACGCCTGCCTCGAGCGCGTGGTGGCCTCGCTGCGGGATGAGCTTCCCGGCTACGGGGAGGACATCGCCATCGACGCCTCCGATCTTTCGGCCTACGCGAACGGTCAGCGCTTCCTCTCCAAGCACGGGCCCGAGCGGGAGTGCTTCTCCGACCCGGACGCCTCCTGGGGACACCGCTCGGCGATCAGCACCCGCAAGGGCGGGGGCTTCTACGGGTACAAGCTGCACGCGGTCGTCTGCGCCCGCACCGATCTGCCGATCGCCTGGACGGTAAGAACGGCGAGGACGCATGAGTCGTCCGCAGTCTCCGATCTGCTCACGGCGGTCAAGGCTCGCGGCTTCGTCCCGGAGACGGCCGCGCTCGACAAGGGCTACGACGTGAAGCCTGTCTACGAGGCCTGCGAGCAGAGCGGCTGCCAGCCGATCATCCCGCTCCGCAAGACTCCCGCCGTCAAGCGCGGTGCCCAGCTCGCCCCAGAGTGCGAGCACGGCACCTGGACGTTCGCCGGGGCGGACTTCCAGCGCAAACGAACCAAGTGGCGCTGCCCGACCAGAGAGTGCCACCCAAAGAGCGTGTGGCGGAAGGCCAGTCGTCTGCACCCGCTCATCCCGCGTGAGACGCCCAGGTGGCGCTCCCTCTACCGTGCTCGCGCCGCAGTCGAGCGAGAGTTCGGGCGTTTGAAGCATGACTACGGCCTCGCGCCGCTACGCGTCCGCGGTCTTGAGCGAGTGGCGCTCCACGCCGACCTCGTGATGCTCGCCCGGCTCGCGGCCACGCTCGCGAGGGCACGAGCAATACTCCTCACGGCCTAAACAGCCGCTATCGCTCAGACCCAGTAGGCGTTAGCCTGCCCCCGTGCGCTGTGAGGAGTGCAAGACGCCCGCAAAGGGCAGCGCGAAGGACTGGCGAGCATATCTGGCCGGGGACAGCATCGCCGTCTGCTGCCCGAAGCGTGCACTACGCGAGTTCAGACCACGTTTCGCTAGCCGATTCGCTCGACCCTCCTAGGGCACCGTCGGTTGAGTCCACGTGCTGTCCTGAGCGAGCCTCCACAGCAAAGGAGTGTAATGAATGCTGATGGGAAGTGACACCATGTGAATCTCGTAAGCGGAAACTTCTGCGTCTTGGCAACCGCTCAATAGGCCACGGCCATCGACCACGCGACCCCTCACCAGGTGCGTGGCCTTTTGTTCTTGGAAAGTGGTGGATGCTTTCAAGAGCCCCAGACCTGGGGTCTCGGCTTTGGACGACTCTACACCGTCTGGATCTAAGAGCCTCATGCCCAGCATCTGATAACCTGCACAGATACCGATAACCGGCCTTCCCCTTTGACGTGCAGTGAGGATGTGCTCGGCTAGACCCTTGGTACGCAACCAGTGAAGATCGGCCACAGTAGTTTTGCTGCCAGGAATGATGACGAGGTCAGGATTACCGAACTCCTCAGCCCGGTCGACATAGCGCACACGCACGGTGGGCTCGTGGTGAAGGGGATCGAAGTCGTCGAAATTAGCAATGTGCGGTAACCGGATGATCGCAACCTCCACCGCTTCGTCTTGGTCGCTTCTGTATCCGGAGGTTAGTCCCAAAGAATCTTCCTCAGGTATGTGGATGTCGGAGAAGTACGGTATGACGCCCGCGACCGATGTTCCGGTGTGTTCTTCCAAAAGGGTGAGCCCCGCCGCGAGTAAGGAAGGGTCACCCCGGAATTTGTTGATGACAAGGCCTTTGACCAACGCCTTCTCCTCAGGCTCAAGTAGAGCCATGGTTCCGACCACTTGAGCGAAAACGCCACCGCGGTCTATGTCGCCTACCAGCAGGACGGGTGCACCGGCATGAAGAGCCACTCGCATGTTCGCGATGTCATGCATCTTAAGGTTTATTTCAACAGGACTGCCTGCCCCCTCGATCACTATCACCTCGTACTCCGCTCGCAAGCTGCCTAAAGCGGAGGTCACGACCTTCCAGATAGCTGGCTTCAGACCCTGGTACTCCTGGGCCGAAGCAACAGCGTGGGGTTGGCCCATCACAACAACCTGGGATTGCCTTTCGCCCTCTGGCTTGAGCAGGACTGGGTTCATCTCCACTCTTGGGCCTGTCATGGCTGCGGCGGCCTGTACTGCCTGGGAACGGCCGATCTCAGCGCCATCTGGTGTTGCGTGGGAGTTCAAGGACATATTCTGCGCCTTGAAGGGAGCAACCTGGAAGCCGTCCTGCGCAAAGATACGGCAAAGCGCTGTAGCAAGGATGGATTTCCCAGCATGCGACGAGGTCCCCTGGACCATGATGACCCTCGCAAGACGGCGACTATTCATGTCGCATCGCTTCCTTCAGTTCCTCTATAAGCCGAACACATTCCTCGGGCCTCCGGACTGCGATACGAACGTGCTCTGGCAACCCGAACGAGGTGCAATCCCGCACAGCGATTCCTCGACGCAGAAGCGCGGCCCGCACCGCGGCCGCTTCACCTACCCTTGCGAGCACGAAGTTAGCGGCAGAGGCTGTCACTGGAACACCAATCGTGTCTAACTGGCCACAAAGGTAGGCCTTTGCCTCCGAAATAACAGCTCTCGCTGCAGCCACGTGTCCCTCATCTTCTAAAGCTGCCATCCCAACTGCCTGCGCCACGGCATTCACACTCCAGGCTGGCTGGAGGTGCTGCGCTGCCGAGGCAACACTCTGCTGGGCCACCAAGTAGCCCAGTCGTGCTCCCGCAAGCGCATGGTCCTTCGTCATGGAGCGCAGAATCGCGATGTTACCGTCACGAAAAAGAGAAATAGAATTCCATTGCCAATCAGCCAAAGTCATGTAGGAATCATCCAGCACAAAAAGGCCATGTCCATCCATCGCTCTGCTAATTCGTCGTACTTGATCTCGGCCAAGGTACACACCTGTAGGGTTGTTCGGATTGCAGAGAAAAATCAAACTAGGACGGATCCTTCTGATCGTGTAGACTGCCATATCGATGGGCCAGCGAAAGCCCTGCGCCTCTTCAGCTTGGACGATATACACATCCCCGCCCGCGGCGATTGCTGCAGCTTCGTACTCTCCGAACGATGGTGCAAAGATCAGACACTTTTGACCAGGACAGAGATAGGATCTCGCCAGTAGATGGATGAGCTCTGTAGAACCGTTGCCGATCATCACATTGTCGATTCCAATTTCCAGACGCTCTGCCAGCTTCGCACGCAGATCAGAGCTGTAGCGGTCTGGATAGACAGACAGATCCGTCTCAGCTGCAGCCTGGGCAACCCTCTGCGATAACCCCAGAGGGTTGATGTTGGCACTAAAGTCCAGTACCTCTTCAGGCCGAAGACCCAACGAGCGCAACTCTGTTACGTCCAACCCACCATGTACTGTGGCCACACTAACACCTGTCTTCAGTTATCCAATAAGCGAGTAACGTATAATCAGCAGACCTGGGACCACTGCCGACGCTAGTAAAGCAACGCCCTCTGCTACACGCACTGCCCGACCGATGTCCTCCGCTTGCGGCTCGCGCAGACCTTTTCCCAGACAGTAGTGGCCAGGCTTTTCCAGCCGTACCCCCAGCAGCCCTGCCATCGCACCCATTGTCAAGCCGGCATTAGGACTAGCTGTAAGCCCTCGGTCTCTCAACATGACCTGCCATGCATGACGGGCTGGAAGGCGGCTAAACGAGCCGCTCACCATAAGTAAAACCGCGCTGACGCGTGCTGGAATCAAATTGACAGCATCGTCAAGGCGAGCAGCAGCTTTCCCCAGGTATTCGTAGTCACCTCGATAACCCAACATACTATCAAGGGTGTTGATCGCCCGGTAGACTACCGCTCCTGGCAAGCCAAGCAATCCAAAAGCCAGCCATGGGCCAACATAGCTGTCCGTCGTATTCTCGGCTACTGACTCTATAGCAGAAGCGGCGACTAAAGGTGCAGTGAGAGAAGTGGGGTCACGGCTCACAAGGCTGCTCAAACTCGCCCGCGCCACATCCAGCCGACCCTCGTCAAGGGCTTGCCGCGTTTGACCGGCTGCCACGAGAAGCCCTCTAACTGTGAACGTGATGCGGAGGAGCACTGCTCCACCTAGCACGTAGGCTACCGGATGTACGTGTACCAAAGAAATCACCATAAGGAAGGCAAGGCCGCCGGAGCTTGCCACCACCATGACAGTAATGAGACAGCCGAATAGAAATGCAAGTACAGGCCTTTGCGGGGCAGCGCGCCCCACAGCATTGGTAGCGCACCCGATCCAAACCACTGGATGGAGTTTTGCCGGAAACTCCGGCAAAAGACGATCCATCACCACTGCCAGCACAAACACCAAGACATTCAAGAAAAAGCTGTCCCACCAAACCGAGAACATGGGCAAAGAGAAAGGAATACCCCTAGTAGAAACTCACAACGGCAGACACTTACTGTGCACCATGGTTCGAGAATATCAAAACGATGAGAATTTAATCCACTAGATTGCCTCGCCCCTGTAGACGGTTCGCCGCCGGTGCCGGGACGTGCGTCGGTGGCCTGAGAAGAACAAGCAAGCGAGCAGGAACCTACGTTTCGGCCGCGGGACGGTCGGGAAGACGGTCGTGGCCGCGGCCCACCCTGGTGTTTGTGCGGAGGGTTGTGTCGGTGTGGTGGTGTGAGCCGTTGTGTGGGTTGTGGTTGGTTGGGGGTAATGGGCCCTGCAGGTGCGGGCGTGGTAGTTTCAGGTGCGCGTGGGCAGTACCGAGGGGGTTGTGGGGACGGGGTTGGGTTATCGGTCAGGGGCCGGCCCTCGACTGAGGGGCCCGGGCCTCGAGGAGGGTGTAGAAGATCTCGCGGTTTGGAGTGCGCGTCCCGAGGCTTGCCATTGAAGCTCTCTTGGGTGTGGCCGTTCCCTCCATGGGGCTGCCGGACCAGGTGGGAGGCGGGCGGATACCGACGCGGCCAAGCCAGGCCAGCGTGGCCTGGTTGGTGAACCCTGGGTGCGTTGCCGGCGCCCGGGTGCGCGGGAAACACCGATGGGCAATCGAACAGCCTCGGTGAGGCTGCGGGGGGCACGCTTGTCGGCCCGGGGAACGCGCGGGGCCGCCCCGGTCGTCAGGGTATTGCCGGGTGTACTCGCCCTGCCACGGCCAGTAGCCGTAGGGCGCTGTGGTGGGTTCAGGCCGCCAACCAGACCGGGCGGGCCCAGACGTGAATTGCGGTAGGCGGAGCGCAGCCGGATCCGGGAGCGGCCTAAGCCCATGAGCCAGCCCCACAGTTCGCGGCCCCAAGACGCCGCCCCGGCTGTCCGGCAAACGGGCACGGTAGCGCCGGCCGGGGACCGGGGCTGGCCCAACACCCGGCAGACCCCGCACCCCCGGAACCGCCAACACCCCGCCGCCGCCTGGGTGACGGCACTCCGCCGACGCGTCGGGCTCACAAGGCCCCCCTCGGCCGCTTCCCTCAGAGGCCTGGTTGGCGACCACCACGTCGGCCACCGCCCGCCCCGGCCGCGCGTCTCTCACCCCCAAACTGCCCCGGCCGGCCGGCCCGGGCGACCCGCACGCCACCGTACTCCCTGCGCCAGCGCCAGTACGTCTGCCCCGTCACCCCAAGGGCCCTACAAACCCGGGCCACCGACTAACCCCGGTGCCAAGACCACCCCGGCCTCCCGCAGCCTGCCGATCACCCACTCCAACCTGTGCCGCCGACGCGCCAGGACGTCCCCTCTCCCCGACCACACCCCCACACTTAGGGTGGACCAGCCTCAGGAGGGCAGGTCACGGGATAACCACGCCGAGGAGGATCACGTCGAGCTAAGGCAGGCTACGGCTAGCAGCGGTTCTCAGACGCCCTCGCTGGCATCCATGACGGCAACGACGGCGCCACCTGCCAGGTCACGCGCCGGCCGGGGTCTCTCTTCGAGCGGCGAGGGCTCAGCCGGGGCCACCGCAGGTACTGCAGACCCTCGGGGCAGCCGAATCAACTGGCAGCTAGGTCATGTGGGTGCCGTGGCGATCGTTGTCTGGCGGGAATCTGCAGGAGGAACGTCCCGAATGCTCCCCTTGAGCGCCTACGTCGGCGGCTAGCCGGGTGCCCCAGTGACCTGCCCGACGCCCCCGCGTGGGATAAACGCGGCCGGCTCGGCGGCGACGCGCTGCGGCGAACAGAACTCCCTGGTTCATGACATGGGCGTACCGCTACAGGCCGTAGTTGCCCATCAAGACGGAGCGGCGATGTTCGCGAACGGGAGAAGCCCTTCGTTCGACGCCTTGAAACGGGCAACCAGGGTTCCCTTCGCGTCTGCCTCTGTCTCGAACTCCGCGACGGGCCTCCATCCGACTAGGAGATCGTCGGCGTCAGCAAGCTGCCAGATGTACCTCCCTCCCCAATGACCGACCGGGCGTCCCGCTCCGAAGTCGGCGAGCTGCCGGAGACGGCGAGCTGCCGGAGACGGCGGCGAAGGTTACTTCCCTTGCCGACGTAGACCAAGTTCGCTCCTGCGACCCACTTCCGCCGGAGCTCAGGGACAGGAACGGTAGGGTCGCGCCCCTTGAAGCGTCCGCCCCGATTCCTCGCGTGAAATGCGGGATCGGCTTGAGAATGGCGGAGTATGACGTAGATGCCCGGCTTCTGCGGAACGAGATCGAGCCCGCCTTTCCGAAGAACCGCGAGCGCCAAGAATCCCCGGAACCCGTCTGCGCTTAAGACATCACGGTCAAGCTGCATTCCACAGTCTTGTTTCCGGGACATCAGAACGTGCGCATAGGAGTGTTCCTCACCCCGCTCTTACCTTAAGGACAACCTGAGACTCACTGAGTCGTTTCTGGGTGGTGCGCGCAGCCAAGAGTTGCACAGGACAAGCGACACGGCAACGTCCTCCTAGCCACCAGCTGCCGTGACACGCTTGCCTCAGTTCTGTGCCCACGTTGACTTTTCCATTCTTTCGAACTCGTCGTGTTCGCGAAGGATCTAGAAGCCCCGAGCTTCGCGTCTGCAGGTTTCAGCTGCACTTCTTGCCACTGGTCGGCCTGGCCTTGATCGTGACCACGGGATGGCTTGCGGTCAAGCACAAGAACTAACCGCCGAGTAGTGGGTCAGTTTGAATTCTTGGTCACGGATCGTGCGTCTCGAGGGGCTGCCAAGAACCCAAACTGACCCACTACTAGGAGGGTCTAGCGAAACGCGGAATGGCTTTAGCCATGCGGGTCTGCTGGTCGGGCCTTTGAGCGGTTACCCACGAATCCGGCAGCTTTTACCCACTGTCGGAGCGAAGCAGCGTCTGCTCCTTTGTAGGTTGGGAGCGCTGAGCCTTGGTGTCTGGGGCCGATGGCGGGGGCGCTTCTAGGTGATCTGCCCTGCTGAGCCTGGTCTGTCTTGGCATGGGCTGTGGGACGTTGAGGGGGGACGCTGTTGGGGTCGGCTGCGTATGTCGGAGGGTGTCACCAGCGGGGTGCGGAGTGATGTTGGCGTGGCGCGGTTCTGCGGGGCGCTGGAGTGTCGGGGGTGGACGCTGCTGACGCCCGGCGTGGTCAGGTGGCGGATCACCAGTAGCCACGCTGGTTTGTGGAATGAACCTGCAGGTTCTGGCACGGGTGCGCCACACGGTGGGGCGTGCCTCCGCCAGTGTGGGCCGAAGGGTGAGCTAGAAGCCGGGCCGGTGCCTGGCGGCCCCGGGGTTGCTTGGGTCAGCCCCAGCCCAGCTGCTGGCGTGGTCTGAGGGAGACCTGAGCCGACCGGGTAGGAGATTCGCGCCTTGGGGCGGCGTGGCGGCTGAGGCGACGCCACCCGAAGCGGTGGGTAAGTGGTCCGGGTGTGGTGCACGCGGGGGCGCGGTCCGGCTGATCGGCTTGCCGGCGACCGGGGTATGAGGAGGTGGGTGTTGGTCGAGCCGGCAGATGTCGAATCCGACGACGATCTCGAAGCGTGGGCAGCGGCTGAAGAGGCGACCGAACTCATGTGCCTGTTGTGTGGCCTGCCCACGAGGGGCGACAGCGGGTTTCAGACGGCGCCCGAGGCGGGCGCTTCAGCATGGCATTCCCGTTCCCTTGTCATACGAAGGAGACGGTGGGACGGTTAGCCGGTCGCCTTCGGGAACAGGCTGCCGGAGCCCGTCTAAGCTGCTGCGGGCGTTTGGCCTTCGTTTAGCTTCCTTCCTGCGTGGCCGCGACACGAGACGGATCGAGGGCGAGTTGTGGTGCTTGACGACTTGGCCTCCGATTCGCGCTAGCGGCTGTGGGGCTGGGGGCCATGGTCATCGCTGTCGTGCCGTGACGCACTGGTTGCGGTCGGGGCATGAGCTGTTGATGCGATTTCGCGCCCCTGCAGGCTCCGAGTGGCTCGACGGACTGGTGTGTAGATCCAGCTGAGGTGGTCGGCGACTGCGTTGAGGTAGGCGGCTGTGTAGGGATCAACTGCGCTAAAGTCGTACGGCGGGGCGTGTATGTCGCTGTCTGCGTCAACGGGATCAGCGTTCCAGGCTTCCTTGATCGCCTTTCCGTAGGTGTGCCGTGTCTGTTTCACAAGCTCGGCGTAGTGTCTGCCGATGAGGGGGTTTTCGACGAGTAGTCGCGCTTCGAAGGCGTTGATCTTGGCTTGTACCTGACTCAGTTCGCCGGAGATTCGCTGCCGTTCCTTCGCCGGTTCGTCCCGGTTTCTCCGGCGTACGATGAACGGGTACTCGCGGTACTGCGCTACAGCCTCGAACGCTTCGGCGAAGACCTGGCGTTGGCGGTCGAGGCGGTCGCGCCGGCCTGCGAGGACAAGCGCTGTCAGGGACACAGCGGCCGAGACGAGGATGGCGATGGCCACCGGTGTCCATACGTTCGAGGCTGAGCCTGTTGCAGATACGGACTGGATTATCGAGAGCGTCGGGCTGGCTGCGGTCATCCCTGCGGCCTGTTCACTGCTTCCCCGAGACGGTCATTTGGCTGTGTGTGGTGCCTGCGGCCCAGGCCACTCGCCGGTTTCGCGCCACCAGGCCTCTCGCGGAAGAGGTGCGCCTGGATCTGGTTAAGGAGTGCGAGTAGCCCGTCTTGGAAGATCCACTTCTGTTCGGGTGGGTCGTCTGGGTGCCACATGCAGAGGCTCCCGTTCTGGTAGCGGTGGGGTGAGTCGTCGGGGCCGTCGGCGAACACCTTGGGCATCTGGAACCCATTCTCGAATCGGACTTGGACATGACGTGCTTCGTAGTGGGGTACCTCGATCTGGGCTCGGTAGATCCCGGCTCCCCGGCAGTACTGGATCTTCTTGAACCCGGGGAAGCCCCGCGCGGTGTGATCGAAGAGGAGACGGTCTCGGTCGCGGCTATACCATGGCCCGGTCTGGCTGGGGGGTCCTGTTCTAGCCGTGGCTGCCTCCGTCTCCGAAGGCGCGGGTAGGTTTGAGCGTCGTGCCGGCCCCTACCGCAAGCCCGGTCTTGGTGGCCCCGATGCCCTTGTTGGCGCGGAGGGCTCGGGCGAAGGCGGACTTCGAGTCCGCGGGCGCGTCGACGTAGTCCCTGAAAACGGCTGCGAGCAGGTCTCTCGCCTCGTCCTCGTCGTCGGCTTCGAGTGCTTCGGCGAGGCGATCAGCGGCGGAGCCTAGGCGTTTTAGGACGGTCTTCTTCGGGCGGAGAAGCCGGATCGGTTCGGAGACGCCGGCCGGGTCCTGCGTCTTGCCCTTGTCGATCTCGTCGCAGGCATAGGCGAACCAGCCAGCGACCGCCTTGTCGAGTGGGAGAGAGCTGTCGTCGATGTATTCCCAGGCGAGCGCCTCGATGTTGAACGAGGAGAGGGCGCGGTCGCTGTCGTCCCACTGCTTGTTCCAGGCCTTGGCGAGACGTGTGACACGTGCCCGCAGCGCCCGCAGCTGCCTCGATCCGTCCGTGAACAGCTCGGTGTGTTTCTCGGGATCGGAGGCGTCCCAGTCGTCGTTCTCGAGGTTCGGGATCCAGAGACCAGGCTTGTCCTTCCGTGTCAGTGTGACGACGAGGTCGACGGTGGGGTCCTGGCCGTTCACTGCTGTCGCGAAGAAGACTTTGAGGCCGCGCTTCGTCTTGGTGACGCGGGCGTTCGGGTATTTGTCGCGGACTTTCGGCCCGACTAGATCTTGGAGTTCCTGGATGACGTCGCTAGGGCCCTCGTTTTCCTTGCTGTCCGGTCCGAGCGTCGTATGGCTTCTGCGGTCGAGCACGATCCCGCCGTCGGCGTCCGTGACAGGATCGTTGACCGTCCCGTGAGCGACGCTGCCAGACGAGAAGCGCCGCAACGTTCCACCAAGCCCCATAGCACTACGGGCGGTCAGGTTACGGCGATCGCGTGCCTCTCGGAGTACGTCATCGTCAGCGGCGATCTGTTCGCGGATATCGTCCAAGATGGACAGTACATGTCCCATGTTGTTCTCCTTTCAGGCTTCTTTCTCGCCGGTCGCGAAATGAAGTTGCGTAGCGCCGGTGAGCGCTCCATGTCTGGTGGCATAACCAACTCGTGGCGTCCTCCCGGCACCGTGGCCGCATGGGGCCTTTAAGCAGGCGGCGGCCGCGCTGATCGTCTGGTGGGTTTTGCCGATGTCTGCCAGTTGCTTGACCCATTCTCGGTCCGTCTTGGTCATTGGGTAGGCATGCGTGTCTTTGGTTTGCTCCGCTTGGGGAGGGAGAACGGCCGGTGTCTCGAATCGTGCTCGCCGACTTGCGATGCTGGGGCAGGGCTAGTGGCAGTCTCTGCCACAGCAGAACTCGCTCCCGCTACGCAACCTCGGGCGCGGGCAGCTGGGCCTTGATCCGCGCCGACAGGACTCGGCGGCCGGCATGTGAGCTAAACCCTCCTGCCGCCCCGGCAGGCTCAGACCGCCAGAAGTCTGGGCCGGCGGCTATTGCGCCGTCGGCAGTGTCTCCTTGGAGGTCCAATAGCGGCCTCTCAAGGACCTTGCGGTACGAGTCTCGCTCAATCAGCGATTCTCCGGCGGATCGAAGGTATTCGAGCACTGGAATGAACACGCGATGCATGATCGCGACCCCAGTGGTCTTCTGGAGAGCATACTCCGTGGGATCCTGGAAGACCTCAGGAACGACACTCGCGATCCCCTTCCAGTAGGCGTCAAGGAGCTGCACTTGCTGGGCGCGCTGAATCCTTCCGAAGTAGTGATTGGCAAGCGGGTCGCGAAGCGAGTTCACCATGCCGCTAGACCCCACTGTCGTCGTGGCCTTCGGCTCTCCCGGAAACCGAATCCGACCGCTCCAAATCGAAGTCCGGGACAGCTCTTCCGTTAGACCCTGCGCCTCAACCTTCCACGACTCGCCCGACTCGATGAGGGCGTCCATGACGCTGGGATCGCTCTCGGCACGCTGCTTCAGCAGGTCGAGCGCGAGATCCGTGCGCACCGATTTCGCAGTCGAGTTCACGACGTAAAACTCGCCCATCTCCTCGCTCTCCGTGGCACCGAGCATGCACGTGAACGAGACCTGAAACGGCGACCACCTCTCGGGATCCTCATCGACCAATAGCGCGAGCGCCTCAAGCCGATGCTGGCCGTCAACGACATGCAAAGGGGAGTCTCCGGGCCGAAATGTCGTATGACCATCCTCCTGGGCGAGGTGCGTCTCAGGGTCGAAGTCTCGAAGGTTCAGCAGCACAACGGTCGGAAGATCCACTCGCTTCTTGCGAAGATCGTGTGCCAGCTTGTTAATGCGAGCACGGGACGGCTCGCGCTGGTAGCCAGTCTTCTTGCGGAAATCTCTGCGGGGGATCACGTAGCGCTCTACAAGCGCCCCGGCCGGCATCACGCCGAGAGCCTCAGACGCTTGCCGCCGCAGGGTCGTCTTCCGAAGCGTCACCGGAACGGCGAGCGCGGCCTCCGCCGATCGCGCACGTGCTCTTGCCTCGTCGTTGCTCGTGGCCATTCCGGCCACCTCCTAGCTCCTCCGCTCTTTTGTACTCACGACCGGGAAGGCGGGAGGGTGACCTTTGCTCGGCCGCGGTGAGTCGTAGCCTAGCAGACCCATCTTCTTTTGTCAAGAATCTAGGTCCACATTGGAGGTCTGAATTTGAGGTCTAGTGACACACGGAGCGCTTGAATCCATGCGGGTCGGCTGATAGGGGCTTAGAGCGCTTGTCCACGAATCCAGCGGCTTTTGCCCACCGTCGATGCCGCTCTTGCGGATGAGCTTCTGGATTTCCCATTCCGCCGTACTGAGAGGAGCCGTGAGCCTTTGGGCATAACGAACTCGCCAGAGCCGAGTCTGCGCACCGGTTTCTCCTATCTCGACTGGTACTTGGCTGGCAGCGTCGCTGCTAGCAGTCCCTGATGACGTGTGGGCGGCACGCGGGACCTTGTGGAACGGGTTGGGTGTCCCCAGCCCTCAGTGGCGGCCCAGGGAGCGGAGGCTGCGGCTTGGCTGACCAGTCGCCTCGGGAGCGTAGCCCGCCGGGGTTATGGGCTGGTCTGCCCGGAGGCCTCGCTGGTCTGCCCGAGGCGACGAGCCGTGAAGCCGTCAGCTTGCCGTCGGGGCTGGCGGCATCAACGAGCACACTCAGCCGGGTGTCGGTGTTGCGAACACTGAGCCTTGATCTGTCGGGACACCTACCGCCTCAGTGTCACCGTCCCGTCGCGTGTCTCGGCCCTGGTTGACACGCGCTCCCCGGCTGGCCTGTACAGCTCCGCTTGTCGGTCCCGTCGGGGAGCGCAGCCTCGACCATCTCGGTCTGCGTGATCAGCACAGCCTCTTTCGTCAACCGGTCGCGCCCTGACCCGCTGGTTCCACACACCCTGGCGGTGTGCTTGGAGAGATGCCTGAGCCTCCGACCAAGGAGGTGTCCGGTAGGGTGCCCGGTACGCCAATGCCGATGGGGGACGGAAACGTGTCCCTTGCAGCTTCGCACGGTCGGGGACGGGTTCCGCGCTCCCTCCGGCGAGGCTGTGAAGGCGGCATTGGCGTGTTAGCCCGAACCCGACCCGGAAGGAGCACCTATGCCAGAGTCCAGGTTGAAGGTCATGCTCGCGGCTGGACTCCGTGTCCGTGGGCTCGCTGCCGCCGTAGCCACCACAGCGGTGTTCCTGGTATCGGCGTGTCTGCCGGACGGTCTTCAGTCGGACGGACTTCAGCTGGAATCGGAAACGGTGATAGCCGACGAGTTCGGTCAGGAGTGGCCGCTAACGGTGCCGTCCGCTGAGCTCTACTGCGAAGGCCTCGGCGACAGGCTCAGCATCATTTGGGTGAGAAGCGGCGACACCTACTACCCGCTCACCGGTTTCACCTGGACTTACCTGGCAGAGCACCGCTCCTGGATGAAGCTCAGAGACCTCGAAGAGATCTGGCGCGAAAACCCGGATCTTCCCGGTTTGAGGATCTCGATCGGCCCGCTGCGGGACCGCGCGTTCTCTCTATGCGGGAACGACTCACCCCGGCAGGCCACACGGACACGGCCTCCTCCGGCGCCGCCTCCTGCCCACCCAGCGCCGCCTGCCAGCCCCCCGCAAACCCAGGGCCCGGCAGCGACACGAGCAGCGCCTGCAAGGAGGGCTGCGCCGCCTCCCGTTGTTGAGAAGCCCCACATCGTCGGCGAAACCGCAACGCTCGTCGGCCCCGGCGGCGCTGTCTTCACCGTCACGCTCCACAAGATCATCGACCCCGCCGAGATCGAACACAAGCCCGGGCCAGGGAACAGGCTCGTTGCTGCCAAGGTCGAGCTCGGCAACATCAGCTCCGCTGCCTACAGCCCCGGTGACGCGGCCGGTGTCGTGTCCGTCATTGACACGAACGGCAACGAGTACGGGCCGATAGCGTCCGGGCGGAGGCCGCGGCTGTGGGACATCAGCGTCGAGCCGGGCGCCTCGCAGGCGGGGTTCGTCACGTTCGAGGTGCCAGAGGAAATACAGCTTGGCGCTCTCACGTGGTCGGCGAACGGTCCCAGGGGAGACGTCGCCGAGTGGGGGATCGAGAGCCAGTCGAAACCAACAGGGCAACCAGCCGCGATGCCTATGCCGCCCCCGGCTCCAGCTCCTCTTCCGCCTCTGCCGGCGCCACCGCCGCAGACGCAGGGCGAGACCGACCCGTTGCTGTGGTTCGCGGGTGGGACGCTACATCAGAAAACCGCTGCTGATTGGGTGAGAGCGCCCCGTCGTGACCGGCTCGCGACAGCAGCTGACTACGCGATCGCAGCACTGAAGAACACGATCGTGTGGGATGCAATCAGCGATGTAGACCAGGTGAGGCCCTACGCGGAAGACCTCGTGGAATGCATCGACACGGCTTACGGCACAGAACCGATCGTTCCCACGCTGGTAAACAGCGATACCGCTGCCTTCTGCTGGTTGTTGATGTACCCGAACCTTCTGAAGTAGAGAAGAAAGACGACCGCAGAAGATCCTGGCATCGTTTCCCCTGCATCGAGAACCGAGGCAGCCACCTTATGGCTAGCCATGTGTCCCCTTAGGGCAGGAAATTCACGACAGGATTAACCTGCCTCTGATGTTGTGCGGGGGTTTTGTGTGGTGTAGTGGTGTGGGTGGTGTTTCGGGTTGTGGTAGGGGGTGGGCGGGAGGCGCCAGTGGGCGTTAAGCGGTCTCTGTAAGGCCTTTGGGGCGTAGCTGGCGGCTTGGGTCTGTGCCGGGCTGCCGCGGTCGCGAGGGGGTTGTCGGCTGTGTCTCGTCCGGCTATGGCCAGCTGCTGCAAGCCGCCACCCGCCTGTGAGAAGTCGGCTTGCCAACCGGATCCGGTGGCCCGGACGTGAACTATGGGCAGGTGGGGCGCGGCCGGCCGCGGGACCGGCCGGCCGGCCGCAGGCGGCGTCGTTCTTGGGTTAAGGACGCGACACCCCGGTGCCCCTCCTGCCGTCAGATGCGCCTCTTTCCCGCTTGGGGCCGCTTGCCTAGCCCCCGACTAGCCCTAGGGCACTGGTACGGCCGATAAGCCGTACTACTCCAGGCCCGTTGGCTAGCCGGACAGCGTTCAGGCCCGCGGGGCGCCGCTTCGATTATGCAGCGCGCGGGCACGGTGGCGCTGGCCGGGGTTGGCCGTTATCGGGCGGGTCGGGTGGTTTAGTGCTAGTTGTGGGTGGGAGGCATGGGGGTGTTGGTGTGGATGGGTTGGATGTTGGTGACGATGGTGTTGGTGGTTCCGTCCCATCGGGAGACCGTGCCCTGAGCGAGGATGATCCGGCTTTCGAGCGTCCTTCTGTGTCGGGTGTAGACGCGGGGCCAGAGGATGAGTTGGGTGTCTCCTGTTTCGTCTTCGATGGTCACGAACACTGTGCCGTCTTGTCCTTTGGGGTGTTGTCTGGCGATCGGCCATCCCGCCACCGTGACCAGTTCGCCGTCGCCGCGCCTCTCGACCTCCGCCGCCGGGAGCACGTGGGGGTCGAGGGTGGGTCGTAGGAAGTCCATGAGGTGTCCTTTGGGGTAGATGCCGAGGGTTTGGTATTCGCTGGCCATCTTCTCGTAGTCGGTGAGGTCGGCGAGTGGGGGCACGCTGTTTCCTTGTGTTGTGGGCAGGGCTTGCTGGCCGTTGTTGGTGGGTGGGGTGGGCAGGCCGGCCTCCCAGAGGGCTTGTCTGCGGTTGGGGGTGGTGTTGTCGAGGGCCCCTGCCTGGATCAGGGAGAGCAGAGCCTGGGGTTTGAGGCCTGTCCGTCGTACCAGGTCCCCTGCGCTGGTGTAGGGACCGTCGTTGCGGCGTTCTGCGACGATCAGCACGGCTGCCTGTTCGCCAACGTCTTTGATGCGGTCGAGGCCGAGCAGGACGGCGCCGTGGTGGGGGGTGGACTGTGGCTGGCTGCGGTTGATGCAGGGGTTGAGGAAGGGGACACGGAAGCGGCGTGCGTCTTGTTTGATTGTCTCGAGCGGGTAGAAGCCCATCGGCTGGTTGTTGAGGAGGGCGGTGTAGAACTCGAGGGGGTGGTAGCGCTTTAGCCAGGCGGCTTGGTAGGCGGTGATGGCGAAGGCGTGGGAGTGAGATTCGGGGAACATGTAGTGGCCGTTGATTTTCGCGAAGACCTTTTCGGCGGTTTGTGGGGGGACACGGTTTCTGTGGGCGCCCGCCAGGAACCGTTGCCGGTGGGCGGCGATCAGCTGCTCGTTGTTGGGTTTGGTGAAGGCCCTTCGTAGCTCGTCGGCCTCGGCTGCGGTCATGCCGGCCACGTCGGTGATGAGCTGGACGGCCTGCTCTTGCCAGATGATGATCCCGTAGCCGCGTTTGAGGGCCCGTTGCTCGAGGGGGTGGTCGTAGTCCCAGGGGGTGTTGCGGCGGTAGCGCTCCACGAACTGGGAGACGGCGCTTCCTTGGACGCCGACGCCGGGCCGGATCAGCGCGACCTGATAGGCGAGGTCCTGGAGGTTCCTGGATTTGAGGCGCTGCCCCATCTTGAGCTGGGCCGGGGACTGGAGCAGAAACACCCCCTTGCAGAGGCCCTTGTTGATCAGGTCGTACACCCCGTGGTCTTCCGGGTCGACATCTGCGAGGTCGGGTCGTTTCCCCTCGCGCTCTTCGATCAGGTCCAGCGCCTCCTCGATCTGGTCGAGCACGGGCAGGGAGAGCAGGTCGATCTTGGCGAAGCCGGCGTCGGCGACTGAGTCTTTGTCCCAGTCGATGATCCGGCGGCCCTGGGTGGCCCCAGCCCGAGTAGGGACCATCTCCGGTATCGGGCTGCTGCTGAGCACCATGCCGCCGACGTGCTGGCCCAGGCCCTTGGGCGCGTCAATCAGCTGGGGGGCCAGGGCGGCCAGGTCCCGCCAGCCCGGGGCTTCCACCTTTTCGCTGAAGAAGGGGAGCCCCGTCATTTGTTCCCTCAGGTCGGCGGCGGTGGTGTGGGGGTGCAGCTGGCGGGAGAGCAGCGACAGGTGTTCCCGGGGGAGGCCGAGGGCTTTGCCCAGATCGTGGATGATCCCTTTGGTCGAGTAGGTGCTGACCGCCCCGGCAAGGACAGCGTAGTCGGGCCCGAAATGCTGGTGCACCCGCCGGATCAGCTCGTCCCGGAGGCTGCGGGGGAAGTCGAGGTCGATGTCGGGAAGCGTCGATACGTCCTCGGGGATGAACCGCTCCAGGGTGAGGTTCCACTTGAGCGGGTCGACGTGGCTGATCCCGATCAGGTAGCCGGCCAGCAGCGCCACTGAGGAGCCGCGGCCCCGGCCCGGCGGCCGCTCCTCCACCGGCGTGCCCGGGCCGACGGTGCCGCGCTCCACCATGATCTGCCGGGCGATCAGGGCGATCTGGCGGTAGAGGAGCAGGAAGCCGGCGAGGCGGTGCTTGCGGATGAGCCGGAGCTCCTCCCGCAGACGCTCCTCAACGTGGTGTGGGAGGGGGTTGCCGTAGCGTCTCCGGGCCGCCACCCGGCAGAGCCGCTCCAGGTGGCTGTCCGGGGTGTGACCGTCCGGTACCGGGGGCTCGGGCAGGGTGTAGCCCAGGTCGGTGGCGAGGTTGAACACGCACCGCTCCGCGACACCAAGGGTGTTAGCCACAGCGTCGGGGTGCTCCCTGAACAGGCTCTCCATCTCGGCCTGGGACTTCAAGCACAGATGGTGGTTAGGCCGAATGTGGGGGAGCGCCCCCTCGATCGTGGTGTTCCGTTTGGCGGCGGCCAGCGCCTGCTGCAACCTGTACCTGTCGGGGGTGTGGTAGTGGACGTCGTTGCTGGCAACCAGCCCCACCCCCGCCTCCCGGGCCAGCCCCGCCAGCCCCCGGTTGCGCTCTGTGTCCCCCCGCAGCAGGTTCCGGTTCAGCTCCAGATAGACCGAGCCCGGCCCGAACCACTCCAGGTAGCTGTTGAGGAGCCCGCGGGCTTCTGCGCGGCGACCGTCCGCCAGCAGCCTCGAGAGGGGCCCGCCGCGGCCGCCGGTCAACAGGATCAGGCCCTCTGAGTGGTGGGGCAGGTGCGCGGGGTCCAGCCGTGGGTGTCTGCGGTCGGCGGTATTCGCTTCGGTGAACAGCCGGCAGAGGTTCGAGTACCCCCGCCTGGTGGCGGCCAGCAGAACCAGCCGGGAGCCGTCGGTCAACGTCAGCTCCCCGCCCGTGACCGGCCTGACCCCCAGGCTGTTGGCGAGCCGCGCGAACTCCAACGCCCCGCACAGGTTGGTGTCGGTCAGAGCCAGCGCCGGATACCCATACCCCTTCGCCCGGGCCAACAACTCATGGCTGTGGGACGCCCCCGCCCCGAACGAGTAGAAGCTCTTCGCGTGAAGCTCAACGTATCCGCCAGTCACCCAAGAACACCCGGCCCCTAGATGCGCTGCCGGTACCAGCAGGCGCTCTGCTGGTCCCGGAACAGGGTGACTTGCAGTCCGTCTTCCCGGCCGACCCGGTAGTAGACACGACTCACGGGTTCCGGCATCCACCAGAGATCGAAACACCACCGCTCCTCGATACGAGCTACCCGATGCCATCTCCGTCCCAGGTGCACAGCGACGGGCTGCTGGCCTGTGCCCTCCCTGACCGCCACTCGTGCGGGGAGGGAGACCGGTTTGATGGTGTCCTTCCCTGACGGGTCGATCGGGACCTGCACGGCCTGCAGTTCCGGGACGGGATGCCAGGGAGCGACATCCGCTAGCCGGTACAGGACGTGCTCCCCACCGGCCTGGGCCCGCAGCCGCCCAGCCACCTCCACCAGCCCGGCCAGCCGCCTGCGCCTGTCGTCCCGCCTGTCGTCCAGCAGCGTCATCTGTGTCCCCGACTCGCCGGTGAGGTCGGCGAGAACCACGGCCGCCTCCTGGACGGGCGCCCGGGGATGATCTGCCTCCAGCTGTCTCTTGACAATGGAAGCGGCCCGCTCCCAGCTGCCGACGCCCTGTTTGAACCTGACGCTCTTCTCCCACAGCGGCGCCTGGGAGAGAACGCAGGAGAGGATCGCCCTCCTCGCGCGTCGGCCTCGCATCTGGGGCTGGGAAAACACCTGCTCAAGGAGTGTGTCTACCACCCTCAAAAGAAGGCCCAACGAGGTGGAGGCAAACGGCAACACGACGCTCTCAACGACCGGCTCCTCAAACCCCGAAGCAACCAGAAGGCGCTCATCGACTCCGCGGGAGAGATCCCACGCCCTCCTGCCCTCATGCCCGAACCGCTCGACAAGGAAACCCGCCCCGATCGAGGCGACCTCCCCCAGGGTGTGAAGACCCAGGCGGCGCATCCCGGCCTTCACCCCGGAGGGGACTGGGAGAACATCAACGGAACAGGGGGCGAGGAAGCCCCGCACATCGTCGGGCACCTCCGTCACAGCCAACGGCCCGCTGCGCGAGGCAGCCACAAAAGCGGGGAACTTGCCGTCCCCGACACCGGCCCGCGGCCCCAGATACCCAGGAACCGCCCCCAACAAAGCAGCCGCCACCCCACCCTCACCCCCATACAGACGCTCCAAACCGTCCAGCCGCGCGTAGGCCACACCCAACTCGGCCGCCTCCACCCGGTCGCTCACCCCCCGCAACGACGCCATCACCCCACCGAACACCCGCCGGTAAAACGGCTCGTCGGCGTCAAGCACAACAGCGTCCGCCTGGCAGGACACCGCCGCCTGCAGCGGCATCCCCACAGCCACCCCAGAAACACCCGGGAACCAGTCGACGACCACAGGCCCCCCACCCGGGCGGCCACGATCGACAATCAGGACAGGCCTGCCCCCCAGGCAGGGACGCCGGCTCATCTCCGCCTTCGCCCTCAAACGAGTGACCAGCACACACGCAACCCGCACACAACACCCCCAACACACACCAGCCAAACAGGGAGCACACCACGGTACCGAACACACGTTCGTACTGTCAACCCCGCCCCAACCCCAACAACCCCCCAGCCAGCCGAACCAGCCAACACCACAGACGCAACACCCGCCCCACCAAAACCGGGACCAACCGCCGCAAGCAGCACTACCGGCCGTGGCAGGGCCGCTTTGGTTGTTTGCTCCGTGGTGGTAGTACCGGGCGACAGCGCCCTGACCGGTGAGCCCGGCACAGGCGTAGCGGACGGGCATCGCAAGGGATGTCTGCCCAGCAGCCTGTCTGCGCTATTGGGGTGAGGCCGGCGTCGTCTCTGATGATGCCTTAGACCAATCCTGGCTCTGCCCGAGCAGCCACTGAAACGGCTGGCGCCTTCGCAGCCCACGGCCCAGGCGGCAGCGCGCGTACCAAGAGGCGGGCAACCCAGAAGGCAGGGAAACGCCGGGAACTCTCACAGGCACCGGGTGAGACAAACGCCGCCAGAAACTGTGACCTGTTGCCAGGCCTGGCGGCCGCTCTTTCCCGCCCGGGGCGCTCGACGAGTTCCTCCCTGCTATCGAGGCCGTCCTTCCCGGCACGGGCTCCCAGACGTTCCCACTTCGCGGAGCGAGAATTTCGGAAATGGCGCAGCCTCGATTGGCAAGCGGCGCGAGCGCGGCGAGTTTCGCCGATGCTTCCTGGGGCCATCATCAGCAGGCAGAGGCAGCCCTTGGTGCGCGAACCGCTTCCGTCCAGGCAGACGCGCGTTGCGCAACCGGACGCAGTCGCTGCCGGTGCGCACCAGCCGCCACCGCGCGAACGCCCGTGTTCTAGGGCGACAGAACGCCGTCCCAGCAACTGCGGCAGGGCTGGCAGGTTGTCCGGGTCGTTCGTTCGTACCCCGATTCGGTTGGCGGCCTCGGCGAGACCGAAGCATGCATGCTGTAGCCAGCTACCTGGGCGTCAACAAGACACGACAAGCCGCCCCCAGGCAGTCTGGGAGCCCTCTAGCCAGCTTGACCCCGCGGCCACTGAGGGCGAATCCGAAAGTGGGCTAGGCCGCCTTTGTCCAGGTGCCGCATCTCTCGGACTTGAAGGCAACATCGGTGGCGAGGATCGTCACGACGACCTGCCCTGAGCTGCCGAAGTCGCTGGCGATGATGTCGTCGAGAGTTCCAGAGAGCCCGCTCAGCCTCGCCCAGTAGCAGCCGCTCCCAGCCGAAGGCTGAGCCTGGTAGGTGCCCGGCTGGATGTCCCTCCCAACAAGCCACGTGCCGTCAGCGAACCCGGCCGCCGACGCCCCCGGCCCGTCCGTCGCCGCCTTTGTCCAGGTGCCGCATCTCTCGGACTTGAAGGCAACATCGGTGGCGAGGATCGTCACGACGACCTGCCCTGAGCTGCCGAAGTCGCTGGCGATGATGTCGTCGAGAGTTCCAGAGAGCCCGCTCAGCCTCGCCCAGTAGCAGCCGCTCCCAGCCGAAGGCTGAGCCTGGTAGGTGCCCGGCTGGATGTCCCTCCCAACAAGCCACGTGCCGTCAGCGAACCCGGCCGCCGACGCCCCCGGCCCGTCCGTCGCCGCCTGGCTGGTATCGCACGCGGTCGCGGAGCCCGCCCGCATACCGCACACCTCGACCGTGTAGGTCGCGCCCGCTCGAAGCCCGGTGATTGCGTGGGGACTACTCGCGTCCTGCGAGGAGGTCGCCCAGCCGCCAGAGGAGCCCTCCCTGTAGCGGACGCTAAACGAGGTCGCATTAGCGCCGCCCGACCAGGAGACGACGATCGCAGAGGCTGACCCCGCCGACGCGGACACGTAGACAGGGCCGACCGGCGGAGACGTGCTCGGAGACGGGCTGTCTGCATCTACGAGCGTGTCGTCGCCCTTGCCGCCCTTGAGTGTGTCGCCGCCGGGGCCACCAACGAGAGTGTCGCCACCGTTCCCACCGAACAGCCGGTCGTCGCCGGGGCCGCCCTGGAGGATGTCGTCGCCCTTGCCGCCCTTGAGCGTGTCGTCGCCCTTGCCGCCCTTGAGTGTGTCGCCGCCGGGGCCACCAACGAGAGTGTCGCCACCGTTCCCACCGAACAGCCGGTCGTCGCCGGGGCCGCCCTGGAGGATGTCATCCCCTGCGCCGCCAAACAGCCGGTCGTCGCCGGGGCCACCCCGGAGAACGTCACTGCCGCCGAGCCCCCGGATGATGTCATCGCCGCCGAGCCCGCAAATCACGTCAGAGCCAGCGGTGCCGACAAGCTGGTCCGGGCCGCTAGTGCCAACGATCGTGCAGGCCGGGGCCGCTCCTGCTAGCCCAGGCGGAACCAAGGCAGCCGCTGCCAGCGAGACGACAGCTACGACGGCTAGACGCATCGAAACGGGCATTGTACTCCCTCCCAGCCTCCCAGCCTCCCAGCACGGCACGCCCGACAGCCAACTCAAAGGACAGGCGGCGGAGTGCCACTCCACGCCGACCTCAGCCTGCTAACCCTCGCCGTCTAGCGACCGGCACCGCTCGGGTCCTCCCCTGCCCCGGCAGGTCACTACCTCGACCTTGGCGACTCCGGTCTCACGCATCCGCGTAAGAGCACAACTGTGCGCTTCCTCTGCTACGTGGTGGCGCCTTCTATCCCCAGCGAACAGAATGGCCACTTGGCCTGGACAACCCGCATACCGCCGCATCCCCTTTACGCGAGCGCTAGTACGACCGCCTGCCCCCCTCGAGCGCCCTACAAACCCCTGCCACCGACACGCCAGCACACCCCCTCCTGACCCGCCCCTGGTGTTTCTGCCGGGGCTTATGTTGGTGCGGTGGTGTGATCCTTCTTTCGGGATGTAGTTGGTTGGGAGGTCGCGGGCTGCGCGGGTGCGGGCATGGTGGCTGGGGATGCTGGTGGACGATATCCGAGGGAGCTGTGGGGGCGGAGCTGCTTGTAGGTCTGGCGCCAACCCTCGACCAAGGGCCTGGGCTTCCCGGGGGTGTAGAAGACCCCGCGGCCTGCGTAGCTCGCTCTGTGGCTCGCCATTGAGGCCCGTTGTGGTATGGCCGTGACCGTGAGTCCGTAATGCTCGAGTAGGAGCATCGGCAGGGCGCCACCGGCCCTGGCTGCCCCTCTATTCTACCGAAAGTTGACATTCTTATACAAACCTGTACAATGCTTGGGCATGTCGCGTGATTTCTTGTCGGTGAGCGAGGCCGCCGAGTACTTGGGTGTGTCGCCGGAGACGCTGCGGCGGTGGGATCGCAGCAGCCGGCTGCCTGCTATCAGACGTCCTGGGTCGAACCGCCGCTTCTACCGTCGCCAGGACATTGCTGCATTCCGGCTGGACTATTCGCGTGCCGGAAGCCGCGATTTCCCATCGGCCTCAGTGTTTGTAACGGCAACCGCTGACATCGAAGGCAACGAGCGGTTGCGTGATCCCCAACGAGAGGCGCATCGGGCGGTGAGAGAGCACGTCGGTCAGTCTGATGACCCGGCGATGCTTGTGATCCCGGTCGGCTGCGGGAAGACTGGGCTGATCTCGGTGCTGCCGTTCGGGATCGCCACTGGGCGGGTGTTGGTGATCGCGCCCAACCTGACGATTCGCGATGGGATCGCTGACGCTCTCGACATCGCCTCGACCGGCTGCTTCTGGGCAAGGACCAGGGTGCTTACGCACTTCCAGCATGGCCCGTTCACGGCCGTGCTCGACGGCCGCGACGCCAACATCCACGACTGCACCGACAGCGATTTCGTCGTCACCAACATCCAACAGCTCGCCAGTTCAGCCGACCGGTGGCTGCCCCAGTTCCCCCCTGATTTCTTTGACATGGTCATCATCGACGAAGGCCATCACAGCGCGGCAGAGAGCTGGCGCAAGACCTTGCGGCGCTTCCCCGCAGCCAAGGTCGTGGCCCTGACAGCGACACCGTTTCGCGCCGACCGTCAAGAGCTTCCCGGCGAGGTCATCTACCGGTACAGCTTCGGCCGAGCGATGCTCAAGGGGTACATCAAGGACATCCGCAGCGTTAGCGCCGCACCCTCTGAGCTGTACTTCACCGTTGGCGGCAAAGAGCGCCGCTACAGCCTCGCCGAGGTTCTCGAGATGCGCGAGGAGGCCTGGTTCAGTCGCGGTGTCGCGCTGTCCCCTGCATGTAACCGGCACATCGTCGAGGCCAGCATCGCCGAGTGCGCCCGTCTGCGCGAACGCACCGGCACGCACCATCAGGTGATCGCCTCGGCATGCAGTATCGACCACGCCCGCCAGGTCTGTTCCCTCTACGAAGAGTGTGGCTACCGGGCAGCCGAGATCTCCAGCGATCTCGACCCTGACGAACAAGAGCGGGCCCTTCGCCGGCTCCGCGACCACCAGCTCGACGCCATCGTTCAAGTGCAGATGCTGGGAGAGGGGTTTGACCATCCTCCGCTGGGCGTGGCAGCGGTCTTCCGTCCCTACCGGTCGCTTGCTCCCTACATCCAGTTCATCGGCCGGGTAATGAGGGTGATTCATCAGGACGCTGCCGACCACCCCGACAACCAAGGCGTGATCGTCAGCCACGTTGGGCTCAACAACGAGCAGCACTGGGACGACTTTCGTGAGCTCGACCTTGACGACCAGGAGATAGTCCGCCGCTGGCTTGAGACCGAGGATGCAGCGGCGGCATTGGACACCACCACCGGCACCGGCGAGCCACGCCGTTTCGACCAGACTCAACTCGTTAACGACGAGATCATCAGCCACTTCCTCGAGCAACGCTTCCTCGACCCTGAAGACGACCGCGTTCTCGACGAGATCCTCGGCCAAGAGGTCGCCCCCGGCATGGCGCTTGGCAACCTTGTAGACCGAGAGGCGTTGCGGGAAGCCCTCCGTAAACGACATAGCACCGAGGAAGTCGAATACGAAGAGATCCCGGTCAGCCCTCAGCGGCGTCGTCAACAGGCTCGCCAACGCCTCGCCGATCGCAGCAAGTCCGTTGCCGCTCGTATCCTCGCGGACCTCAAGATCGTGCCAACCGGTCGAGACCTAGCCCGCGCTGCTGGCCGAGGCGCCAGACCTAACCTCCAGGTCGCGATCGCTCTCATGCACGAACGTGTCAACGACTACCTGGGCATCGAACCGGGCATGCGCGACGAGATAACAGCCGATCAGGCGATCGCCGCCTTTGACCATCTCGACGAACTCGGCGATGAACTCGTCCGCGAGTACCGGAGCCTCGTCGAGAACCGCTGATGGCCACCACCCGCAGAATCCTCAAACACGCCAGGGTCGAGATTGCCGCCGGCACCCGGAAATGCCACCACATGCCCAAGAAACACCGCATCCGCTCCGGTGAGGCGTGCCTCGTGATCCTCGACGACGGCGGGCTCGGGAAAAAGAACTACTGCCCTTCCTGCACCATCGACATCCTCGACCAAGCCGAACGCGACCTCGCTCAGCTTCGAGACGGTTTCGCTGCCTCATCTCCTGCAGTTCCTGCCGTGTCTTGAGCAAGAAGGGCGAACGGGACAGCAAGACACGCAACGATGCCGCCAGAATCGGAAGCGCTGAATGACTACTCAGAAACGGTGGCGCTATCAGCCCGACCTCGGTCCCTTGCGGGTCGCAGGCCTTCGCCGGTGACGATGACGCGGTGGCCCCTGTTCTGGAACCTCTTTGATTCGATGCCGAGAGGCCTTCAGCCTCATACCAGGCAGACAGGGTTGTGATGAAGAGTTACTTGCTTGACTATTCGCTAGAGGACTGTAATAAGGAGTTGTCATGGGATTCGTCACATATCGAACTGTTGGAATCATTAGTTGATCCGGCCGCCAAATTTAGCGTAGGCATTGACAAATATTTTGGGCGGCTATCGCAATTTGATTATGGTTCCATCCTAGAGAAGCACTGGAAGGGATCTTGCCGTCAAAGTAATATCAGAGCGTTGGTTTATGCGAGTCTGTTGAGAAAGGCTGTCGAGGAGTCCAACGCGGTTGCTCTTCTGAGAAGCAAGAGTCTTTGGAGCCAGGCTCTCAACCTATGGCGGTCCCTTTTTGAGACAGAGGTAGTCTGCCACTATATTGGCAACAGCCCGTTAGATGATCATTTGGCGTGCCGCTTTGCGATCCACTCGATGTTACGGAAAACTGTTCGGCGCTGGGAGGCAGTCAACGAGACTTGCCTTCGATGTGGAAAGGAAGAAGAATACTCTATCGACGAGATTCAGCTCCGAAAGGACGTGTACCAGAAGGAATTTGGAGATGATACGGGAGGCTACGCATGGACCTCCAAAGAAACTCACACATCCTTTAGGAGGATAGCGAAAGCTACTGGATCCGATATGCTCTTCTACCGTATCGCGAGCAACGAGGTTCACCCAACTTTCGGAGAAGATGTAGCTGCGCTTGGCACAGGCCTGCCGATGCCTGCAGTGCCTTTACTCCCGATTGGATCCACTTTTAACTCAAGGGAGTTATTACTTGAATTCCAAGCAGGAAAATCTCTAAGCAATACGATCAATCTCGTGACCGACTACACAGATCTTCCCAATCACCTCGGAGACAGCTTGACAGCTCTCAAAGAACGCGCAGAGACAGTCCTGCGAAGCCTATCGGAGACTAGAGCTTCAGCAGGCGAGGCGAAGACCGCTCCCGCCAGGCTTGAGGGGTTCAGCGACAAAGGGGACACAACACGAGGGCTGCCGGACGGGCCCAGGCTGAGCCTACGTGCCCGGGGAGGCTCTCGCGGCAGAGCAGGCTGATGGGCAGGAGAAGCTGACAACGGGGCAGCTGATGAGCGCGCTGCCGCCCAGAAGCGGCCTCTTCACCGCTTGCTCCGCGAAGGAAAGAGAATGACCGCCCAAGTGGCACACAGGGTCGAAACGCTTGAACGGCAACTCTGAAGGGTCGGCGACGACGGTGAGAGTCGCTCTCCGAAGCCTTCCTGAAGAGCTGCAGTCACGCGACCTCCGATCAGATCCCGCAGAGACCATACGCGGCCCGTTCACCGGCCGCCCGACCGCACGCCAGCGGAGGATCGAGTAAGATCTAGCGAGCCATAAGAAAAGGCCCCCGCGAAGTTCGAGCTTCCGAGGGCCGTGACCAAGAGAGGCACTAGCTCACTTGGTAGGTAAGAAAGTACCACCAATCCGCCGCGACGGACCCGCAGGGTTTGTCGTCGCCCTCCTCGATTCACCCGAGATCGTCCAGCTGATCGCTGAGCTTGAAGGGCTGCGCTGGACGGGAAGGAGGGGCTACCCGATCCGCTCGCTTGTCGGTGCCTGTCTCGCCAAGAGCGTGTACGCGGTCCCGACGTGGAGCCGCACCGCCCGGCTGATCGGCGAGCACCCCGTGCTCCAGGCCGCGATCGGCGGCTGCCCCTCCGTGTACGCGCTCTACCGGTTCACCAAGAAGCTGCGCACGCACAAGCCGCTCCTGGACGCCTGCATCGACCGGGTAACCGCAGCGCTCCGGGAAGAGCTCCCCGGTTACGGCCAAGACATCGCCATAGACGCCTCCGACCTACCAGCCTTCGCCAACGGCCAGCGCTACCTCAAAAAGAACGGACCGGAACGCGAACGGTACTCAGACCCAGACGCCTCCTGGGGA
>JAPOVR010000158.1 GCA_026708005.1 Actinomycetes bacterium
CCATCGAAGACGGCGAGGCGCTCGTCGATCTGTGCCGGGGACGGGTCGCAATGTGCGGGCTGATGCTGCTGGAGGCTTACCGTGGTCGCCTCACCGATCGCTACGACGCGGAGGTTGACGAGCTCCGCCTCTGTATCGAGCGAGAAGTTGTACAGGTTCTCGTGTGCCTTCCCAAACCGCCGCCGAAGCCCGTCGAAGCCCTCGTCCGCCAGCCAGTCGTCGCCGACCTCAAGGGGGACCTCGAGACCCTGCCGGTAGTACCGCATGTCGAACTGGTAGGTGATGGTCTGATTCTCGAGGGGAATATCTTGTACCCGCAGCCACTCCTGCGCGCGTTCCCCGTGCGCTCGGCGGATCGCGTCGATCGCCTCGGGGTCGGCCCGATCGAGCCTCTGCATGATCGAGGTGACGAACTCGTTTCGGTACGGGGTTACAGCGGCGCCGAGAGCGCAGAGAACACCCGGCGCGCGCGGAATGAGCACCGGCCAGGCGCCGAGCAGCCTCGCGAGGGCGTTGGCGTGCATCGGCCCCGCGCCGCCGAACGCGAACAGACAGAAGTCCCGCGGATCGAGGCCACGCTCCACCGACACGACGCGCAGCGCGCCGAGCATGCTCTCGTTGACGAGCCGGACGATTCCCATCGCAGCCTGCTCGGCCTGGAGGCCGGCGGCATCGCCGATCTTCTTGACGGCCGCGTAGGCGGCTTCCTCGTCGAGCTCGATCTCGCCGTCGAGCAGGCGAGGAGGCAGGTGGCCGAGCACGAGGTTGGCATCCGTCACCGTTGCCTCTTTTCCGCCCTTCCCATAGCACGCGGGCCCAGGATCGGCGCCTGCGCTCTCGGGGCCGACTCGGAGCGCGCGGGTGAGCTCTGGCACGTGGGCGATTGACCCACCGCCCGCCCCGACGGTGGCGATCTCGATCGACGGGACCTTCACCGGAAACAGACCGGCCCTCGTTTCCCACGTCATCGACGGGGTTCCCGTACAGAGGGACACGTCGGTCGAGGTTCCGCCCATGTCGAGCGTGAGGATCCTGTCGAAGCCGGCCTTCTGACCCACGAAGAGCGCACCGGCGACCCCACCGGCCGGCCCTGACAGAATCGCGTACACTGGCCGATCGGTGGCGTCGGTGATCGTCATCATGCCCCCGTCGGAGCGAAGCAGGTTGACGGGTGCGTCGACGTCTCGCCTGCCCAGCCGCTCTGTGAACTGCTCCAGGTACCCGCTGACCGTCGGCTTGATGTAGGAGTTGATGACCGCGGTTTCCGTTCGCTCGTACTCGCGAAACTCCGCGACGACCTCGGATGCGATGGTGACCGAGACCGATGGGTCCAGCTCCCGTGCGATCGTGCCCGCTCTGCGCTCGTGCTCGTCGTTCGCGTAGGAGTGCAGGAACGAGATCGTGAGCGCTTCCATGCCCCTGTCGAACAGCGCGGCGAGATCGGCGCGCAGCGCATCCTCGTCAAGCGGGGTAATCACCTCGCCGTTTGGATCCATCCGCTCCCGCGCCTCGATCGTGTTCTCGAGGTCGGCAAGCGGGTCCGGCTTGATCATCGTGATCCAGCCGGCCAGCGGTCCTGGCGTCATGCCACGTGCGAGGTGGAGGGTGCCTCCGAAGCCTTCCGTGGCCACGAGCCCGACCTTCGACCCTCGCCCCTCGAGCAGCGCGTTCGTGGCAACGGTGGTCCCGTGCACGATCTGCATGATCGCTTGAGGGTGGATCTCGAGGGCTGCGCAGAGGCGGTCGACGCCAGCGGCGACGGCCTCAGACGGATCCTTCGGTGTGGAGGGGACTTTCAGGAGATGCGTCTTCCCTCGCTCGACGTCCAGGAGCAGGAAGTCCGTGAACGTTCCGCCGATGTCAACGCCCAACTTGTACTTCACGTTGCCTCCGTTCGGTGCCGACCAGGCACCACCGTCTCTGTGTCGGACTCGATCGCCACGGACCCTAACGCGTTTCGCGCGATGGATCGCCTCGGTCTTGGCGTTGTCAGGATGTCGAGGTAAGCGCCGGGCCGTCGAGGCACCGAGGGGAGAACCTACTCTAGGGCTGCATCTCACGTTCGCTACCAGACGCGTCCGTTAGATCTGACTCCGGCGCCGTGTGCTTGAGGTACGAGTCGACGATCTCGTTTTCGGTCGCAATCCTTACACCGTACGCTGCACGATGTGCCTGAGTGCGTGCTTCGCCTGAGTGCGTGCTTCAGGTACTTGCTACGGAAGGGCTGACCGATGATCCATGGATGGAGATTCAGAACGAACAAGCGACCGCTCGCCGCCCCATCCTCACGCAGACGGTCGAGAGCCTCGATCACCTCTGTGCCCAGCGCGAAGTCGAGATGAACCGCTCTCGGTGTGCGAACACTTCGTCGAGCTCGACCGCTACGGGCCACTCGACCATCTCCCCCTTCGGAACACTCATGCGGTAGGGCTGCTCCTCGCTAGGCCAATCGCAGACGTGCCGCACTTCCAACTCTGCCAGTAGGCAAACCGTGCGAGACGACTCTCCCTAGTCTGCACCGACCCACCCGACAGGGGCCTGGCCCGTAGCCTGCTCGAGCGTCGCCAGCGACCGCTCGATGGACCCGCGCTCCTCTTCCTCCAGATGCGCTCCGTGAGCATCCTGCTCCACGCAAATCCGTGTCCGCCGAACTCCCAATCGCGTCGTCCACACCCGGACACCAGAAACGGAGCGAACTGCGTCCGCGTACCGTCCATAGCCACCGTTGCCCGGACACCACACGTGTCGTGCGCATCCATGACACGAAAGACGCCAACGCAATCCCCATACTCGTGCGGCGCGGCGTCCGGACTATCGAACACGGCTGGATGGGACCCCCGGACACGGAGCTGGGGCAACGCCTGGGCCGGGCGGAAGCCCCTTGAAATGCTCGAGCCTCACGCTCACGCATTTCGTCCTTTCGTACCGTTCGGGCATCGTCAGGGCGGCCGGCCGACGAGCGGCGACCAGCCCTCGTACGGATTGCCCATCACGCCCGGTTCAGTTTCCCGCACCGTTGGTCACGTCCTCTCTGTCGGCCGTGCCTTCTGCCGCGTCCAAGCCAGCGAGATTGATCTGGCACCCCGTCGCAATAGTGAGCCAGGTAGTAGTCGGCAATCTCCTCAGCGGATGTCACCAAAATGCCCGCCTGCGAAAGGATGCGGCGGAGCGCCTCGTCGAGATATTGGATCGCCACAGCTGCCCGATCATGGACGGGGCAACGCTATGCACATAGTGCGACCGGACTCTGCTCCTGCGGAACATAAGGTATCGCTTTCATCTCTAAATCTCTGGAGAAAATAGTCCGCCTTGTGTACTCCTCGAAATGCTCCGCCATCCATGACACCTGGTTCGGGCCACGGGTTCAGAACCGAGGATGCCTATTGGAAGGTGGGAAGGGCTCGCAGAACTCGTCGTCCGTAGCGATCCCAAAGGCGAGACGAGCATCGTTCGGCCCTTTCAGAGGCCGACGATCGATGATGTACCGGCCTGTCTCTTGGTGTGTGTGGGGGTTTGTGGGGTGGGGGTGTGGGTTGTTGGG
>JAPOVR010000109.1 GCA_026708005.1 Actinomycetes bacterium
ACGCCTTCCGCGGTCACGGCCCCGAGGAGTTCCCCGTCCAGGCGCTCAAGCCCGGAACGGGAGGCGCGATGATAGAAGCAGCCCCGGAGCCGCCACTGACCACAGAGGCGGCCGACGGGCTGGATTCAGCCTCGGAGCTGGATAGCGAAGTTGGGGGGCCTTCTAGCCGCAGACAGCTCTGCGTGGGTTGAGATCAACGACGAGGACCAGGCGCTCGCCGAGTCGGTTGTCCTGCGCCTCGACGGCTTCCCGGACGGGTGGAGCACGCAGCAGCCGTTGTGGTACGGCGTTTGGGACAGAGGCTGTCTTGCTGAGCAGCTTGATCTCGCCGATGTGACGATCACCGGCGAGTCGACGGGCGACGCGTTGTGACGGACGACCTCAATGCCTTCGTCGAGGGAACGGCCGGCAACGGCCAGCCGGGACCGACACGGACGCGGCGGAGGCGTTGTCTGCGATCGTCGAGGGGCTTGAGCAGGGGATGGTGGAGCTGGGGGTGGCGGGCTCGGCGGTGTTCGTCCTGGCCGACGGGGGGGGTAGGCACGAGTTGTCTACGAGCGGATGAGCACGGTCTCCGACCGATGCGCGGTCGAAGGCCACGCCTCCGGCGGCTTCGATACGAGCGTCAGCGAGTTCGCGTTCCCGGGCTTTGGTGAGGACTCCAGCGCGTTCCAGATCAGGGCGGAGGGCGATGCGCTGGGCGAGCAATGGACGATCTTGTCCCCCCCGCGATCGCCGATTTCGTCCATGTCTGCAGCGGTCGTGTCTTCTCGGTGGTGCTCCTCGTCAGCTACGCTTCTTCGCTCAAGCCGACGCTGAGAGAGAAGCTCGTCACCGCGGTCGCCGGCCGGATGCCCTAGCCGGCTGGGTGTCCTGCCTACAGATATTCCGAGCCCGGTTGATAGGTGGTTGGTCTGGGAGGGGGCTGTGAGGTCTGTGTGTGTGTGGTCGTGGTGGGGCCGGTGTGGCAGTGCTTGTTGGCGGTGGTTGTGGGTTAGCGTAGGTGGAGCGGTAGGCCCAGTCGCGTTCTCGGGTTTGGCTGGAGCGCCCGGATTGTCGTTGGTGGATGACCGGGTGGGGTTTCGTGGCCGGGTGGCAGGGTCTGGCGGGCGGTGAGAGGGTTCAGGCAGCAAGCGGTTGGGCGTGTAGTTGTGGGCGTTGCCGGTCATCGGCCGCTGCGGCAGGGGTGGTGTGCGAGACCAGAGGGACGTGAGCACTCGTTTCGGAGAAGGCGGCCGAGGGTGGTTGCCTTGGCGTCGGCAAGCACCTCGGCGTCGGCGAGGCGGGGGGGTGGTCGTCCACGGCGGCTTGGACGACGCCGGTGGCCGGGTCTGTGCGGCCTCTGTTGCCGGCCGGGCTGGTGCGGTCGCCGCTGGGGGCGTGACCGGGCTGGGGTAGAGGCGGGCAGGTGCCGTTCCAGGTCGGCGCGAGGCAGCCCGCCCGGGGGAGGGCCGCCCGGTCGCTGGGGGCGGGCTCGCCGGGAGATGCCGCCCCTGGGCCCGGGGACAGCTCCGGCGGCCCATCAGCCTTCCAGACGGTCGCGTGCGCAAACCCCGGGTCCCACAACCGGTCGGGCGCGGCCGATGACCCGACCGGCCCGGCTCCCCGGGCAGATCCCGCTTCCTGGTCGCTCCTGCCCCAGCATCCGAGGCGAACAACGGGGCCGACTCGACCGGTCGAGCGGCACGCACGTTTCCGCTCTTGCTCGCCTGCTGCGCTCCGCAACCGCCCTGTGACCACTCACATGCTGTCGCCGGCGAGACGCGATGGCGTCTCGCCGCCTGCCCTTGATCGAGTAGCCGCCCTCGACCGCCTTCACCAGCGCGTATCGACCAGCAAGTCCGGGCTTCGCGTGACGGTGCAGTCGCATCCGAGCCCTCCTTCGAGCCAAGGTCCTTTCGCGAGACCCACAGCCCCAAGGGAGGGCCAGGCGTATCTCCCCAACGTTCACAACGTCCGTAGGTCCTACACCTAGGTGTTGTCTCCAAGGAGGTTGTTCAAGTCGGTTGGCTGGTGTTGCGGCTTTGATGCCGGCATGTGGTCTGTGATGGCTGTACCGGTGGAACCAAGGGGTATGTCGTCGGTGCGTTCGGTTGAGTTGTGAGAGGGCTTGGCAGGGAGCGATTCGCACAGGGTGGACTGGATGAAGCGTTCGGCTTTTCCGTTTGTGCGCAGGCTCTTTACGGGCGCGACCCGCAGCGCCGGTGCCTCCACCGACCCGCGGCCTAGCCGTAGCTCTGCGCTCGGCCGCGGCCCGTGAGCGTTTGCCAGCGGCCGACAAGGCCAGCTCCAGCCGGCCCAGGGCGTTCTGGGGTGGCGCTCACGAGCCCAACGCCCGCGATCGCGAGAGCCATCCCGATGGTGGTCACCGGGCCAGGGACGATGCCCCGAGCAACCTCGACGAGAACCGCGACGACCGGGACAAGGAAGAGCCACGTCGAGGCACGGGTCGCATCGAGCCGCGTGACGGCGATGAGGAACGCGACGAAACCGATTGCGGAACCCCCGGGCCCAACCCACGCGATCGCGCCCCAGAGCTGCACGGAGCTCCAATCCGTTCCGCTGGTGCCGTCGATGGCGAGCGCGAGGACGATGAGAACCACGCTGCCGACGACGTGCTGTGCGGCGACCAGCCCAACGAGATCGAGGTCGGGGTCCCGCTCGGACCACCGTTTCACGATGATCGTTGCCAGCGCAAACGCCGCGGCTGAGGCGAATGCGAAGACGACTCCGAGCGCGAGATCGCTGGGGCCGCCTCCGCCGAGCTGCGACGTGATCACGAGCACGACACCGCCGAAGCCGACAACCGTTCCGACGACTCCGATTGCCGAGAACCGGGTTCCGAACAGCAGCCGGCCGAAGGCAAGGACGAAGAACGGGGCGGTTGTACCCAGCACCGCTCCGGTTGAGACGCCCGCACGGAGCACGGCTTCAGCCTGTCCGTCGACGGCAAGCGTCACCATCAAGAGGCCGGTCAGCACCACCCAGGGCCACATGCGGAGGCTGGGAAGCCGGGCGCCGACGAGCGGCAGCGCCAGCAGCAAGATCAGCGCGGCCACCGATGCGCGAAGCGCCGCGGTCGTTGTTGCGCCCGCCGCTTCTCCGGCGATCTCCATCGCCCGCCATGAGCCGCCCCAGACGATGACGGATAGAGAGAGCAGGGCGAACGCCTGCGCCTTCGCCTGACTGCTCGGGCGGTCTGCCGGAGAGAGTCGCCGTGGAGATCTCAGGCCGTTGACAGTAGCTGTAATGCGCCGTCCGCAACCGAGCCCGCCTGCGCGCCGTGGACCTGTCAGCCACAGGTCGTTCTGCGGCAGTAACGTACGGCGAGAGTGGGCGCCCCGGTGTGAGGCACCGGAGGGCCAGCCCGTCCCGGTGTGCGACAACGAGGAGCGCAGGATGGACGAGTTCATTGCTGAGCTGAAGGAGATCGACAGCCCGACGCTCGCAAACGCGATCGAACTGCTCGAGGTGCGCGACCGCACCGAGGGATACGTCGACCTGAGCCTGCGCTGCCTCCTGCCGCAGCTCGGCACGATGGTGGGCTACGCGGTGACCGCGGCTATGGATACGACGTCGCCCGGGCCGTCGCCGACCGACAGGCGGGTGCTTCAGCTGTGGCGTGCCGTCGAGGCCGCGCCCCGTCCTTCGGTGCTGGTCTTCCAGGAGGTAGGGTCGCGGCCGGAGATCGGCTGCCATGGCGGCGACGTGATGGCGACGGTCGCGCGTCGGCTCGGATGCGTCGGAATGGTGTCCGACTCAGGGCTGCGGGACGCCGCTGAGGTGCTCGAGGTGGGGCTGCACCTGTTTGCCCGCGGCCTGGTCGTCTCGCACGGGAACTTCGCGGTACGCGATGTTGGCGTTCCAGTCGAGGTGGCTGGGCTGCGGATCAAGCCCGGCGATCTGCTCCATGGCGACGTCAACGGCCTCCTCAAGGTGCCTCCGGAGCTGCGCGGCCGCCTGGCGGAGGTTGTCGAGCGCATTCGCTCGGCCGAGAGCGCGACCAAGGGCGCCGTCGAGGACGCCGCGGTGTTTGGGCCGGATGAGCTAGACGCCCTGTTTGGGTCGCGGGGCTGACAGCTGCCGCCCGGGCTGCGGGCCACCGCGCCGTAGGTGGTTGAGCCGGCCGGACGAGGCTGGCGGCCATCGGACGGCGTGGGCTGGGTGCACGAGGGCAAGGCCGGCGCAGTGATGTTGGGCTCGGCCGTCGTCCCGCGGGAGGGGGAGCTCGAGCGAGGGGTCTGGCGTGGATCTTTGACACGCCTGATGCGAACCGTGCGTGTCTTGTACGGTTTTTCTCGCTACCGTCATACCCGGAGGGAGGCACGCGGCCGGCCCCGGCGTGACCTGTCTGGGGTTGACATGGCTCGAGGGGCCGCAGACATGGCTGGAGCGGCCCGCAGGCGGGGCTCGCTAGTAGCTGAGGCCCCGACGGTATTGGCCATCAACGACGTCATGTCTCGATGGGTGCGCGCCGAGCTTGGCGGGCGTTCCCCGCCCGCGGATTGTGCGGCTCAGGGACTCAGCCGTGGCCTCGGCGCAGTAGGGGTGTCCCCGCGCGGATTGCGCGGGCGAAGACCATGCAGCCCTCACTAGCCCTGGGGGTGCCCCGCGTTCCGATTGCGCGGACCGCATACCCCTAGACCGCCTGATCCGCTGATACGTCTCCCCGCGCGGGGATTGCATGGACGTGCTGGCCCCCGGACTCCTCCGGCCTGCCCGGTGCTCCCGCCCACGGATTGCGCGGGCTTCCCCTCGCGGCGAGCTGACGTCCGAACGAGCCGCTCGACTCCTCGCCCGGGGGGTTGCGGCGCCGCGCGTCCTCCCACTCAGCCTCGAGCTCGGCGACGACGGCGTCGAGCACGGCCTGGGGCTCGCCCGCCCGCTCGCGTTCGTCTGACCACTCCCAGTGGGCGAGGTAGTCGTCGCTGCCGATGAGCCCTTCGCTCATGGCGACGCGGTCGATCTCGTGCTGGAACCAGTCGGGGAGCGCTGCGCTCAGTGGCCTCGACCCCTCGCCGACCACCTTCACCTGGGCGGGAATGCCACGCCACGAGAGCACGCGGTAGCGGGCCATCTAGTCGGTCTGCTCCTCGATCTCGCCGGCTCGGTAAGCCTTGAGGAACGCGCGACAGTGCTCGTCGGCCCCGGTGAGGACGTCCATCGCGAGGCGAAACCGCCTCGTCGATCGGTCGGCGACGAGCACGCGGGCGGGCGGGCTCGAGATCGGGTCGATGATGCCGCTGTCGGCACCGGCCTCGACCGCGAGCAGGATGAAGACCTCGTTGAGAAGGCGCCGATGGGGCAGGCCGAAGCTGACGTTGCTCATGCCGCCCGTGATCCGGATCTCCGGGCCGAGCCGCTGCCTGAGCGTACGGATCGCGTCGAGGCAGTGGTTCACGAACCGCCCGTCGACCGAGATCGGGAACACGAGCGGGTCGATCGCAAGCCGTTCAAGCGGGATTCCTCGCGCGGTGGCGTGCTCAACCATTTCGGCTGCGTTCGTCACGCGCTCAGCGGCTCCCTCGGGCATGCCCGAGTCGCCGGCGGCCGTCACGATCACCCAGCTGCCGGTCTCGGCGGCCAGATCGAGCGCGTCGAGGCGCTCGAGCGACGCGGAGTTGAGCATCGGGGTGGGGCCGCGGCCGGCCGCCGCCTCGAAGCCCGCCTCGATGATTGCCAGGTTGGACGAGTCGATCGAGAGCGGAACCGGTGAGATGGGTGCGAGCAGCTCGACGAGCCACCGCATCGCCCTCTGCTGCTTGTCCAGCCTCGGCGAGATCTCGTCGACGTTCACGTCGAGGAAGTGTGCGCCCGCATCGACTTGCCGCAGCGCCATCGCTTCGAGGTACGCGCGTGCGCTCTCGACCTGCTCGTCCTCGGCCAGGCCGGCATCGACCGCGATCTTCACGTGCCTGATGCGACCCTCGATGTAGGCCTGGGCCTCCTTCTCTGCATCCGGGACGGTGAGCGACCGGGGGTTGCCGTCCATGTCAGCGAAGACGACTGTCTCGCGGCCGCAGCCGTCCTCGCCCGTTCCCGGGCCGCCGCGAACGAGTACCCGTGTCGTGTGGACGTTCTCACCGATGGTCAAGAACTCGCGCCCACCCTGAACCTCGGTCACTCCACGTCACCCCTCTGTCCGTCTTCCGGCGAGGTGTGCGACAGAGACTGCGCGGCGCGGTGGTCGCGCGTGAGCAGCGCGTTCGCCCAGGCGCTCGTTCGGCGCAGGGCGTTGTCCTGGATCACGGCGGGGCCGGCGAGCATGGTCTCCTCTTCTCCCCGGGCCTTGAGGCGCTCGTACGCTCGGGCCCAGATGCACTCCTTCTCGCCGATCTCGCACAGCCCCTCCCGCGTGCCGCCGCAAGGGCCGTTGCGTTGGTTCTTCACGCACTGCGACTCAGGGCACAGGAAGGCGATCTCTGGCAGCGAGCAGTCGCCGCAGTCGTGGCAGTCGAACAGCGCGGTCTTCACGACGCGCTCTGTCCCGTGGAGCATCCGCTCGACCCTCGGTGCCCTGTCGGCCTGCCGGTACACGGCCCAGGCTAGGCCGTACAGGCGCCCGCCGGGCTTGAAGACGGCGTCGTGCACCAACCGGTTGAGGGAGTACGCGAGCGGAGGTCGGTGGCTGCGGCGGCGGCGTGCAGGCGAGCGCTCCCGGCCCTCGGCGCGGCCGTCCGCACGGCTGACCGCGCTGGACGAGCCGCCGGTCTGCGGGTCCTCGTCGAAGTAGTGGAACTCATCTGGGTACGGGAAGCGCACATCCCTGATCAGCGAGCGCCAATCACTCGGCCCGTACCGGTCTGCCCGGTCGAGGATCTCGTCGTAGTCGCTTGCCGCGAGATGTCCGCCCAGGTACGCGCCGCGAAACCCAAGCCCCTTGGCGATCGCGATCTGCTTGGCGGCCAGCTCGAAGAAGAACGAGCGCCCGTTGTCGGGGCTCCCCGCCTGCTGCTCCGCGAGCGCGCACAGCTCGTCGGTGACGACCACGCCCGGCACGTTACCGGCGTGGAAGAACCGTGCGGCCTTGGCCGAGAGGACGTAGACGTTCGCGATCACGGGAACCCGCAGGCCCTTCAGCGAAAGCCAGCGCAGCAGCTCATCGTCCTTGCGCGCGTGGTAGCCGATCTGGTTGATCACGAACACCGCGCCGTTCTCGATCTTCCGGGTGAGCTTCAGGTACTGGGGGACGACCTCGCTCTCGTAACGCTTGTGGTTGGTGACTACGGCGCCCAGGAAGAAGCTCGTCTTCTCGCCCGACTCGCCGGAGGGACCTGGGAGACGGCCCACGTTCATGTCCGAGAGCATTCGCAAGAGCCCGACCGAGTCCATGTCGAAGACGGGGCCGGCCATGCCGTAGTAGCCGCCCACGGGGTAGTCGCCCGACATTGCGAGGACGTTGTTGAACCCCTCAGAGCTGAGCTTCCAGCCGCGGCTTTGCAGGGCGTTGCGGTTCCAGTCCTTGCAGGCGAGGTGGATGATGACCTCCTGGCCCCGCGCAAGCAGGTCCGTTCCGAGCGTGTCGGCCGCGAGCATCGCGCTCCCGCCTGGGTTGTCGGTCAGCGAGAGCCCGTCGATGCGCGGGTTCTCGGCCAGCTCGCGTCCAAGCCGCAGCACCCGCCGGCCGCCCGGCTCCGCGACGAGGCCGCGGCTCGTGACCAGCTCGACCATGGTGACGAAGCGGTCGGTTTCGGTGAGCAGGTGACGGAGGGTGGGTTTACCCCAGGCGCCCGCTGGACCCTGCGCCGTGCTGGTGCCGTCCGAGTCAGAGGACAACCTGGCCATCCGCGCTCCGAAGCTGATCGGGCATGGGCTTGAACTGGCAGCCCTCGACGAAGATGTCGAAGAAGTCGGGCGTCGTCTCGAGCTCGATGTGCTGGATCCGCAGCACGAGCGCCTCGAGCCACATCCGAGCGGTCTCTGAGAGCAAGAGCCGCCGCGCGCCTCTCACAGAGGCGTTTCCGACCTTGACGACCCGTTCAGGGGGGACGGGGGGGAGGAAGCCGATGTCGATTGCGTTCTCCACGTCGACGTAGTTCGCGAATCCTCCGACGAGGTACAGCCGCTCGACATCTGCGGGGTCGATGCCGAGGTGGCGCATCACGATCCACTGCCCCGCCGTGTTGGCGGCCTTCGCCTGCGCCAGCGCCGACCCATCCGCTCGCGAGAACGTGATTCCCGCCTCCTCGTCGACCGTGAGCAGGGAGGCTCCGTCTGCAAAGACGCCGAGCGGCGTCATCAGCTCGGAGCGCCGGAGCTCGGCGAGCAGGTCTATGAGCCCGGAGCCGCAGATCCCCTGGGGCTGCATGCCGCCGATCGTGCGGCAGGTGAACGACCCGTCGTTCTCGCGGCGGATCGACTCGATGGCGCCGTCGACTCCCTGCATGCCGTACTCGACGAGGCCGCCCTCAAACGCCGGGCCGGCCGGGCAGCTCGCGACGGCGAGCCGTCCGGGTACGGCGAGCGCAACCTCGGTGTTCGTGCCGATGTCGACGATCATGACCGTCTCGTCAGTCTCGTCGTCGACCCCGAGCGCGACGAGATCGGCTGCCATGTCCGCACCGACATGGCTCGCGATGAGCGGCGCTCCCCAGATCGATGCGTGCGGGTGCGACCGGAACGCCAGCTCGTAAGCGTGGGCCTTGAGCGAGGTCGTCTCGCGCGTGCCGCTGTGCAGCTCGTGCTCGGTCAGCGACTTGTACGGCCGCTCACCGATGGGCGAGACGTCGAGTCCGAAGAACAGGTCGCGCATCGTTGAGTTGCCGACGACGACCGCCTCGTACACCTCGCGGCGATCGATTCCGCTTGTTGCGTACAGCTCGTCGAGCTTGCGGTTGAGCGCCCTGCGGGCTGCCCGCCGCAGCTGGCCCGTGCCGTCGCTCCCGTCGTAGCTGATGCGGTTCATGATGTCGCTGCCGCCGAAGCGCTGGGGGTTCTCGAGCGCGCCGACGGCGACCGTTCGCCCGGCGGCCAGGTCGACGAGCTCAGCGACGATCGTCGTTGTCCCCAGGTCGACGGCCACGCCGTAGATGCCTCCGCGCAGCGGCTCGACCAGCTGCTCGCGGTGGTAGACGTTGCCGTCGATGATGCGCACAACGGCATCGGCCGGCTCGGGCTCGTCATCGACGTCGGGCACGAGAATGCGCAGCCGTCGCCGCAGGATTGAGAAGTCGATGCGCGCGTGCGGATCGACCACCGCGGCCTGGCAGGCGAGGCGGTACGGATCGCGCAGGAACAGCTCGGGCTCGGTGCGGCATGCGAGGAACTCGGCGCCCGCGGCGACCTCGACGATGCACTCCCGGCACCGCCCCGATCGTCGGCACGACGTCGGCACCCGCAGCTCGAGCTCATCCGCGTCGTCGAAGAGCGTGCGGTCCGGCGCTGCTTGTGTGCTCATCGGGCGCGCCGACCGTCTCAGCTAGGCGGTTTCCCAGGCGCTCCGGTAGTCGAGCGCATCGTCTCCGGCGCACGTCATGAGGTGGCCCTCGATCTCTGGTTTGCGCTGGTTCCGGCACCCGAACCCTGCTGTGCACTGGTCGTGGCGGTTCTTGTAGGGGCAGCGGCGCGTCGAGAGCTCGTTCGCCGTCGACATCATCGATTCGAACAGCTCGGTGACCCGGTCGAGGCGCTGCTGGTACTCGGCTGGGTCGACGGGCTGCCGTGGCGGCACCCTCGCCTGGCCCTGGGAGGGCTCAGGCGTGTTCGCTCGGGTGTCGTCCTCAGGCTTCGACACGGTGCTTCTCGGCCTCTGCGAGCCGCTTGGCAAGCTCGACGCATGCGACGGCGTCCTTGCCGTAGCCGTCGGCGCCCATGTCCTCGGCGAAGTCCTGCGTCACGGGTGCGCCGCCCACCATGATGCCGATCTCGTCACGCAGCTCCGCATCGATGAACGCCTCGATGGTCACTCCCATGTTCGGCATCGTCGTTGTGAGGAGCGCCGACATTCCGAGCAGCGCGGGCCGGTGCTCTTCGACCGCGTCGATGAAGTCGTCCGGGGATGTGTCGACGCCGAGATCGATCACCTCGAACCCGGCACCGCGCAGCATCATGGTGCAGAGGTTCTTACCGATGTCGTGCAGGTCGCCCTTGACCGTGCCCATCACGACCGTCGCGATGGGCTCGATGCCCGACTCCGAGAGGATCGGCTCGATGTACGACATGCCGGCCTTCATCGCGCGCGCGCACGCGAGCACCTCGGGCACAAAGATGAAGTTCTCGCGGAACTTGATGCCGACGAGGGCCATGCCGGCGATCAGGCCGTCGTCCATGATCTCGAGCGCCGGCACGCCGTCGGCGAGGGCCTCCCTCGCCAGGGCATCCACGAGCAGGTGCTCGCCCTCGACGAGCGCGGCTGACATCGACTGCATCCGCTCTGAGGCCCCGGCGTACAGCGCGATCAGCCGCTCCCGCTCGTCTGGTCGCTCGACGAACTGCTCGATCTCGGTCCGCAGGAACTCGTTGGCGACGCTCGTGAGCTCAGGCATGGCTCGTCGGAGCGGGCCGACCGAGGTCGTGCGCGTGCCAGTCGATCACGGCCTCTCGGATTGCCCGCAGGCTCTCGATCGGCGTCTGCAGCGGGATCGCGCACTCGGGGCCGATCATCTGGACGCCGGCGTCGAGGTTCGCCACGACCTCCTCTCGGACGTCCTGGGGGCTCTTGGCAAAGAGGGTCTCGGGGTTGTTCACGTTGCCGACGAGGCTGATTCGATCTCCGACGATGTCCATGGACTCCTGCGGCCCGTTCTTCGAGTCGAAGTGGAGCGCCGCCATGCCGGACCGCGCGATGTCGTCCATGCGATCGACCGTTCTCCCGCAGATGTGGAGGATGAGCGGAACCGGCAGGGCCTCGGCGAACTCGATGTGGAGGTCGAGCAGAAACTCGCGGTAGTAGGCGCCCGAGACGAGATCGCCGGTCGCGTGGTCGGGCAGCGTCAGCGCGTCTGCGCCCGCGTCGATCTGTGCCTGTCCGAACACGATGGTCGACTCCTTGAGTCGGTCGAGGCAGAGCTTCGTGCGGTCCGGGTCGTCGAGCGACATGAGCAGGAACGGCTCGACCCCGAAGCAGTGGTAGCCGAGCGACCACGGCCCCATCGTTTTGCCGATGATCGCGACCTCATCGCCGAACTGGCGCTTGAGGATCTTGATCGCCTCGATGACGCAGCGTGTGTCCTGGTGCTCAAGCAGGTTGTCCGGGATCCGGATGTCGTCTGGCGTCTCATAGATCGGCTCGCGCATCCGAACGGTCGGCCAGTTGTCCTTCTGTTCCCACTGGATCTTGCAGCCGAGCGCCGAGGATTCTTGGATGATCGAGAACACGGGCATGATCGAGTCGAAGCCAAGCTCGGTGCGGCCGGTTGCTGCCAGCCGCGCCATCAGCTCGGGCTCCCGGTTCGCGTCGGGGAACGGCGCCTCGACGAGGTCCATGAGCTCGACCGTCGCCACCGAGGTGGGGTTCACCAGGGGCGTGCAGTCGACGGGCTCGCGTCGAAGCGCAGCCAGAACCCGCTCGCGGCTGGTCATGGCTGGGCCTGTGGCCGACTCGGTCATGGTTGCTCCTGAGCGCTCGGTGCCGCGAGCACGCCGCGGGATGATGTGACCTCATCCTCCCTGAGCGTCGCACGGAGGTTGAGCGCCCGCACGAGCAGCAGGCCGACCACCGCGTCGTGATCCTGGCCGCAGCCGAACGCAACGGTAACGCCGTCCTCGTCGAGGTCGAGCTCGGCGAGCTTCGCCAGCCCACGCGCGATCGCTGGCGCCCGGCTCTTCGACTCGTCCTGCGCGCCCTGCGCATGCACGCGGTAGCGGCCGCCCCTCAAGCCCTCGACCACGATGCTCTGGCCGCTGCGGCGGTCCTCAGCCTCGAGCGGGCGCGCTGTCGCTGGCTGGCCTGGAAGGAGCTTGCAGGCTTCGAGAAACGCGCGCTTGGCCGCGGCACGGTGCCAGGTGCCGCAGGCAAACCGCACCGTGGCTGCCTCGGTTTCACCCCGCTCCAGGTCGCCGAGCGCCCCCATCGAGTCGGCGATCGACCTCAGCCGGTCGCCTGTGCCGCCCTTCGAGCTGTAGGAGTGGACGAGCGCGACCGTCGTCCCGTTGCGCTCTTGCTCGTAGAGCGCGATCGAGATGTCCTGGAAATGCGGGTCCATCGCGACGAGCTCGATGCGGGTGCCGAGGTCTGCGATCGTGGGCATGACCGACGTTCTCCGGTGGCGTCTCAGGCTTTGTGCTAACTGTTAACAATACCGGTCTGGGCGGCGTCCCGTCAATCTGCGCTTGGTGTCTCGAGCCCGGCGAACAGGCGCTCCTCGGCGTAGCGGTAGTGGACCTCGATCGCGGTTCGCAGCGCTGCGGCATCGCGCACGAGCAATGCCGCATGGATGTCCCGGTGGGCGCTGTGCCGCATGCCGCCTTGGAGGGTGGGGTTGCCCTCGGCGGCGCTGCGCAGCAGCAGCTGCGTCTGCACGAGCATCTGCTCGTTCATGGCGGCCATCCGACCGTTGCCCGCGAGCGCGACGAGGCCCCGGTGGAACGCCATGTCGTCGAGGGCGGTCGCGAGGTAGTCGGCACCAACGGGCCAGGCCTCCTCCATCGCCGTGAGGTGCTGCTCGAGCGCGGCAAGCTCACCGTCGGTGGCGCGCTCGATCGCCACGGCGCCGGCGCCGACCTCGAGCGCCTCCCTGACCGCGTAGACCTCGGCGAGGTCCCTCGTGGTGAGCGTCGACACAACGGTGCCGCGCCGTGATAGCTCGACGATCAGCCCTTCGCCGAGGAGCTCGCGGATGGCCTGGCGCACCGGCCCGCGGCTCGTGTCGAAACGCGCGGCGAGCTCTGTCTCGATCAGCTTCGTCCCGGGTGCGAGCTCCCCTCCCAGGATCGCGTTGCGAAGCTGCTCGAGGACGGCTTCCCAGAGCTTCGGCGGGCGGAACGGCTCGACGCTCAGCGTGGTGCTCCGCTCCGCATGGCCAGAGCCGCGAAGTGTAGATGAGCGGCAGGCCGTGGTTCGTGGTGGGGGCGAGATACGATCCGGCGCATGAAGGTTGTCTTCCACTACTTCACGGGGCCCGGTCTTCGAGCGCGCCTGGATGAGGCGGCCCGCGGCGAGCTCGTGATCGATGACTGCGCTGAGAGCAACGATGGGCGGTTCGCCGAGCTCATGGCCGAGGCGGTGGTGCTGTGGCATGTCCTCAGGCCCGTAACCCCGGAGGTGATCGATGGCGCACCGAGCCTGCGGCTCATCCAGAAGATCGGTGTCGGCGTCAACACGATCGACCTCGGCGCGGCGGAGGCGCGCGAGATCGCCGTGTGCAACCTGCCGGGGACGAACAGCCGGGCCGTGGCCGAGCATGCGCTCTTGCTCATGCTCGGAGCGCTGCGCCGGTCGAGCACGTACGACCGCGCCACAAGGGCGGGGAGGGGGTGGTCGCTCGGCGGTGAGATCCCGGACACGCTGGGCGAGCTCGGAGGGCGCACGGTGGGGCTCATCGGCTACGGGGCGGTCCCACGCATCCTCGCCCCGATCCTCGAGGCGCTCGGCGCGCGCGTTCTCTACACGGCGAGGCGCCCTCACGACGATGCTGTAGGGGCGTGGCGCGAGCTGCCCGAGCTCCTCGCGGAGTCCGATGTGGTCTCGCTGCACGTGCCGCAGACGCCCGAGACCGAGAGGCTCATCAATGCTGAGACCCTCGCATGGATGAAGCCAGGAGCGGTTCTCGTCAACACGGCGCGGGGAGGCCTCGTCGATGAGCCCGCGCTCGTCGCGGCCCTCGGGAGCGGTCAGCTGCGGGCGGCGGGGCTCGATGTCTTCGCCGAGGAGCCGGTCGACCCGGCGAACCCGCTGCTCGCGCTCGAGAACGTCATCCTGGCACCCCACATCGCCTGGCTGACACCCGAGACCTTCGAGCGAAGCTTCGCTGTTGCGGCCGAGAACTGCCGCCGGCTTCGCGACGGGCGCAGCCTGCTCAACCGCGTCATCTGATCTGCAGGTCTGGTGCAGCCGAGGATGCAAGGTGGCGAGCGGCTGCGGGTTGGCCTCATCGGCTGCGGCCTGATCGCCCAGGTTGCCCACCTGCCCAACCTGCGCGCGTTGCCCGAGCTGTACGAGGTGCGCGCGCTGTGCGACCTCTCGGCGCAGTCGACCGAGTTCGCTGCCCGGGGCTTCCCTGACGCGCGCCGCTTCGGCTGTGCCGAGGAACTGCTCGCCGAGCCGCTCGACGCCGTCTTCGTGCTGACCACGGGCGACCACGCGCCGCTCGTTGTTGCGGCGGCCCAAGCCGGCCTGCACGTGTTCGTCGAGAAGCCGCTCTGTCTCTCGGTCGCGGAGGGCGCGGAGATCCTGCGCGCGGCAGGGCACACCGGCGTGCACGTCATGGTCGGCTACGTGCGCCGCTATTACCGCGAGTACGAGGAGCTCGTGCGCCGCGTGCAGGCGCTCGATGAGCTCCAGCTCGCACGGATCACCCTCTGGAACCCGCCGCCAGGACTCTACGTGCAGCACCACGACCTGTTGTCGATCGACGCGACCCATCCGCACGCGGTGGCGCCCGACGGTGCCGCCTCCGTCGTCTACCCGCCGCGCAGCGACATCGATCCCGAGCGCCTCTCGGAGCTGCAGAGTGAGGACGACCGGTCGGTGCGGCAGGCGATCGGTGAGGCGGCGAGCGACCCGCACCTCCACCGCACGTACCGTTTCGGCCTGCTCGACGGCTTCATTCATGACTTCAACGCCATCCGCGGCGTGCTGGGCGAGCCCGACGAGCTGCGCTTTGCCGACATTCGGCTCCCGCCGGGCGGGCTGACGGCGGTGATGCGCTTCGGGGAGGTCGAGTGCCTCATAGTCTCGGCGAACCTGCCGGGGATTGCCCGCTACGTGAACGAGCTGACCTTCCTCTCGCCGAGCGAACGGCTGACGCTGAACCTGCCCTACACGTACCTGCGTGACGTCGCGCCGACCCTCGTGACCGAGGGCGGCTCACCCGGGACGGCCCACGCGTGGCGGCGCGAGGAGACGATCTCGCACGAATGGCCGTTCCGGCGCGAGCTCGTCGAGTTCCATGCGGCAATCACCGAGGGGCGCGAGCCGCGCACGAACGCCGAGGACGGTCTGCGCGACGTCGCGTTGGCCACGCAGTTCGTTCGCTGCTTCACCGAGCACACGCCGATCTGCACGCCCACCGACCTCGGCCACGGATGAGAGAGTAGTTCCCCCAGGCTGCCCCATACCGGCACGGAAGGAGACCGAGTTGGCGACGAACATCCTGAGAGAGAAGCTGAAGGCGGACGAGCCGACGCTCTGCACGCACGTTCACAACATCTGGCCGTCCATGGCCGAGATCATCGGCCACTCGGGCCTCTTCGACTACATCGAGTTCGAGGCTGAGTACGCGCCGTTCGGGCTCTTCGAGCTTGAGAACTTCTGCCGGGCGGTCGAGCTGCACGGCATGTCAGCCATGATCAAGATCGACCAGGAGCCGCGCCGCTTCCTCGCTCAGCGAAGCATTGGCGCCGGCTTCCACAGCGTCCTGTTCGCCGATGTCCGCACGGTCGACGACGCGAAGGAGTGCGTCGGATCGACCCGCGCCGAGGTATCCGAGTCGGCGGGGACCCACGGCGTTGCCACGCGGCGCGCGTTCTGGATGGCGCGCGGAGGGAGCCTCTCCTACGGTGGCTCGCCCGAGTTCGTCCAGGCGCTCGACGACATCGTCGTCGCGTTCATGGTCGAGAAGAAGCCCGCGGTCGATCACCTCGAGGAGATCCTCTCGGTGCCCGGCGTCGACATCGTGCAGTGGGGCCCGTACGACTACGGCATGAGCATCGGGCGCCCGGGCGCAGCCGCGGCCGGCGACGCCCAGATCAAGGCGGTGGAGCGACAGGTCATCGAGACGTGCCTGAGACTCGGCATCGTTCCACGGGCCGAGATCGACACGCCCGAGGAGGCCAAGTACTACATGGATCTCGGTGTGCGCCACTTCGCGATCGGGACCGACACCGACGTCTACTTCGATTGGCTGAGGCGCACCGGCGAGACGATGCGCTCGGCGATGTCGGCTGACCTCTAGCGGGCACGACGGATCGCGGGCGACCGCCGGTGCGCGCTCAGCGTCTGCCGGGCCGAATGATGAAGTAGCAGGTCAGGAGGGTATAGGCGGCGACCAGCCACACCGTGATCAGGATGTTGCCGCCCGTGAGCAGGAAGAGCCCAACCAAGCCGATGAGGCCGACCAGCAGCACGAGGCACACTGCGACGGCTCGCATGCTGCTTCGGATCCCGATCGCGGTCGACGTCGGGCTCGCGTCTCAGACGGCGGTCCAGAGCGCGCTGTCGCCAAGCAGGCTGCGCCTGGCTCTGCCATCGGCGGCGAGCTCCAGCAGCGCCAGCTCGGCGGCTTGCGGATCGGGCTCGTCGTTCCCGCGGGTGAGGAGCGTCGCGACCTCCTGGGTCGTCAGGCCGTCTTCGAACCGCTCGAGCAGCGGAGCCGGGTCGTCGGGCGGATCTGCGCGCTCGAGCGTCGAAGCGGCGTTCACGGTCACGACGTCGTAGGCCTGCACGGGCTGGAAACCGCCGGCCTCCAGGCGCATGCCATCGGCCTCGACGATCACCGACGGCGCCGTGTAGCGCACCACGCCGTTACTCTCCGCGGCCTTCCCCTGCAGCTCGGTTGGCGACCCTGCTGCGGTGCGGGCCTCGGCGCGGTCTGCCCGATAGGCCTCCTCGACCCTCGGGTCGTCGAGGAGCGACACGACCGCGTCAGCGTCGATGCCATCCGCTTGGCGCAGGACCTCATGGATCGCGTCGTCCTCGTCGAGCAGGAGCGTCGACGTGAACCAGGCGAGCTGGAGCGCGCGGAACGTCCTCCATTCGCTTCCGGGCTCAAGCGTCCGGGAGGCGACGACTGCCCGACACGCTCGGCCCGTCGCAACGACTCGCTCGCGGGGCGTCGTCGAGAACGGCATACCGAAACGGCGGAACTCGACATAGCCCGTGGACATGCTGAGGGGGGTGTAGCCCCGCTCGACGTACTCGGCGGCCTGCTCGGTCAGGCCGATCAGGACGAGGCGCCAGTCGAGCTGGGAGCCGTAGCGCCACTCGAGCACACGAAGCGCCGGCGTCGCGGAGTAGCCCCAGGGACACCCTGGGTCATTGTGGACGGTGACGCGAACGGGCTCGGCCATGCGGGAAACCTCCAGGTCGCGGGTATAAGACCAGGCACCGGCAGGCTATCAATGCCTCTCAGGCAAAGGGCTGAATTGCAGGAGGTTGCGCGTTCCCAGGCTCTGGCTGCGGGTCGGGGTATGCAGACCGCTCGCCGATCGGCTTCTCCGCGCCGCTCGAGGGCGGGCAGCAGACGCGTTCTCCACCTTCCCTGCCTGCTCGGGGCTTCTCTGCGCCGGTGGAGGGCAGGACTCGCGGGCGCTGAAGGCCCACGACCGCACCGGCCATCGGCGGCGACGGCATGCGGGCAGGACTCGCGGCCGCTGAAGGCCCGGGCGGGTTTCCGTTGGCGGGCCTATGTGGCCGCTGCAGCCTGTCAGGCGTGGTGCGATGTGTCGTCACCCTCGCCGATCTCAAGCTCGAGCATCGGTGCGTACTGGCTGCTGCCGTACACGTCGGTCTCGCCCAGGCCGTCCGCGCCCGCGATGCGCTCGCGGCGGAACGTCACCTTTAGCGCGAGGCCTTCGGCGAACTCGACGTAGTCGGTGATGCGCTCGAGCGGCACGCCGTAGGCCTTGGCGATGCGCTCGGCGTCAAGCGCACCCTTGGCCGCTGCATAGGCGCGCGCATCGTCGAAGACCACGTCGACAGTGACGTGGCCGATGCCGGCGTTCTTCGAGCGCACGATGATGGCCAGCTCGCCGAGCTTCACGCGCCGCTTCCCACCTCGCGGATCTCGGTGACGAACTGCGCCGAAGGGTCGTCGACCGGGACGATGTGGTTGACCGTCCAGCGGTACGCGGCACCCGCCTCCCAGAGCTCGTCGCCGAGGCCGCTGACGCTGCCAGCCGTTGCCTTCTGCCCGGGGTAGCCGCTCGCGAACAGCCGCCGCCGCGCGAGCAGGCAGGCGCTGCTCGCCTGCTGCTGGGTCGCGGCGAGCGTCTCGATCAGGAGGGCCACCTCGTGGCCGGGGGCCGGGGTGGGCTCGAACGCGCCCATGGTGGCATCGCGTCCGAACACGTGGAGGGCAACCTGCGCGCCGCTCGTTTCGACCTCAGTCGTGATCTCGGCGGCGACCGTGTCGAGCGCTGCGATCAGGCCGGGGTCTCGGATGCCCACGAGCGCCACCGACCGCTGCCCGGCAATGCCGGCGCCTTCGACCTTCAGCGTCGGCTGGGTGGGGCAGTAGGAGGCTCCCGAGATCCGCGCGCGGCGCGCGTCCAGCTCCTGGATGCGAACCTGGCCGAGCTCGAGCATGCCGCGAGGGCCAGGTTGGGAGAGCGGTGTTCGCCGCTCGTACATGAGCTGGGCGGCGACCGAGGCTCGGGTGCACCGCTGATCGGCGAGCATCGGCTCAAGCGTCACGCCATCGTCGTCCACCTCGGCGAGCACCGCCTCGCGGATGACGAACGGGGATGCCACGAGCGAGGCGTTCTCGAGCAGCTTGCCGGCCAGGAAGCTGCTTGCGGGGTTGATTCCGCGTCGCAGGCACGGGGCCGCAAAGAGGGCGTCGTCGCACGCTCGCCCTGCCAGTACGACGTCCGCGCCCTGGGCGAGCGCCGCGACGATGGGCTCTGCGCCCATGGCGGCGACGAGGCGGCTGCTGGCGTCGACTGCCTCAGCTGTTAGGGGAGGTAGCCCGCCGGGCGACTCGATGGTACCTCGCGCGAGAGCTGCCTGAAGCCAGGCGCGTGGTTGCTCGCTGAAGATGAGGGCGAGCCGGAGGCGCCGCCCGAGCCGTCTCGCTGCGCGCTCGGCCATGGCCGAGTAGGCCTCGACGCCGGCGTCTGCGCCGTGCACGCCGCACGACCCGACGATCAGCGGCACGCCTAGCCGTGAGGCGCCCTCGATCAGGTGGCCGAGCTCGGCCTCCTCCCACTCGGGGTTGTTGTAGGCACGGCCCGAGCCGAGGAACCCCGGGCCCACGTCCGCGCTGCCCGCGTCGGCGACGATCGCGTGGGGCTGCCGCGAGAGCGCCGGGGCGAAGGAGCGCGCCGGATCGGTTGGCGCGAGCCCGACCGACCCCGTCGCGGCGAGCAGCCTGACGGTCATGCCCGGCGGGCGCCCGCCGTCACTCGCGCCCGAGCTGGCCGCGGTCGTAGGTCCAGCTCACCGCGCCGCGCGCGTTGCGCAGGCGTTCGCGCAGCTCGGCCGTGCCCTGCGCTAGCACCTCTCCGTCGCGCACGACGACGCCGTAGTCGCTCTGCGCCGCCTCAGCGCTCACCTTGCCCTCGAGCACGTCAGCGAGCACGAGGTCGGGCGACCGATCGAGTGGATCGCCGTGGCCGCCCCCGCCGGTCGTCCACAGCTCGAGGCGGTCGCCGGGCGTCATGGTGAAGTCGCGTTTTGAGGCGATCCTCTCGTCGCCGCCGTCCGCGCGCGTGAGCTGCGAGCGGCTGCTCATGCCTGCGCGGCCGCCGAAGAGGCCCCAGGGCGCGGTGAAGTGGCGCTCGCCGCGGTGAGAGACACGGACGCTGCCCCGAACGACCTCGAGGCTGCGCTCCAAGCCGAGACCGCCCCGCCACCGGCCGGCGCCACCCGAGTCTGCACGCAGCCGGTAGTGGCCCACGCGGAGCGGCGACTCGATCTCGAGCGCCTCGACGGGGATGTTCTGCGCGTTCGACGTATCGGTTTGAACCGCGTCGACTCCGTCAAGCCCAGGCCGTGCACCCATCCCGCCAGTGCCAATGTCGCCGGTCACGAACGGGCGCGCGCTGGCGGGATCGATACCGCCCAGCGAGAGGACGAGCGGGTGACCGTTCGAGGCGGCGGGCATCCGGTCGGGCAGCGCGGGGGCGAGCGCCCCGATCATCGCGTCGACGATCCTGCGCACGACGACCGACCGTGCGTTGACCGCAGCGGGCGGCCTCGCGTTCACGATCGAGCCCTCGGGCAGGATCGTCCTTGCCGGCCGGTAGCAGCCAGCGTTGTTGGGGATCGAGGGGTCGGTAATCGCCTTGAGCACGTAGTAGACGGCGGCGAGCGTGGAGGCCGGCACGCAGTTGAGAGGCCCTTGCACCTGCGGGTCGCTGCCCGTAAGGTCGACGACGAACTCCGAGCCGTCGACTGTCACGGCGACCTCGATGCGCACCCGCCGCTCGGTGTCGATGCCGTCGTTGTCGAGGTAGTCATGGAATCGGTAGGTGCCGTCCGGGATCTCCTGGAGGGCGGCCCGCGTGAGGCGCTCGGCTCGGTCGAGCAGCTCGTCCATCGCCAGCCGGAGACCGGGCGCGCCGTAGGTCTCGGCCAGGCTCAGCACGGCGCGACGGCCCACGTGGCACGCCGAGAGCTGACCCATGATGTCCCCGATCACGATGCTCGGCACGCGGACGTTCCGCTCGATCATCGCGAACAGCGTCTCGTTGCGCCTGCCGGCTTCGTAGAGGCGAAGCGGCGGCACGCGCAGGCCTTCATGGAAGATCTCGGTCGCGTCGGTCGGGGTCGAGCCGGCGCTGCGCCCGCCCATCTCCTGGTGATGGGTGATCGCGACGGAGAGGGCGATGAGGGAGCCGTCGACGATGACCGGCAGCGCCGCGACGAGGTCTGGCAGGTGCGTGCCGCCGTCGAACGGGTCGTTGAGCACGTAGACGTCCCCGTCCTGCATGGACTCCGGCGGGAAGACCTCGAGGAACCGCTCGACCGCGGGGATGATCATGCCCAGATGAATCGGCGCTGCTGTCGCCTGGGCGATCTGCTGGCCGCGAGCTTCGAAGAGCGCCGCGGAGGCGTCGAGGGCCTCCTTGACGATCGGCGAGTGCGAGCTCTTCAGCAGCGTGATCTCCATCTCGTCAGCGACCGCGTCGAGGCGGTTGCGGATCACCTCGAGCGTGACCGGGTCTGTGCGCGCGCCGCTCACGTCTGGGCTCGCGGCAACGAGACGATCAGGTTGTTGGCCCCGTCGAGCACCGCGGTCTGCCCCGGGTAGACGACGAGCGTCGTGTCGTCCTGCTCGACGATTGCCGGGCCGTCGAGCTGCTCGCCTTCCGCGAGGCTGCTGCGGTGCACGACCTGTGTCTCGACGAGGCCGCCCTTCTCGTCGAAGTACGCGCGCCGCACACGCGCTGGCGGTGGCGCCTCTGTTGGGCTTTCCAACCCGGGGGCGGGGCTCGGGAGGCCCCACGACTGAACGACTCTGAGGTTGACGAACTCGACCGCGCTCTCATGGCTCGCGTAGCCGTACACTCGCTCGTGGTCGGTGTGAAACTGGTCGACCGCGCGGCGCAGATCGGTGGTCTCGCCGCTCTGCTCCAGTGCGACCTCGAGCGTGTAGGACTGGCCGACGTAGCGCATGTCGGCAAAGCGCGTGGTCATGACCTCCTCGGGTGGCACTCGGTCGGATGCCATGCGCGCGGCCACGTGCAGCTCGAGCCGCGCGAACGTCGCCTCGAAAGCGCCGACCTCGGCATCGTCGGAGTGCACCGCGACGGTCTCGGCGCGGTCGTGCTCGACGTCCGCCACGAGCAGGCCTTGCGCTGAGAGCACGCCGGGCACCGGCGGAACCACCAGCCGCGGGATGCCGAGCTCCGCCGCAAGACGTCCGCCGTGGACAGGGCCCGCGCCACCGAGCAGGACGAGCGCGAAGCTCCGCGGGTCGTAGCCCCGGCGCACCGACACGAGCCGGATCTCGTCGGCCATCTTCGCGTTGATCACCCGGTGGATGCCGGCGGCCGCCTCCATGGAGCTCAGGCCGAGCGGCTCGCCGAACGCAGCGAGGGCTGCGGTGGCCGCCTCGGGATCGAGCGCCATCCCGCCGCCCGCGAAGTAGACAGGATCGAGGTAGCCCAGCGCGAGGCTCGCATCGGTGACCGTCGGCTCAGCGCCCCCGCGCCCGTAGCAGACGGGCCCTGGCACGGCGCCGGCCGACTGCGGTCCAACCCGAAAGCTGCCCGCATCGTCGATCCAGGCGATGCTGCCACCGCCGGCGCCGATCGTGTTGACGTCGACCATCGGTAGCCTGAGGGGATACCCGTCGATCTCGCCCTCGGTCGAGAGCAGGGGCTTGCCCTGTTGGACGAGGCTGATGTCTGCGCTCGTGCCGCCGACATCGATCGTGATGACGTTGTCGAACCCCGAGCGCCTGCCCGCCTCGCGCCCGCCGATGACCCCAGCTGCAGGGCCTGAAAGCAGCACCGAGACGGGCCGGTCGCTCACGAGTGAGGCCGAGGTGATGCCGCCGCGCGACTGCATGATCTGGAGCGGAGCATCGATGCGCAGCCTGCCGAGCTCGGCGGCGAGCTCGCGAACGTAGCCGGCGATGACCGGCCGCACGTACGCGTCGAAGGCCGTCACCACCGTGCGCTCGTACTCGCGGAACATCGGGTCGATCTCGGACGAGAGCGACACGCCGACGGCGGGCGCGAGCTCGCTGATCAGCTCGCGGACCCGCTTCTCGTGCGCCGCGTTGCGGAAGGAGTGCAGGAGCGAGACGGCGAACGCGTCGGGGCGCGCCCCAAGGTGAAGCTCCTCGATGACACCGCGCGCGTGATCCTCGTCGAGTGGGCTGACGACGGCGCCATCGGCCGCAAGCCGCTCCCTGATCCCTCGGCGCCGCCGCCGCGGCGCGAGGAAGACGGGCGTCTGTGTCCCGACGAACAGGTCGTAGATGTCGTGCCGCTTCAGCCGTCCGATCTCGAGCACATCCTCGAACCCCTCGGTCGCCAGGAGGGCGACACGGGCTCCCTTGCGCTCGAGGACGGCGTTCGTGCCGACCGTTGTCCCATGCACGAAGCGCTCGACAGCCGAGGGGGCGCGGCCGGCTTCGTCGAGCGCCCGCGTCGCGCCGGCTCGAACCGCCTCGATCGGGAGCTCGGGCGTGCTCGGGACCTTGACGGCGTACAGCCCTCCGGTGGCAGAGTCCGATAGCACGACATCCGTGAACGTGCCGCCGATATCGACTGCGATCGAGACCACGGGCCCACCCTAGTTGATGACCGGCTCTGCGCAGCTGTGCAGCGTGCTTTCCTCGTCGGCTGCCGCACGAGCACGATCTGCAGCACGGGATGACAGGCCGGCCAGGGCGCGAGGGTTCGGGACAGCTCGGACCAGGGCATGAAGGCGCACCTGCCTGCTCGCGGTGGAGAGCCGAGCTAGGTTACTCGGCCTGCTGTCTAGGGCAGCTTCGTGGCGGGTGGAGCCGTGGAGAGCGCATGTCCATCCTCGGCTATGGGCCGGTCGTCCCGCGGGCGCGTTGGGCGTTCGCAGCCGGTTATCGGAGTCGTAACCGGCCGCGTACCGTTCCGTTCCGCGGGCGCGTGGGGCGCTGTGTCCGCGGCGGTTGAGCTGGGCACCGGCCCCGTGGGTCCGTCCCGCGGGCGCGTGGCACGCTCCTCGGAGCGCGGTGGCTGGCAGTGTGGGGCCTGCCGGCAAGCTGCTGTGCAGGTGCCTGCTCACGCCGGCCTGTCGCGCGCTCCCCGCCGTGGAGAGCGGCCCGCCCCCAACCGCCAACCGGGCGAGGGTAGCGCGCAGAGGCGCACAGCTTGCGCACGAGCTGTCACAGAAGCGTCACGAAACTGTGCCAACTCCGCTCGGCCGCGCCGCCTGGCCGCATAGCCCGGCCGCGCCGTCCAGCCGTGGCGCGGACGTTGGGGCAACTTGCCGGTGGCTGTAAAGCGAGGTCCGGGCAGCAAACGCGCCGCCCGGCCGGGACGTGGAGGCGGGGCAACTCTGCTCGGGCGCGCCCCCCGGCTGGGACGCGGACGTTGGGGTAACCGTCGTAGTCCCGCCTGGCCAGGGCAGTCCCGTGCGAAGCAGTACGGACCCGCGAGGCAACGCGTCGAGGGGAGAGGGGTGGTTCGGCATTGCCGTTGGGTTCGTGGCGGTGGGTGGCGTGGGTGTCAGATCTGGGTGGGTGCGCGGTCGCTTGTGGAGCGGGCCCCTCGGGTCCGTTCTTGCATGACCGTCCAGCTGCCGACGGAGAAAGCGGCGGGCTGGCCAGCGCGCGGGAGCTCGGGTGGGCTCGGGTACGTTCCGACGCGAGCCACCGCCGCGAAGGGCTCACGAGGGCTCGGGCGCGTTCCGACGCGAGGCACCAGGGCGAGGGATCCGCTGGGCAGACGACCGGAGCGCGTCCCCGTGAGGCGTGACATGCTTCACGCGACAAGTCGAGGAGGAGCAATGCGAGAGGTTCATGGCAAGCTGGTTCGGGAGACGTTGGACGAGGTGCTCCAGCCAGACATCTGCGCCGTCGTCTCGGTCGACATGCAGAACGACGCGATGCATCCCGACGGGATGATTGCGGCCGCGGGCAACGACATCTCGGGCATGCTCGAGATCCTCCCGCGCTGCCAGGCGTTCCTGACCGAAACCCGGCGCCTGGGGGTCATGATTGTGCATATCGAGACGATCACGCTCCCGGACGGGCAGAGCGACTCGCCCTCCTGGATCAGGGCCAAGGGGACCATGCTCGGCTCGGACTTCTTCCTCGAGGGCACCTGGGGCGCGGAGTTCTCGCCGGAGGTTGCGCCGCTTCCTGGCGAGCCCGTGGTCACGAAGCATCGATCGAGCGCGTTCCGTGGCACCGACCTCGATCTGATCCTGCGCGGGAGCGGCATCGAGACGGTGGTGGTGATCGGTGAGCAGACGCCGGGATGCATCGAGGCGACGTACCGCGATGCTTCCTACCACGACTACTACAACGTGCTCGTCGAGGACTGCGTGGCCGCGTTCGACAAGGAGCAGCACGAGGCGTCGCTGCTCGTGCAGCGCCGACGCCACGATGTCTGCCTCGCCGAAGACGTCCTCTCAGTCTGGCGAGCGGCACGCGGGAAGATCGAGCAGGTGGTCGAGGTCGCCTCCTAAGTGGCGCAGCGCGTTGGTATCGACGTTGGTGGAACGTTCACCGATCTGCTGCTCGTCGATGAGGGGAGCGGGGAGAGCCACGTCGCGAAGGTCCCCTCGAGCACCGATGACCCATCGCGCGGGGCGCTCGGAGGGCTGACGAGGCTGCTGGCGGACGCTGGTGTCGACCCCGCCGGGGTTGCCCGCGTCATGCACGGCACGACCGTGGCCACCAACGCCGTCCTGCAGGGGCGGGGCGCGCGGGTCGGCCTGCTCACGACCGAGGGGTTCGAGCAGGTCCTGCACCTCGCTCGGGGCGAGACGCCGGGGCCGCTCTCGGGGTGGGTGACGATGATCAAGCCCGAGCCGCTCGCGTCGCTTGAGGACACCCGTGGCATCCGCGAGCGTACGGGGGCACATGGCGAGGTGGTTATCCCGCTCGACGAGGCTAGGTGTGCGGCTTCCGTCGACGAGCTGGTCGCGAGCGGTGTTGGTGCGATCGCGATCTCCCTGATCAACAGCTACGCGAACCCGGCGCATGAGCGGCGGCTGCGGGAGCTCATCGCGCAGCGCCACCCCGACGTCCCTGTCTCGCTGTCCTCGGAGGTTCTGCCCGAGTTCCGCGAGTACGAGCGGACGAACGTCGTCGTCATGAACGCGTACGTGCGGCCAGGGCTGGTCGAGTACCTGCACGCGATGAGCGTCAAGCTCAGGGAGGAGGGCGTGCAGGCGCCACTCTCGATCCTGCGCTCTGACGGCGGGTTGATGACCGTGACCGCGGCTGCCGAGAAGCCGGTTCACACCCTGTTCTCCGGGCCAGCCGGCGGGGTCATGGGCGCGGCGAGGGTTGCGCGGGCAGCCGGCTACCCCAGCTTCCTCTCCCTCGACATGGGGGGGACATCCACGGACGTGGCGCTCTGCCTCGACGGGGAGCCAACGATCACGCGTGAGACACGCCTCGGCGAGTTTCCGCTCAAGTCGCCCGCGATCGACGTGCGGTCGGTCGGTGCCGGCGGAGGCTCGATCGCGCACGTTCCCGAGGTGACCGGGGCGCTGCGGGTTGGGCCAGAGAGCGCGGGGGCTGACCCGGGGCCCGCCGCGTACGGGCGTGGAGGAGAACTCGCGACCGTCACGGACGCGAACCTCGTGCTCGGCTACTTGCCCGCCGAGCTTCTGGGCGGCGAGATGTCGATGGACGTCGAGCTGGCGCGCCAGGCGGTTGGGAGGGTTGCCGACGCGCTCGCCTTCACGGTCGAGCAGGCCGCGGAGGGAATCATCGACGTCGTCAACGAGAGCATGGTTGGTGCGCTGCGCCTGGTCTCCGTCGAGCGTGGCCACGATCCGCGGGACTTCGCGCTCGTGGGGTTCGGCGGCGCCGGGCCCCTGCACGCGACGGCGCTGGCCGAGCTCTTGGGCTGCTTCCCGGTCATCATTCCGCCCACGCCTGGCGTGCTCTGCGCGCTCGGCGATGCCACCTCCGCGTTTCGTAGCGAGTTCGCCGAGACGTTCATCCGCCGCATCAGCACGCTCGCTGTGGCAGAGCTGGCAGACCGCCTGGAGGAGCTCGGCCGACAGGCCGCCGACTGGCTCAGCCAGGAGGGTGTGGTCGAGGCCGATCAACACGTGCGCTTCGAGCTGGATGTTCGGTACCACAAGCAGGGGCTCGAGATTCCCGTGGCGGTCGACCCGACCTCGATCGATCTCTCGGAGGCGGCGAAGGTCTTCGCGGCGCGCCATGAGCGCGAGTACGGCTTCCGGCTCGACAGCGACTGCGAGATCGTGAACCTCCGCGCGATTGCTGTCGGGGCCTCGCAGCTGGCAGAGCCCGTCGGTCAGCCGCCCGCGGAGGAGGCGGATGATCAGTCGCACCTTGGTACGCAGAGGATCTACTACCGCGGCATCTGGCACGAGGCGGCGCTCGTCAACCGCGATCGGCTGGGAGTCGGGCACAGGCTGGCCGGGCCGGCGATCGTCGTGCAGGCCGACTCGACGACGTTCGTCCCACCCGGCTACGCAGCGCGTGTGGATGACCAGCTCAACCTGATCATCGACGCGGCCGCCCAGGAGGTGGCGCTCGAGCGGCACGGCGAGTCGCCGATCGTGATCGACATCATCGAGAACGCCCTCAAGAACATCCGCCGCGAGATGGACGCTGTCATCTTCCGCGCCGCGATGTCGACTGTCATCCGCGAGGAGCACGACTCGTTTCCGTTGCTTGCCGACGAGCATGGACGGATGCTGGCGGGGCAGTTCGGCTGGCCGCTGGCGGAGTTCTTCGAGGACTACCCAAAGGAGGACCTCGCCCCCGGGGACGTGCTGATCATGAACGACCCGTACCTCGTCGCCGGTGCGGTTCAGCACACGCCTGACATGCTGGTGCTGCGCCCGATCTTCTGGGAGGACGAGCTCGTCGGCTTTGCCTCCCAGCTAGGAAATCTGATGGACATCGGCGGCGCTGTTCCTGGCTCGATGCCTGCCCAGTCGCGCTCGATCTTCGAGGAGGGCATCCGCTTCCCGCCCGTCAAGCTCTACGAGCGGGGGAAGCTCGCCGAACCGATCGTCGCCATTCTCGCGCGCAATTCGCGAACGCCGGAGCTGACCGTAGCGGACACGCTCGCCCTCGCGGCCGCCACGCGAGCGGCCGAGCTCCGCGTCATCGAGCTATGCGAGCGCTTCGGGGTCGAGACGTACCGACGCGCCTGCCAGGAGCTGCTCGACCGCACCCGCGCAGCCGCGGAGCTGATGATCGAGCGTTTCATTCCCGAGGAGCCCTTGGTGTTCGAGGACGTCGTCGACGACGACGGCCGCGGGAACGGGCCGTTCACGATCCGGCTCTCGCTCGGGCGGCGCGATGGCAAGGCGGTCCTCGACTTCTCAGGCAGCTCACCCCAGGCCGAAGGGCCCATCAACCTCTACATGGGTCAGAACATGTTCAAGATGGTCACGGGGATCGTGCTGATCATGGCACTCGACCCGCAGATCCTCTTCAACCACGGCTACAACGACTGCTTCGAGATCGAGTTTCCCGAGGGCTCGGTGATCCAGCCCGACTTCCCGGCTCCGCTCTCAAACCGCTCGCACACGCTCGCTCGCATCTTCGATGTACTCGCTGGGACGCTGGCCCAGCAGACGCCCGATCTGGCGACCGGGGCGGCCTGCGGCTCAAGCCCGCACTTCCTCTACTCGGGCACCGATGCGGACGGCGAGTTCTTCTTCTTCTACGAGATCAACTACGGGGGGATTCCTGGCAGGCCGGTTGGCGACGGGATGGATGTCCATGCCTGGTGGCCCCATGTCACCTCGATTCCCGTCGAGTACGCGGAGAGCTACTTCCCGCTGCGCGTGGTGCATCTCCGTGCGCGCACCGACTCAGGCGGGGCAGGGCATCATCGTGGCGGCAACGGCGTCGACAAGCTCTACGAGTTCCTGGCCGCGGGCGAGGTGTCGATTCATGACGACCGCGCGATCTCAAGGCCGTGGGGAATTGGCGGGGGCAAGGCTGCGGAGTGCTCGCGCAAGATCCTGCTGCGGCGGGATGGAGCCCGCGAGGAGCTCCCCTCGAAGCTCGACTTTCTCAGGGTCGAGCCGGGCGACCGGCTTGCCTACCTCACCGCGGGCGGCGGGGGGTGGTCTGATCCCCTGACGCGTGCTCCCGAGGCCGTCCAACGGGATGTCAGGCGAGGGCTCGTCTCGGCCGAGCGGGCGCGCGTTGACTACGGCGTGGCGCTCTCTGAGGACGGAGGCTCTGTCGATGGCGCCGAGACCGAGCGGCTGCGATCGATGATCGCGGCTGAGCGCCCGGCCCCACTGCCGGTCTTCGACTTCGGCTCGGAGCGAGCCGGCAGGCCGTCGGCCAAGGCCGGCTGAGCGCCTCGGCACCTGCGCACGAGACGCGAGACGGGGTTGTCTAGCGCTCGTGCTGGGTGTCGTCGGGGTATCCCCACAGGAGCAGGCCGACGGCAAGCACCGCCATGAGGGCGAGTGTCGCTGCGGCCATGAAGAGATCGACGGCCTTCATGCGGCATAGGGGGTGGTTGTGGGGAGCATCGGCGACCTACAGTAGCGGCTCCTGCAGAGGTTTCGTACGGGAACCGGCTCGCGCACTGTGCGGGCAGGGCGTCCGAAGAGGGAGGGGGTGGAGGCAGGGAGGTAGCCGGATCGCGCTCAGATAGGGCGGAGGCTGCGGCCCAGCGTCGTGGATCGTGAGCCAAGCTGGATCGGGCTCAGGTGGCTCGGCGGCTACGCGAAGGCTCTCTGTGGCTCTCTGTGCATGCCGCGCGCGCGGCATGCGGCCCTCTCGCGATGCGCTGTTGCCGACCTCGGGGAGCTGCGCGAGCCGCCGGGGGGGAGGCGCAACCGGGGTTGGCTGTGGCTCCCCGTCGAGGCGCGAAGGGCGTGCCCGGGGGAGGGGAGCCGGCAGTCCGGCTGCGCAGAACCGTTGCAGTTTCGTACACGTGTGTGACATTCGTGCGAAAGCTGTGCGCTCTTCAGGGGTAACCTCACCCGGGTGGTGGGTAGGGGCGGGCTGTCCCTTCGGGTGGCTCGGTGGCCCTTCCAACAGCTCTATGGCTCCTCCAACCGGCTGAGCGGCCCCTCCGGCGTCGGGTCGCCTATCGCGATGGCCTGTGACGGCGGCTCTTGATCGCAGCTGCCCCAGGAAAGCGCGCAGCCGTCTGCCCCTTCCGTACCAGGCCCCGTATCCTCTGCGGCTGCACGGCAGGGGCCCGCCGGGTTGGTAAGCGAGGGCATTCTCTGATAGGAGGAGGATGACACCGAAGGAGGAGGCGGGCATGACGGCAGCGGGCAGCTGGGATCTCATCATCGTTGGCGCAGGCACGACGGGCATGCCGTGTGCCATTGCCGCCGCTGAGGCTGGCGCACGCGTGTGCGTTCTCGAGAAGGATTCCGAGATCGGCGGCACCCTGCACCTGTCCGCGGGCCAGATGAGCGGTGCAGGCTCGCGCCGACAGATCGAGAAGCAGATCGACGACTCGCCGGATGCGCACTTCGACGAGGTCATGCAGCTTGGGCATAGGAAGAACGATCCCGTCCTCGTGCGCCTCGCGGTCGACGAGGCTCCGGTCACGCTCGACTGGCTCGACGACCTCGGCTTCCCGTTTCCCGACGACATGCCGATCGTCTACTACGGCCACGAGCCCTACTCAAAGGCCCGCACCTCCTGGGGCGCTGAGATGGGGGTGTCGATTCTCAAGACCATCAAGCCGGTCTTCGAGCAAGCGGTTGCGGACGGTAACGTCGAGCTGTTTCTCGACCACCGTCTCGTCGGGTTCACCGTCGAGGCGGGGGCGGTCACGGGCGTGCGCGCACACAGCCCGCGCGGCTCCGTTGAGTTTCGTGCCTCGGCCACGGTGCTTGCGACGGGCGGCTACGCGTCGAGCCCCCAACTCTGGGCCGAGCTCCACCCGGGCATGGACTGCCTGCTCGGTGCACGGCATACCTCGACGGGAGACGGCCTGCTCGCGGCGAGGGAGATTGGCGCAGCCATGCGCGGGGCGGATCTCTTCCTGCCGACGCACGGCTGTATCCCAGACGCAGGGGAGGAAGGACGCACGGACGTTTGGGAGGCGTTCGGCAATCTCATCCCGCAGTACCGTCCGCCACGCGAGATCGTCGTCAACGTGCGGGGCGAGCGCTTCCAGGCCGAGGATGAGCCGAGCGCCGATGCCCGGGAGCGAGCGCTCGTTGAGCAGGGTGGCCGGGCGTGGATCGTGCTCGATGAGGCGGCGATCGATGATGAAAGCCCGGTGGTGGTGGGCTGGAGCGCCGACATGCTGCGCGCGGAGGCAACCCGTGCACGGCGGGCGTGGAGAGCCGACAGCCTCGCCGAGCTCGCACGCGCTGCCGGTATCGATGCTGCTAGGCTCGAGCGAACGGTGCAGGTGTACAACGCCGCCGTGCGCTCGGGCAACGACCCGGTCGGCCGCACGCAGTTCGGGGCTGAGTTGACCACCGTTCCGTACTACGCGATCGCGATGGTTGCCGGAACGGTGGTCGGCTTTGCCGGTCTGACCGTTGATGGCCAGCTGCGGGTGCTCGACGAAGGGGGACGGCCCATCGCCAACCTCTACGCGGCGGGCGAGGTGCTTGGTTGTGGCGCGCTGATGGGGAACTCCTATGCGGGCGGCATGTCCGTGACCCCGGCGCTGAGCTTTGGGCGACTGCTGGGCCGGCGACTGGCAGCTGCGCACCGCGAGGGTGAGGCAGCGCTCGCTCGGTGAGGTGCCTGAGCGCCCAGTTCGTGCAGCGGCCCTGGGTGTTGAGGCCCGTGCGTCAGCGGCCGGCGGACGCCGCCAGGAGGAGGAAGTGGTATGGAGCGTTGGACATTTGACCTGATCGACCTCTCGCGGCCGCTGAGCGCTGAGACGCCGAAGGCCCTCCTCGGCGACCTCCATGAGCACCACAAGGGCTTCGAGATTCGCTACGTCAGTGACTGGTCGAACAGCAACGGCACGAACTGCCTGATCACGTTGCCGGATCACCTCGGCACGCACATGGACGCGCCAATCCACACGGTTGAGGGCGGCGCGGATCTGGCCGCGGTCGACGTCAGCCGGCTGATCGGCGAGGCGGTCTGTCTCGATCTGCACCGAGGCGACGTCGACTACGGCTACACAGCGGAGGACTTCGCCACGGCCGAGCCAGCGATCGAGCCCGGCGACATCGTGCTCGTCTACTCGGGTTGGCAGGACGTGTCGGCGAAGACGCGGATGCGGCAGACGTATCTCACGGTCGAGGCTGCCGAGTGGCTCGTCGAGCGCGGCGTTCATGCTGTGGGCTGCGAGCCCGCGGGCATCGAGCACGTGCCGGATGGGCTCTTCACCTACAGCTGGTACGACAAGAACACCACGAACCTGCCCTCGTGGCCCACGCACCAGGCGCTGCTGAAGCACGACGTGTACATCATCGAGGGCCTCTGGAACCTCGAGCTGATCAAGGGAAGGCGCTTTCGGTTCGCGGCGCTCCCGCTCAACGTGCCCGGGCTCAGCGGCTGCCCGGTTCGGGCAGTTGCGTGGATCGACCGCGGATAGCGAGCGCTCACTCCTCGGCACGTTCGACCGCTCGGGTCTACCGCTCGGGTCTCCTTGTGGGCTGGTGGTGCCCAAGTGGCCGGGTGCGGCGAAAGCCTGGAAAGCCTGTGAAGGAGGGCCCCGATCGTCTTGGCGGTGGCGTGGGGGCAGGAGCCAAGAGCAACCGCAAGAGCTGCCGTGTGCCTGCGTCCCAACGACTGGGGATGTCAACGCGCGACCGTCGCGCGCGACGATGCAGAGTTGGCACAGGTTCGTATCGCTCTTGTGACAGGTCGTGCGCAAGCTGCGCGCATATCTCGGATACCCTCCCCCAGGTGGTGGGTGGTGGGTGGGTTGCCATCCTTTGAGGCCGTCGTTTACCGCCAGCAGCTTCGCCTCGCCGGCGGGCGATTCGGCCCGATCATCCCCCGCATCCCAGAGAGCGCTGCCATCCGGCCTCGCCCGGGCGGGCGACCCCCGGCTCGATCAGCCGCGCATGCCCCAGGGAGCACTGCCGTGGTCTGCCTGCCGGCTCGGCCCCGCGGCCCGAGGGAGCTACCAAGAGCTCGCCAGCAAGCAGGCTCTCCGATCCGCCGGGGCTGCGCGGGCCCGCCACCAACAGCCGCCGCGGCAACAGCCGGCCGCCACGCCGACCGAGCCGCCCGTTGGCCTTGCTGTCTTGGCGGCGCGCTCGTGGGGGCGGCAGCTCGCGCGGCCAGACCGACGAGACCGAAGGGCCGCGCCGAGTTCCGCCTAACCGCGCAGCGGGAACACAACCGGCCTGAGCGGTGCGCCGGTGGCGCCGCGCAGCGGCATGGTCGCCGCGAAGAACGCGAACTCGTAGAGCTCGGCCTCAGCGATCTCGTCGCAGTTGACGATCTCCATGATCGCGACGCCGGCCTCGGCGAGGAGGTAGCAGTGCACCGGCAGCCAGTTGTCCGGCACCGTCGAGGGCATCTGCTCGAGCCCGACGTTGTCGCCGCCGATCACGATCGCACCTGCCTCCGCGAGGAACGTGGCCGCTTCGAGGTTGAGGCCAGACTCGTTCGTGAGGTAGGCCTCGGCATCCGGCCAGGCGGCCATCTGGCCCGTGCGGATGAGGACAACATCACCGGGCTCGAGGCTCGTCCCCTGCCCGTCGAGCGCCGCGCGCAGATCATCAGCGCTGATCCCGTAGGAGTCGGGCAGCGGATCGACGCCGAGCGCGCGTGGGACGTCGATGAGCACGCCGCGCGCGATGATCGGCGGCTGCTTCTCGGCCCCGCAGACGTGCCAGTGGCGGGCGCCGAAGTTCTCGGCCGCCGAGAAGCAGTTCCAGATCTGGCCGTTGTAGCCATAGTGGTTCAGCGTGTCAATGTGCGTGCCGCAGTGCGTATACATCGAGATGGCGTCGCCCGAGTAATCCTGGTAGTCGTACGTTGGCCTGCCGGTGCGGCGGTTGTCGACCTTCTGCCCCTCCGGGGTATGGGTCATCCAGATCTGGTAGGGGGGATCGCCAAAGGCCGTCCATGATGGCATTCCTTGGAAGAACTCGACGGAGAGGTCGAACATCGTCGTGGCGTCGGCCTCGGCCATGATGCGGGCTCGGGACTCGGGCGTGATCAGGTTCAACATCCCGATCTCGTCGTCGGGCCCGAAGGGGCTCTTGGTGACCTTGCGAAACTCCGCGTTGTGGGCGGCGATTGGCGCATCTTCAGTGGCCACGATCATCCTCCTTGGCTGGGCGGCCCTCGCCCGCTGCGCGATTGGGGCGATCGGCCGTCGTTGACCCGATACCGCAGTCTAGGGCTGGCTGCGAGAGGAGGATCACCGCCAAGGAGGTGTGAGAGGAGCCCCAAATCAGCCACCCGGCTTCCGGGCCCGGCTACAGTGGGCGGTCGATGGCGCTCGTCGAGCTTGCGAGGAGTACATCGGCGGAGGCTGCACACCACGCGGCCCGCGGTGCACCGCTCTTGATCCACAGCGGCTCGCTCGAGCAGCATGGCCCGCACTTGCCGCTTGGCACCGACACGTTCATCGCGACCGCCCTTGGCCGACTTGTCGCGGCGCGCCTTCCCGAGCCCCTGCTCGTCGCACCGACGGTCGCGCCCGCCCTCTCGTGGCATCACCTCGGCTTTCCCGGGACGGTCGACCTGTCGCGCGAGGCGTTCGAGGCCGTCCATGATGCCTACTTGGCTGCCGCTCTGGCGCTCGGCGTGCAGCACGTTTTCCTGATCTCGGCGCACGGGGGGAACTTCGCGTTCCTGGGCGAGTACGCGAAGGCACGAAGCGAGCGAGGTCAGGGGGCGCGCCTCCACGCGTTTGCCGACTTCGAGCTCTACCTGGACGCGATGCGCGCTGGCGCTCGCGCGGTCGGGCTCGAGGCGGTCGAGACTGACGTCCATGCGGGGCTGCTTGAGACGAGCCAGGGGCTGTACCTGTTCCCCGATCTGGTTGGTCCCCACGAGGGCGCCACGGGTTGCGTGACAGCCGAGGAGGGCTGGTTGGACCGCCTCTTCGTCGATGGCGTCAAGGCGGTCAGCACGAACGGCGTCCTCGGCGACCCGCGCGGCGCGACGGCCGAGGCGGGCAAGGCGATCATGGAGTCGTTGGCCTCCTCGATCGCAACCTGGATTGGCGACACCGTGCGGGCATCAGGTCGAGAGAGCTGAACAGGCCGAGAGAGCTGAAGCGACCAGCGTTCGCAGAGGCTCGCGCAGCGCCCTGCGGGGGTGGGCGGTGTGGGGCTCGCTACTGTCTGAGCCGTGGAGAGGCCGGAAGGACATCGCTGCGAGGAGCACCGAGAGCGCTCGGGCGCAACTGTCCTGAAGGCTCACGGGCGGCACGGAAGCGCCGGTGGCAGGCCGTGGCGGCGATGAGCGCATGAGCCGGTCGTTCCTTGGTGAGGGCGCGGTGCGGCTCGAGCTGACGCTTGCGCTCACCGGCAAGACCGCAGCGGCGTTCGGTGCGATCGGATTCGCGTCACTCTCGCCGTTCGTGCGCGACGAGTTCAGCCTCTCCGGGTTCGGGGTCGGCGGGATCATGGGCCTCGTCTTCGTGGGCGCGATCATCGCGACGGTGCCGGGCGGACGCCTGACCGACCGTGTCTCCGCAGGCCGCATGCTCGGTGCGACGCTCCTTCTCCAAGCCGCTGCTCTGGGCCTGGTCGCGGGCGCTCCGTCGGTGGCCGTCTTCTACCTCGCGATCGCGCTGAACGGCTTCGCGATGGGTGCGGGCGACCCCGCGACGAACGTGCTCGTGTCTGCGAACGTGCCGCGGCGGCGGCGGGGCCTGGTGATGGGCATCAAGCAGACCGGTTTTGCGGTAGGCGGCCTGCTTGGCGGCCTCGTGCTCCCGAGCGTCGCGGAGGCCGCGGGCTGGCGGGTGGCGGTAGTTGTGCCAATCGCCACGTGCGCCGCGGTTGGCCTGCTTGGCTACTGGGCGGGCGGAGTCGGGGCGGCGTCACCTCAGAAGGTAGCGACCGAGCCGATCCGGGCAGCGTCGCTGCTCGGCATGGGCTCTTACGGCTTCTTCATGGCCGGTGTTCAGCTGTCGGTTGTCGGGCTGATGGCCATCTACCTCATCGACCAGCACGCGCTCAGCGCGACCACGGCCGGCCTGGCTATCGCTGTGACGCTTGCAGGCGGCATGATCGGCCGGATCGTCTGGGGGGTGATCTCCGATCGCCTCGTGCAATCGCGGTTCGCGACCCTCCAGCTCGCCGCGGTGGGTGCTGGTGCAGCGCTCGCCGTGCTGTCGGTTGTGGGAGCGCAGCCCGTTCTCTGGCCCGTGCTGTTCGTGCTCGGCTTCTGTGCGCTGGGCTGGAACACGGTGTACGTGACGGTTGCCGCGGAGAGTGTGCCGGCGACGAGCGTCGGCCGCGCCACCGGCGCGGTGCTGTTCTTCAGCTATGCGGGGGCGCTGCTGGTTCCGCCGCTCTTGGGGATGCTGGTCGATGGGACGGACTCGTGGGCGATGACATGGCTGGTCGCGGCCGCGGTGGTCGGTGCGGGGCTCGTGGCGTTTACCGTTGCCTCACGCCGGCTGGCGGCGCATGCGTAGCGCCAGTGCGCCTGACCCAGATCTCGCCGCCCCGTTCTCGTGAGCCTCCAGAGGTGCCGGAGCAAGGTGCCAACTTCTGGCGCGGCGCTCTGGTGTTGAGCCCTGCCGCTCAGCGAGGCGCCTCCGCACGAGCATACCCGTCAAAGCCAGGTGGTCGTCCGGCTATCAGCGCTCAACCTCCCGCACCAAGACGAGCATGGGAAACGACGCTGCTCGCTGCCCTGCCGCCCGGTGCGGAGGTCGAGCTCTTCGCCGGTGACTAGGAGTCGCCGGAAGCTCGGCGCCTCTTGAACCCGATTGCCGCTGCGATCGCGCCGAGCGCGGCGAGCGGGATAAGCCACTTCTTCCGGCTCTTCGACTCGGACTTGAAGAGACCCATCGCGTGCCTCCTTCCGGGGTGCAGAACGTGTTACCAACTCCGCCAGCGTGCCGGCAGAACATCTCTCACTGCATCTTAGCGGCGGCGTGGGATGATCCGGCTGCACCGCGGATGCCGACGCGGCCGGGGGCGAAGCAGACGGTCGAGGGGGCGACCATGGTGGGGCGCGACGCCGCAAGGAGCCGTGCGCCCGTGCCTCCCGCACGTGCTCCGAAGAGCCCTAGGATGCATGGCGGGTGGAGTCACCGGCAGCGAGACCAGACGATCCGCTCGGCGCGTTCACAGACGAGCGCGTCGTGGTTGCAGGCGCCGGGGCGGGCCCGCTAGCGGGCCTGCGCTTCGGCCTCAAAGATCTCTACGATGTCGCGGGGTTCGTGACGCGCGCCGGCAGCCCCGACTGGGCGCGCACGCACGGGCCAGCGGCTGAGACCGCGCCCGCCGCTCGGGTGCTGCTGGATGCCGGGGCAACGCTGGTCGGCAAGACCCACACTGATGAGCTTGCGTACAGCCTGCTGGGCGAGAACGCCCACTACGGAACGCCGACCAACCCGAGCGCGCCCGGGCGCGTCCCGGGGGGCTCCTCCTCTGGCTCTGCCTCGGCGGTTGCCGGCCATCTCGTCGACTTCAGCGTCGGCTCGGACACCGGCGGATCGGTTCGCGTGCCCGCCTCGAACTGCGGGATCTACGGAATCCGCACGACGCACGGGCGCATTTCGCTCGCGAATGCCGTGCCGCTCGCGCCGAGCTTCGACACCGTGGGGTGGTTCGCGCGGGACGCAGGCTTACTCGAGCGCGTGGGGCGGGTCTACCTGGCCGGCGAGCCAGCCCGGGTGCCTACCCGCCTGCTGGTCGCACGCGACGCGTTCGCCGCGGCTGATGAGGCGGCGGACGCCGCGCTCGCGCCGGTGGTAGAGGGCATCGCGGCGCGGTTCAGCGAGCGGGATGACGTGGTCGTGGCACCCGACGGGCTGGTCGAGTGGGCTGCCGCGTGGCGCATTCTCCAGGCGCGCGAGATCTGGCGCGCGCACGGTCGGTGGATCGAGCGCACGCGACCGGCCTTCGGGCCTGGTTTGAGGGAGCGCTTCGAGTGGGCTTCCACCGTGAGCGAGGCGGAGGAAGCGCAGGCGGGGCCGATTTGCGAGGCGGCTCGCGCGCGCCTCACCGAGCTGCTGCCCGAGGGCACGGTCCTCTGCCTGCCAAGCGCTCCGAGCGGGGCGCCAAGGCTGGCCTCGCTGCCGGATCAGCTCGAGGAGTACCGCACGCGCACGATGCAGCTGACCTGCAGCGCTGGCATCGCGGAGCTGCCCCAGATCAGCATGCCGCTTGCCGAGGTCGACAGCTGCCCTATCGGGCTATCTCTGCTCGGTCCAGCGGGCTCCGATCGCGCGCTCCTGCGGCTGGTCGGCGATCTCGTGGAGGGCGAGTAGTCGCCAGCGTCGAGGCTCGCGCTCGGCGAGCCTGCGCTCGTACAGGTCGGCGTAGCGCATGTCGCCCAGGGGGGTCCCGGGTGGAGTTGTCGCTCATGATGCGCTCTCTCACGAGCGCGTGGTCAGATGTGCGCAGCCAGAGCTCTTTCGAGCTCGTGCCGTGCGTTGGGCCCACGAGCTCCGTGCGAAAGCGCACGTGGACGGTCTCGGAGGCCTTGCCGTCGATGTCGACCGCTTCGAGCCCCACGACTGCTGCCCGCCGGGTCTCGGTGATCGCGCTCGCCGTGCAGCTGGACCTCCACGTCTCTCCGATCGTCGGTTACGCGGGCGCGACGAGCGCCGGCTAATCGCAGACGTACCGGTTCCTGTCGACTCGTCCCAAGAGCTCGTGCCGACCGGCGTAGAGTGCGAGCTCGAGGCCGGACTCTGTCACGCCGAAGTGCCGCTCGGTCGCGCGTCCTGGGAACGCGTCCCCTCGCTCGAGGAACCCACACTCGCTGTAGCGGACCGTCGTCGTCACGTTCGGGTACTCGTGCGTCGTGCCGAGCGGCAGGTCGATCGACTCAGACCCGTCCGTTTCGTACACGTAGACACCAGCAGGGGGTGCTGGGCCCGTGTATGCTCGGTCGGTGCCTCAGCTCGGAACGCGGCGGCCGCAGCCTGCACAGGCACGGGAACATCTCTTTCGCGGAAGCTCGAGACGAGGGCGGCTCCGGCCACGACGAGGGCGGCAGCGAGCACGAGCCTCTTGCTCGCGGCCTCGGCGGCTTGCGGCATGAGCGCTGAGAGCAACACCGTCGACAGCGCGTAGGTGCCGATTAGCGGCGAGACCACCGTGACGCTGCCGCGGTCGAGCGCCTCGAAGCCCAGCACGTAGCTTCCGGCCATCAGCGCGCCGGAGAGCGCGAAGACCTTGTCGGCCTGATGCAGCTCGCCAAGCGAGAAGCGCGTCTGCGATCGGGCCTGGCTGAGCTCCACCGCGACGATGACCCCAACTGCGATCGCGACCCCAGCCTTGAGCGCCGGGTTTCCCTCGGTCTCGGTGAAGGCCCACCTCGTCGCGGTGTCGCGCGACCCAATCGCGATGCCCGTGGCTCCTGCGAGCACGATGCCAATCGCTCGAAAGCCGGCCAGGCGCGCGCGATCCCCAGCAAGCGCCATACCGCCGAGCACGACGAGGATCGTTCCAACCACGAGCGCGGCATTCCAGGCCTCGCCGAGCAGGCCAACGGCCAAGAGCGCCGCCAGGAGCGGCGAGGTGGCGAGGATGACCTGGGCGCGCGTCGCTCCTGCCGTCTCCACGGCGCCGACGTACAGGATCTGCGTTACGCCCGGAATGACCGCGCCGAGGGCGAGAAACGGCCACAGCTCGGAGAGGTTGAGATCGTCGACTGTCGCGCCGCTCGCGGCCGCGATGATCGCTGTGACCACGAGCGCGAGCAGGTTGATCGCCACGGCCGCGACGCCGATCTGCGGCATACGCTGCAGCGCCAGTCCGGACCGCAACGCCCAGTGCCCCATACATGAACCCGGCGCCGCAGGCGAACGCAATGGCTGTCACGGCCACGTAGTGTGCATGCCGGATCGGCGGCAGCGCTGCGCGCCCGGTAAGGCATGCGCCCTGGGCGTGCGCTGCCTTCGGCAGCTGTCAGCCACGGGCCCTCGGCGGTATCGCGCTCGGCGGAGGGCCCAGAGGTGTCAGTCTTAGGGAACGGGAGCGCTACCGCCAGGAGCTCCGGGACATCTCCCGCGCGTGGTGCTCGGCCTGAGTGGTTCACGTCGCGCCCCCCGCCGACCGGCCGTCGTTGACAGGGACAGCGGTGCGCCTCTGCCGGGAGCGTTCTCGTCGTGCTGCCCGACAGGCTGGCCGCGTGGTCGTGCTGAAGTGTGGGGCAAGCCGCGCGTGGGAACTTGACGGTGTTCCTGGGTGGCGCGGGTGGGTGCCCGGCCTCGCCCGGCGGGCGCGCAGGCCAGCCACGGGCCATCGCCCGGCCGATCCCCAGCACCGCCGCTAACGGGCCCCGGGCCGTGGCGGCGAGCCTCGGAGCAGCCGCCGCGGGCCGCCCCGCCGCTGTGAAGGGCAGCCCGCCCCCACCCACCACCCGAGGGGGAGGGAGGGTAGCCGAGAAAACGCACGGATTATTCGCGGGGGTGTTTGTGGTGCGGGTTCCCGTATGGACAGGGGGAATCTTGTTTCAGGGGTGCCCCTGTTTCACCGGGATGTGCGGACTCGGCGCGGACACAAACCGGGTGTTGTTTCCATCATGGAAACGGCCCGAATAATCTAGCTGGGCTCTTTTCCAGAGGCGTTGGCGTGGGGGGTTGCGTGCCGGGTCACGGTGTCGGGGTGGGTGTGTGATGACGGTAGCGGCTCCGCGGGTGGGGGTGGTTGTCCCGCGGGGCTGGGTGGTGTCGGACAAACCGGTTGTCTGAGCCTTTGTTCGCTGTGGTCGTGGTGGACCGGGCTGTCTCCGCGGGCGGGCAGCGAGCCATGCCTTGGGTTTGCTGTCACGCCCAGCTTGAGGGGACGGTCGCTGTTGGGCTGGCCGGGGGCACAACCGGGTCGGAGCAGCCTGTGGGGCGGTTGTGGGGGGTTGGCGGGCCGGGTTTGGCGGGTTGTCAGAACCCGTGCCAGCCGGGCAAGGGCGGCTGCCTGCCGCCCCCATACGGCTATTCGGGCCTCGTCGAGTTCGTCTTCGTGGATGTCGATCCAGCGCGAGCCTTTGTCCTTGCCTGAGCCGGGCGACACGGTCTTCATCCCGCGCGGGCTCGTGCACGCGTTCACCAACACCGGTGACGGCGAGGCGAGAGCGCTGGCCATCACCTCGCCTGGGGGCTCCGAGACGATGCTTCGTGATGGCGCGGTCGCCAAGACGAGCGACGCACCGCCACCCGAGGCGCTCGAACCGGACATTGATGCGCTGATGACTGCCGCAACCGGGGCGGGCCTGCGCTTTCTCCCATCTGACGCGTAGCCTGCTTTGGCCTCATCGAGCGGGTCCTCCGCGGCACCGGGCGCATCGGGCCGTTGAGCGTGGCTTCCGGGGACTGCGTCCGTGGCTTGCCGGCAGGGGCTCGTGCCAGGGGCGTGGGGGGCCCTGTTTGCTTACAGCACCGTTCCGGTCTTCCTAAAAGAGTTCGCGGACTGCCAGGAAAAGGATAACGAAGATGACGCAGGCGAAGCCGATAATCAGGAAGACGAAGGTTATCAGGTCTAGCTTGTTGTCCATTGGTTAGCGCCGGGAGCTCTGTCCCCTAGTGGGGGGATGCATGTAGCAAAACGTCAACTGAAAGTCAAGATTTCTGTTGTAGGCTCCGACCCGTTGTTGCGAAAACCAAACCTGCGACGGTCGGTATGAGTAAGAACAGCAGCCTCCTAATGGAGAAGACTTGGCTTAACCGATACCTCTTGGGACTTGCGAACCAGAGAACAGTGCAGAAAGAAACTGCTGGAAGAACCAGTATAGGCTATGGCCATTGTATGATGCGAATGCTGCTCCCGAAAGAGCAGACAGATCCATGCCAGAATTCCGCACAGAAGCTTCTTGGGGAAGCCATCTTGTGTTCCGCTCGGAGGGCTGCGTTGTTCGTCTGTTGCACCGGGGTTACCCGTACAGGTAGAGGTTGTGGGAGACTGGGCTGGGAGAGGGGCCCTGGCGGGTCGTTGCTGCTTCTCGGAGGCAGCCCAGGGGTTGAAGGTCGCGCCCGCGGCGGTTCGCGCCCCAGGTTTCTCGGTTTTGGCGGGCGGCTCGATGGTGGGTGAGCGGCCCGGGCTAAGCCAGAGGACGGGGTTGGGGGCTGGTTGTTTGGTTGTGGTGTGCCTGGTGGGGGGTAGTGTTTGCGGGGATGGG